>CAZXHR010000167.1:5949-9352 GCA_964640465.1 uncultured Opitutaceae bacterium
GTTTCCTGGAGAACCTGCGCGCGGAGTCGGGGCGCATCGAGCAGATCGTCGAGCGGGCGCTGCTGCGCGAGGCATTGGCGAATCTCGTTCAGAACGCCGTCGAGTTCTCGCCCCGCGGCGGGCGGGTCGAACTCCGTGTCCGTGCGACGGATCGGGAGGTCGAGTTCGCCGTCGAGGATCATGGCCCCGGCATTCCCGACTATGCGCTCGGGCGGGTCTTCGAGCGATTCTACTCGCTGGAGCGGCCGGCGACCGGGCGGAAGAGCACCGGGCTGGGCTTGGCGCTCGTGCGGGAGATCGCGCACTTGCACCACGGCGAGGTCGAGCTAGTCAACCGCGCCGTGGGCGGCGCGTGCGCGACGCTGCGACTGCCGGTGGCGTAGGGGCGGCCGGTTTGCCCTTGGCGCGATGCTGCGGGTGGTTTTGATCCGTTGTGCATGAGCCGGATACCGCACTTTCTCGCTCTCGCAGTTACGCTGCTGCTGCCCGGCATTGTGCGCGCGGTGATCGTCTATGGTGGCGACGGCACGCAGAACACCACAGCGCCGAGCAACGGGGCTCCGTGGGACCGCGTGGGTATCGTTAATGGCTGCACCGGCGTCTACCTCGGCAGCGTGGGCGGTGCGGACTGGGTGTTGACGGCCGCCCATGTGGGCCAGGGAAGCTTTGCGTTGGGCGGTGTGTCCTACTCGGCGGTGGCCGGGTCGGCAGTGCAGTTGACGACAGTCGGCGGGGCCAAGGCCGACTTGCTACTCTACCGGATTGTCAGCCCGCTGGACTGGTCCTTGCTGCCTCTGGCGAGCTCACAGCTTATGACCGGTGCCTCTGTGACGATGATCGGGAACGGGCGGAACCGAGTTACAGATCCGACAACCGGATATGTTGGCACTGTGGATGGGAAACCGACATGGCTCGGGACGACGCTCGTGGCCGGCGCGACCGAGGTGCAGTGCTACGACTGGGCATCCGGCAACACGTTGCGCTGGGGGACCAACACCGTTTCCGGGAATGTATACGTAGCCACAGGTAAGACATCTAGTGCGTGGGTGACCGATTGCACCTACACGACCTTCGATGCTCAGGACGACGATGCGCAAGGAGCGGTGGGGGATTCCGGCGGCGGGGTGTTTAGCAAGGGCGGGAGCGACTCCTGGAGTCTTGTCGGCATCATGGCGTACATCGACACCTATGAGGGCCAGCCCGGGAGTACGGCAGTAACTGGCAACACGACCTACTTTGCCGACATCTCCGCCTACCGCAGCCAGATCCTTACGACGATTCCCGAGCCGGCGACCGTGCCGGTGCTGCTCGGGCTGGCGACGCTGGGAGCGGCGGTCTGGCTGCGGCGTCGGCGTTGAGGCCGAACGGCGCTTTTCGCCGACTCTTCATACCGACTTCATCGTCGCTTCACGGTGGTGTGCGAGAGTCGGGGCATGGAAACCAACCTGCCTCCGCCCATCCCCGCCGCTGCAACTCTACCGGCGAACACATCCAAGGCCTTCGCCACCGGGCTCAAGCTTTTCGCCATCGGTGTGTTGATCGGCCTGCTCTGGATCGCGCTGTTGCTGGTAGATGGCGTGCGGCGAGAGCGGCTCGGCTTCCGCGACGAGGCACGGGAGGAGATCGCGAAGACCTGGGGCGGCGAACAGACACTGGCCGGTCCGGTGTTGGCGGTGCCGTTTACCTACGCTGCGAAGACCGTGCGCGAGGTGAACGACTCGCGCGGCGTGCCGGTGCGGACCGAGGAGGTCCGTACGGTGCGCGCATGGGCCTACTTCCTGCCGGAGGAGCTCGATGTGTCGGGCCAGCTCGACCCCTCGCTGCGCTACCGCGGTATCTTCACCATCCCGGTCTATGAAACGAAACTGGCGGTGCGGGGCCGGTTCCGCCCGTCGACGGCCGCCATCGGCGTCGAGGGCGCGAGCTACGAGTGGGCGAAGGCGCGGGTGATCGTCGCCCTCACGTATCCGCGCGGTTTGCGCGCGGCGCCGGTCGTGCAGTGGGGCGGGCAGGGGGCGCCGCTCGAACCGGGTGCCCCGCGCGAGGACTGGAGCGAAACGCTGGAGGCGCCTGTGAAGATCGATGCCGACAGCGCGGCCGCCGGAGTGACGTTCGCGCTGGAGATGACGCTGCAAGGCAGCACGCGGCTGGCGGTGGCTCCGGTCGGGGCGCAGAACCGGGTGACGCTCAAGTCGAGCTGGGTCGATCCGCGCTTCGGTGGTGCGGCGCTGCCGATCCGGCGGAAGGTCGGCCCGGAGGGGTTCGAGGCGACCTGGGAGCAGTCGTACTTCGGCCGCGGCTATCCGCAGCAGTGGACCGAGGGCGCCGGGCAGAGCGAGGTGGGGTGTCACCAGATTGCAGGTTCGGCGGTGGATGTGACGCTGCTCCAGCCCGTCGACGCCTACCGGCTGGTCGAGCGTGCGATCAAGTACGGCGTGCTCTTCCTTGTGCTCGTGTTCGCGAACTTCTTCCTCTTCGAGGTCACGGCGAAGCTGCGCATCCATCCGCTCCAGTACCTGATGGTCGGTGCGGCGCTGGTGCTGTTCTTCCTCGGCTACCTCGCGCTCAGCGAGTTCATCGCGGCGGGGCTGGCATACGGCGCGGCGGCGGCGGCGAGCACGGTGCTGGTGACCGGCTACAGCGCGAGCGTGCTGCGGACCGGGAAGCGGTGCGGCATCGTGGGCGGCGGGCTGGCCGGCACCTACGCGTACCTCTACTTCATCCTGCAACTGCAGGACTATGCGCTGCTGGCCGGCACGGCCGCGTTCTTCGTCCTGCTCGGTGTGGGCATGTGGGCGACGCGGAAGATCGACTGGTACGGCGGGCGGTGAGGGTGGCGGGGTAGGGACGTTTCTCCGAAACGTCCGCCTCAGTTCCCGCGCCGGGCGCGGGCGACGGTTACGGCGGTTTCGGAGAAACCGTCCTACCTCCCGACCGGCTGAACGGCTCCGCCGTTCAGCTACGACGCGGGTGAAGCCGGCTCGCACTGGACTAACGCCGGGCGTTTCCCTATGAGACCGGGACCTACTCCTTACGCGACTTCCCCATCGCGAGTGCCCCGAAGTCCCGCGCATGAAACATCTCTTTGCCCGCAAGAGCATCGAACAACTGCACCGTGAAGCGGAGGGCGACAACCGCCTGCGCCGCGCCCTCGGTCCGCTCCAGCTCACCAGTCTCGGCATCGGCTGCGTGATCGGCGCCGGAATCTTCGTCGTCACCGGCCAGGCGGCGCACGACAAGGCTGGGCCGGCGATCATGCTCTCGTTCGTGGTAGCCGGGCTGGCGTGCGTGTTCGCCGCGCTGTGCTACGCGGAGTTCGCCTCGATGGTGCCGGTGGCCGGCTCGGCCTACACCTACGCCTACGCGACGCTGGGCGAGCTGGCCGCGTGGATCATCGGCTGGG
>CAZXHR010000168.1:0-9314 GCA_964640465.1 uncultured Opitutaceae bacterium
GCCGCCCCGCTCATGGCCGGAGCCGACATCCGCCACGGCTCGCCCGAGATCCTCGCCATCATGACCGACAAGGAAGCGCTCGCCATCGACCAGGACCCGGCCGGCAAGGAAGGCTGGCGTTTCCGCGCCGAGCCCGGCCGCGAAATCTGGGTACGCGAGCTCGGCAACGGCGACTGGGCCGTCGCCCTCCTCAACACCGGCGACAAGCCCGCCGACCTCGCCATCGACTTCCACCACAAGTGGTTTCTCGGCGGCGAATGCGCCAACCCCCCCATCTGGGACGCCGGCACCACCGCCAAGCCCTTCGCCAAGCGCCTCGACTCGCACGACGTCGCCTTTCTCCGTCTCACGCCGATCAAGAAGTAACCTCCCCGGTAATCTTTGGCCGGCACCCGGAGCGCCCCTCCGCGTGCCGGCTTTTCTTTTCTGCGTTATCTCCCCTCCGTGGCGCCGCTCGTGAGAGCGGCGATCCGAGAGCCACTCGTCTTCCCCCTCTCGCCTCCCACCCATGAAACTCGGTCACGCCGCCCACACCCAAGACGCCACCACGCGCGGCCTGCCCGGCGCCATGCCGCGGCCGATCAAGCTCACCATGCTCGGCGCCGGCAGCGGCTTCACCCCGCGCCTGCTCAACGACCTCTTTCGCATCCCCGGCGAACAGGGCGGCACCATCGCGCTCGTCGATATCGACCGCGGCCGCCTCGCCACCATGCACCGCGTGATCGAGAAGCTCGCGGCCCAGCTCGGGAAAACGAACTGGCGGATCGTCGCCTCGCCTGACCGCACCAAGGTGCTCGCCGACTCCGACTACGTCGTGAACTGCATCGAGGTCAGCGGCACCGCCTGCGTGCGCTTCGACAACGACATCCCGCTCCGGTACGGCATCGACCAGTGCATCGGCGACACCATCGGGCCCGGCGGCCTCTTCAAGGCCCTGCGCACCGTCCCCGTGTGGCTCGACGTGCTCCGCGATTGCGAACGCCTCTGCCCGCGCGCCCTCGTGCTCAACTACACCAACCCGATGGCGATGCTCTGCCTCGCCGCCGGCCGCAGATCCTCGATGTCGGTCGTCGGCCTCTGCCACAGCGTGCAGGGCACCAGCAAGCTCCTCGCCGAGTACGCCGGCGTGCCCTACCCCGAGCTCGACTGGGACTGCGCCGGCATCAACCACCTCGCGTGGTTCACCCGCCTCGAGCACCGCGGCAAGAACCTCTACCCGCAACTCCAGCGCAAGTTCGCCGCCGATCTCGCCGCCGCAGAGCGCGAGCGCCGCGCCGGGCTCACCAGCGCCGACGCCACCGACGTGAAACCGTGGATCAAATCCGAGGTCGACGCCCTGCGCTACCGCCAGCGCGACCTCGTGCGCAAGGACATGTGCCTGCACTTCGGCGCGTTCATCACCGAGAGCTCGGGCCACCTTTCCGAATACCTACCCTACTACCGCAAGAGCGAGACCGGTCGGAACCTCCTCCGCCTCGGCTACGACGGCGGCTCGCGCTTCTACGCCACCAACTGGCCGAAATGGCGCCGCGCCGCCGACCGCGAACGCGCCGGAATGCTCGCCGGCCGCGTGCCCATGGATTGGGAACGCAGCTGGGAGTACGCCTCGTGGATCGTCGAGGCCCGCGAGAAGGACGTGCCCTTCCGCATCCACGGCAACGTGATGAACAACCACCGCGGCGCGGGACGGCTCATCGCCAATCTCCCCGCCGACGGCTGCGTCGAGGTCGCCTGTCTGGTCGATCGCAACGGCGTCTCGCCCACGCGCTACGGCTCGCTCCCGCCGCAGATGGCCGCGCTCTGCGCCGCCAACATGGCGCTGTTCGATCTCGGTGCACAAGCCGCCATCGAGCGCAGCGTCGAGAAGGCGATCTACGCGCTCATGCTCGACCCGCTCACCGCCGCGCTCTGCACGCCCGCGCAGATCAAGGCGATGGCGCTCGAGCTCTTCCGCGCCGAGAAGAAGTTCCTCCCCGGTTACAAGTGACCCGCCCGTAGCGAAACCCGCCAAGGGTTTCGATGCTCCGCACCCCGCCGAAACTCTTGGCGGCTTTCGCTACAAGGCTGCCATCGCCGCGCTGCCGCGCCAGTTCCGCCCCGCGGATTGCGCTGCCCTCAGTCTTCCCCTACCTCCCTATCCATCCCATTCTCTCTTCTTCGCTCGCACCACCCCATGCGCCGAATCCTCCTCGCCCTCGCCATGTCCGCCAACGCCGTTCTCGCCACCCACGCCGCCCCCTCAGCCAAACCGCCGCCGACCTGGCTCGAGAACGCCGTCTTCTACCAGATCTACCCGCAGACCTTCCGCGACTCCGACGGCGACGGCATCGGCGACCTCCGCGGCATCGTCGAGAAGCTCCCCTACCTCCGCGACCTCGGCATCAACGCCATCTGGCTGAACCCCTGCTTCGTCTCCCCCTTCGGCGACGCCGGCTACGACGTGGCCGACTTCTACCGCGTCGCCCCGCGCTACGGCACCAACGAGGACCTGCGCGCCCTCTTCGCCGAGGCGCAGAAGCTCGGCATCCGCGTGATGCTCGACCTCGTCGCCGGCCACACCTCCGACCAGCATCCATGGTTCCGCCAGTCCCAGCGCCACGAGCGTAACCAATACTCCGACTGGTACATCTGGACCGACAGCGTGTGGACCTGGTTCGCCCCCGGCCAGCAGGTCGTCGTGGGCGGCGCCGAGCGCGACGCCAACTTCATCCCCAACTTCTTCCACTTCCAGCCGGCATTGAACTACGGCTACGCCAAACCCGACCCGAAGGCGCCCTGGCAACAGCCCGTCGACGCCCCCGGCCCGCTCGCCGTGCGCGCCGAGCTCAAGAAGATCATGTCCTTCTGGTTCGACCTCGGCGCCGCCGGCTTCCGCGTCGACATGGCCGGCTCCCTCGTGAAAAACGATCCCGACGGCACCGCCACCGCCGCACTCTGGGCCGACTTCCGCTCCTGGATGGACCGCGAGTACCCCGACCGCGCAATGGTCTCCGAATGGTCGCAACCGCAGGTCGCCATCCCCAACGGCTTCCACATGGACTTTCTCCTGCCGTTTGCGAAACCCGGTTACAAGGCGCTTTTCCGTCCCGATGGCGTCACCCCGCCGATCTTCGACCGCTCCGGCACGACGAGCATCCGCGTCTTCCTCAACGAGTTCACCCCGCTCCTCGCCGCCACCCGCGGCCAGGGCTTCATCGCCATCCCGAGCGGCAACCACGACACCGTCCCGCGCCTTGGCAACGGCCGCGATGCGCGCGACTCCGCCGTCGCCCTCGCGTTTCTGCTCACCATGCCCGGCGTGCCCTTCCTCTACTACGGCGACGAGATCGGCATGCGCGCGCTCGACGGCCTGCCGTCGAAGGAAGGCGGCTACGGCCGCACCGGCTGCCGCACGCCGATGCAATGGGATTCCTCCACCAACGCCGGTTTCTCCAACGCGCCCGCCGCCCAGCTCTACCTGCCGATCGATCCCGCCGCCACGCGACCGACCGTCGCCTCTCAGATCTCAGATTCGAAGTCACTCCTCCGCACCGTCCAGGCGCTCATCGCACTGCGCAAAGCGCACCCCGCGCTCCAGGCCAGCGGCGAGTTCGAGCCGCTCGTCGCCGAGCAGCGCGCATGGCCCTTCGTCTTCAGCCGCGCCGCCAAGGGCGAAACGATACTCGTCGCGCTGAACCCCACCGACCGCAGCGGCACCACCGAGCTTCCCGCCACGGTATCACCCGCCGCGCTCACGCCGCTCCTCGGCGAGCCCGCCGCCTTCACCCGCACCGGCAAAACCTGGTCCGTCACCCTCCCGCCCGTGTCCTTCGCTGTGGTGCGCGTTGGAGAGTAGCCCCACGCCGGTCAGTACTTCGTGAGCACCACGTTGCGGTAGAAGACCTCGGCGCCCTCGCTCTGGAGCAGGATTCGGCCGGCGCGCACCGTGGCTTCGCGGCCGGCGTTGACGAGCCGACCGTTCACCCAGTGCTCGATCTCGCCGTCGCGGCATACGATCTCGATGGTGTTCCATTCGCCGCGCGGATGCTCGAAGTTCGTGGTGCGGAGCACGTGCTTCATGCCCCACTCCTGCTTCGACTCGTTGGGCGACTCGAGCGTGGCGCCGGCCACGCACCAGATGTCGCCACAGTCCTCCTCCTGCACCTGGCACTCGATGGACTTCGGCCAGACCTGGTCGGGCTCGCCGAGCGGGAAATGGTAGAGGATGCCGCTGTCACGCTTCCACTGGTCGCGCGGCGGGTAGCGTTTCTCTCCCCACTTGAACTCGGCGCGCAGGTGGTAGTTGGCGAAGCTCTCCTCGGTGGCGAGGTAGCCGAACTCGCTACCCTTGATGTGCAGCACGCCATCCTCAACGCGGAAAATGCCCTCGGGGTCCTGCCCGCGCTCGCGTTTCTCGAGGAACGGATACCAGCCGGCGAGATCGCGGCCGTTGAGCAACGGACGCGTGTTCAGCTCGCGGATCCAAATGTTGCGGAACGAGACCGGGTTGCCGTGGTCCTGCAGCGCGAGCGGCTGGAGGAACGGGTGCTTCTCGTACGGCGGGTGGCCGATCCACGCCGTGGGGCCGCCGAGGGCGACGTGGTCCTGCACCAGCACGCCGTTGTGGAAAACGGTGACCACCGCGGGCGCGCGCAGGGAGCCGTCGCCATTGAAGCGCGGCGCGGTGAAGACGATGTCGTAGGTCTGCCACTGGCCCGGCGCGCGGCAGGCGTTCACCAGCGGCGCGGACTCCTTGTAGAGCGAGGCGGCCTGGCCGTTCGCATACGTCGGGTTGTTGAAGCTGTCGAGGACCTGCACCTCGTAGCGCCCTTGGAGGTAGACGCCGCTGTTGCCGCGGCGCTGACCCTCGCCGGTCACCACGGCCGGGCTGCGCCACTCCACGTGGAGCTGGCAGTCGGCAAAACCGCGCTTGGTGCGGATGCCGCCGGCACCGGGCGCAATGGTCAGCACGCCATCGGCCACCGTCCAGCCAGCCGGGCCGCCCTTCTCCGACTCCCACGCATCGAGGTTCGTGCCGTCGAAGAGCACGACGGCGTCCGACGGGATGCCGGTCTCGTCCGGCACGGCAACGACGGGCGGTACCGGTGTCCAGACCTCGGTGGCAGCTGGGTCGCCATCGGGGGCCGCGACAGCCGCGAACGGCAGGGCACAAAGAACGAGCGAAACCAGGGGACGATTCATACGGTATTTCGAGCGTGCTCGGAGCGCCCCGCAGGTCGAGCCCCAAGGGAAATCCACTCGCCGCAAAGGGGCGACGATGAGGCCGCGCGGCCGGCGGACCGCAGAGGACGTCGTCGACATATTGAGGGCCTGTTCGAGCGTGGTAGAGAGCGGAGGGGGAGCGGGAAGGCAGTCCCAGTGCCGGGAGGCTCCGGGCAGTCGCCGCCGACCGTCGCCGCCGAATAACCGCTCGTCACAGAGCGTTTGCGACGAGAGCGCAGGGAGGAAACGCTCGCGGCATGAACTCGCCGTCCACCCCGATCCCGCCGCCGGAATGCGGCCGCCGACTCCTGATCGCCTGCGCGCTCGCCGACTTCGCTTTGGCGCTGCTGCACGTCGTCTGCATCTTCACCGGCGAGGCGACGGCGCGGTTCTTCACCGCTCCACGCCCGGTGCTGGAGATGATCCGCAGCGGCAGTTGGCTGATCGTGCCGGTGTGCCTGGGGATCGTCGTAGTGCTGGGCACGTTCGGACTCTACGCGTGGTCGGGCGCCGGACGGATGCGCCGGCTGCCGGCGCTACGCGCCGGGTTGGTGGTCGTCGGCGCGCTCTACACGCTGCGCGGACTGGCGCTGATCCCGCAGACGATCGTCATGCTGAAATACCCGGGGGCATTCCCGTGGCAGGTTCCCGTGTTCTCGCTCATGGCGCTCGCGCTCGGGCTCGCGCATCTCGCCGGTGCCGGCTGCCGCTGGCGGGCGCTCGCGGCCAATACGGCCCGCGCCAGCTGACTGGCACCAAGCAGCTTCAAATCAGTCCTCACGCACCAACGAGCCACATCCAGTACCTCGCCACACAAGTCTCTGTTCGCAAAACGACAACGCCCCGCGGCAAATCCGCGGGGCGTTGTGGTGCAACCTGTACTCGCCCTCAGTCGCGGCGGCGACGGTTGGCAAGAGCGGCGAGCGCGGCGACAGCCAGCAGGAGGCCGCAATCGCCTCCGCCACCACCGCCGCTGCTGCTGGTGCTTGAGTCCGAACCCGAACTCGAGCTGCCACTGTCGGTTGTCGTCGAGGAACCGAGGGTGAGCGTGACGGGCGTGCTGACGACCGTGCTGCCGTCGGACAGGCCGATGGCGACCGTGTAGATGCCGGCCGTGGTGGCGCTCATGCTGGAGATCGTGTAGGTAGAACTCGTCGCGCCGGAGAGCGGTGCGTTGGCGAGACGCCACTGGTAGCTGCTCGCCGTGAAGCCGCTGGGCACGGCGGTGAGTGTGCAGCTGGCGCCGCTGTTCACCGTCGTCGCGCTGGACGTGATGCTCGCCGTTCCGGTGGCGAGGTCAGTGTATCCGGCACCGGCAGTGTTTCCTGCGAGCGCGGCCACCGTGGTCGCGACCTCGGCCGCGGGGAGCATCTCGTACGAGTAGGTCGGCGTGAAGACCGTGTCGGTGCCGGCGGCGGTCGTGCCGGTGCAGGAGGTGTAGGTGTTGGAGTTGGCGCGGACGACGGCCGAGCCGGAAACCGTCACCGGACTCGCCACACCGGAGTAGAGATTGCCCTCCGAGAGCAGCTGCGCGGAGCCGGAGAGCGCCGTGCCGGAGGTGTTGCCCGTGGCGGCCACGTAGTCGCTGAACTGGTGGACATAGCCGGATGCCGCGGCAGGCAGCGAGCTCGCGAGCCCGGTCGACCACCAGTTGTGGTGGAACGAGATCTTCGGCGTGGTGGTCTCGCTGGCGCTGCCGAGCTGCACGGCAGCTTGGCCGGAAACGGTGGCGGCAAACTCGCACCAGGAGATCGTGATGAGATCGGAGCCCGAGACCGTCACCTGCTTCCCGGCACAATCCAGAAAGCTGCAATGGGTGACGAAGACCTTCGTGGCGCTGGAGAGCTGGAGCGCGTGGCCGTCGGGGTTGGCGAGATTGAGCCCGCGGATGACGACGTTGGAGACGCCGCTGAGGTTCAGGCAGCCGTCGATGGTGGCGGACGCGTCGGCGCCCTGGATGGTCTTGTTCGAGGCGACCGCCACGGTGCCGACATCCAGCGTGCCGGAGACGGTGATCACGTATGCACTGGATGAAGTCGCATACGTGGTAAAGTCCGCTGCGGTGGTCACGACAACGCTCGTGCCGGCGGAGCCGCCGGTGGCGCTCGCGCCATAGCCGTCCGGCACCGGCGCGGTGAAGCTGGAGCTGAGGATGGTCTGGGTGAACGTGGTGCTCGCGGTGCTGCCGGCCGAGTCGCTCGCAGTCACGACGATGGTGTGCGCGCCGACCGCCAGGCTGGAGAGCGTGTAGCTCCAGGCGCCGGAACTGTCGGCAGTGGCGGTGCCGACAACCGTGCCGTCGACGGCGATGGTTATGGTCGCGCCGGCCTCAGCGGTGCCGGTGAGGGTCGGCGTCGTGTCGGCCGTGCTGGCCGAGCTGGTAACCGTGGGCACGGCCATGGCGGATGAGGTGGTGAACGCGATCGAGGTGCCATAGCTCGTCCCCACGGAGTTGGTGGCGTAGGCACGGGCGTAGTAGGTGGTGTTGACCGAGAGCCCGGTGATGGTCGCGGTGTAGTAGCCCAGGCCGCTGCCGACGGTCAGCGTGCTGCCGCTCTCGAGCGTCGGGCTGTCCGCCGTGGCATAGACGAAGCCGCGCGCGGTGACCGTGGCCCCGTTGGCCGCTGCCACGGTCGCCGTGGCGACGGCGCTGGTACGACCGGCGGTGACCGTACCAGTGGTGACCGTCGGCACGGCCGTTGCGGTGCCTCCGGACGAAGAATCGAGGCAGGCGCACGAATACCCCATCCACGTAGGCGTCGTGAAACCGGTGGCCCCGGAGAGGTAATAGACACTGAACGTCGAGGCAGTGTTGTCGAAGAAGGTGACGCCCGTCGTGGGCGCGTTGCCATTGAAGATGGCCTTGGTGAGGCTGGTCGCGAAATGGAAGGCGTCGTCGCCGAGCGTGGCGAGGCTCGCGGGCAGCGTGACCGTCTCCAAGCCGCTGCATCCGGCAAAGGCCCAGCTGCCGATCGCCGTGACCGACGTCGGCAGATCGATGCTGGCCAGACCGTGGGCGTAGTAGAAGGCACCTTCTGGAATCTCGGCGATCGTGGCCGGCAGGCTGACACTGAGTAGGGCGCTGCAGTGAGAGAAGGCCTCGGGCGCGATGGTCGTGACCATGCCGGGCACCGCGTAGCTTCCGGACAGCGCTGGCGGCACAAGGATGAGGGTCGTGCGCGCGGCGTTGAAGAGCACGCCGGAGGCGCTAGCGTAGGTGCCGTTGCCGGAGTTGACAGAGATGCTGGCGAGCGCATCGCAGCCGGCGACAAAGTGTTCACCGAGTGACGACACCGCGCTGCCGAGCGTGAGCGAAGCGAGCGCATCGCAGTCGAAGAAGGCGCCGGCGCCGACCGTGGTCACGGAGTCGGGCAACGTCACGGAGGCGAGCTTGTCGGCGTTGGCGAAGGCCCGATCCCCGATGATCGCCACGCCGGATGCCATGCTGAGCGAAGCGAGCGCGGTGCAGCCGTCGAAGGCATGCGCGGAGACCGTGCCCACGCCGGACGGGATGGAGACGGAGGCCAGGCTGGAGCAGTTCTGGAACGCCGATACACCGAGCGTCCTGAGCCCGGAAGGAAGGGTGACGGAGGCAAGCTTGGTGCAGTCCGCAAAGGCGGCCGCCTCGATCGAAGTGAGCCCGGCGGGCAGGCTGACGGACGTGAGCGAGGAACAGCCCAGGAACGTGCCGGCCGACAAGGAGGTGAGCCCGGTGGGCAGGCTGGCCGACGTGAGGCCCGAGCACCCCTGGAACGCCTGCGGGCCGACCGACGTGACGCTGCCGGAGGCGAAAGTCACGCCGGTGAGCGCGGTGCGGTTCCGGAACGCGCCCCTGGCCACGGATACGACGGTGTAGCCGTCGACGGTCGCCGGGATCGTGAGTGAGCCGCTGGCTGTCGCCGTGGAGGTGAACCCGGTGATCGTGGCCTGGCTGTTGGAGAGCGTGTAGGTGAAGGTGCTGTCGGCGAGCGCGGCGCTGGCGCCCGCGAGGAGAAGGGCGGCAGTGGCGAGGAAACGGGGGAGATTCATGGCACGGTTTCGTTTCGGGGTTTACTGGACCTATAAGGAGCAGTTGGGAGCTGGGCGGAACGGCGGAAGGTGTTTATTCGGCG
>CAZXHR010000169.1:0-9242 GCA_964640465.1 uncultured Opitutaceae bacterium
CCAACCTGCTCCAGAAATCGCTGCTCGACTACCTCTGAGACTGATGCTTCGCCGATTGGCGCCGTGCGCCTAGGCGCAGCAACGTTATGACCGTGCAGGACATCGCCGATCTTCATGCAAAGGCCGAGGCTGGCGATCCAGCTGCCCAGTTTCGGTTGGGCGTTTGCTACGACCGGGGTGATGGCGTGGACCAAGATACAGATGCCTCGGTGCGTTGGATAAGCGCTGCGGCACAGCAGGGCTTTGCCGCAGCGCAGGGCGCGCTCGGTGTGCGCCATGCCAAGGGCAGGGGTGTCGCCCTTGACGCTGAGGCGGGGGCTCGCTGGCTGCGCGCCGCCGCCGATCAGGGCGACCCGCGCGCAGAGTACAATCTCTCGCGTCTGCAACTCTCGGGGATTGTCGCCGAAAGGGAACCCGGCGAGGCCGTTGCGTGGCTACGGAAATCGGCTATGGCCGGCTTCGCGATCGCCCAGCTCGCCTACGGCATCGTGCTGCATGCCGCCGCCACGGGACGTGAGGAGAAGGCCGCCGCCGCACAATGGATTTTCACCGCAGCCATGAACGGGCTTGCCGATGCCCAGTACCAACTCGCGCTCATGCTCCACATCGGCGAAGGCATCGAGAGCGACCTGGTGCTGGCGGCCGCGTGGCTCGAGCTCGCTGTGGCGCAGGGGCACACCCAGGCGAAGCTGCGCCTCGGCCGTCTGCTGGAATCGGGCGCGGACGGTGTACCCGTCGATCCGGTCCGTGCCCGGGCATTGTTTCGCGAAGCTGCCGAAGCCGGGCAACCGGAGGCGCTCGAATCGCTCGAGGCGAGCGGCGAAAACTGAGCCGCCGTCGAAGCCAGCGATGTGTGCGGGCCGGAGGCATCGTCGATGGCTTTAGCGCGGGTTGCGGTTGCGCGAACGGATGTGGAAACGGCATAGTTCGCCGGGTGAAGCCACCGCTCACGACCATCGTCCACCTCGACGCCGACGCGTTCTTCGTGTCGTGCGAGCAGGCACGTGACCCGTCGCTGCGCGGCAAGAAGTGCGCTGTCGGCGGCACGACGCGCGGCATCATCGCCTCGGCCAGCTACGAGGCGAGAGCGGTCGGGGTCTACACTCCGATGGCTACGTCAAAAGCGCTGCAGGTCTGCCCCGATCTGGTGCTGATTCAGGGCACGCACGGGCTGTATGGCCGCGTGTCGCGGCGGATGTTCGACCTGTGCGAGACAGTCACCCCGCATGTCGAGCGCCGCTCGATCGACGAGGGCTACCTCGACGTGGGCCCGTGCGGGTTCCGTTCGCAGGAGGAGCTTGAAGCGCGCATCCGGGCATTGAATGCCGCCATCGTCGACGAGCTCGGTATTACCGTGTCGTGGGGGCTGGCGACGAACAAGCTCGTGGCCGGCATCGCCAGCAAGCTGCGTAAACCAAGGGCCTTCATTGTGGTGCAGCCGGGCGGTGAGGCGGCGTTCCTCGCACCGCTCGGTGTGGGGAAACTGCCAGGCATCGGCACCAAGACCGAACCGCGGCTGGTCGCCGCCGGCCTGCGCACAGTGGCCGATATCCTTGCCGCCCCTGAGTCGACTTTGAGGCGTTTTTTCGGCGACGGTTTCCGCGACATCCTTCGGATGGCGAGCGGCGAGGACGATTCGCCGGTCGAGACGGTGGAGTGGGAGGCCAAGAGCTATTCCCAACAGGAGACCTTCGCACACGACATCGCAGACTTCGCCGAGATCGAACGCATCGCCAAGCGGATGGTCGACGAGCTGGTGCCGAAGCTGCGCGAGGATGGAAAATGCGCCCGTACGATCACGGTGAAGATCCGCTACCCGGGCATGGAGGATGTATCGGCCGGGCACAGCCTGCCGAACGCGAGCGATCTCGAGACGAACTTCTACCCGCAGATTGCGTCGCTGCTGCGCAGCGCGTGGAAGCAACCTCGGCCGCTGCGGCTGGTCTGCGTGCGGTTCTCGGGTATCGAGGAGCCGGTGCGGCAGCTCGAGCTGTTCGGCGGCGTGCAGAACGAGAAACGCCATAGGCTCGCTGTCGCGGTCGATGCGCTTAAGCGAGCCAAGGGCGATGCGATGGTGACCCGCGGGCATCAATTGCGCGATGCCGAGCCACAGAAGTAGGTCGCTGGCTGGTCCCGCGATTCCCCGTTGCCAAGCCCGCGCTGTCGCTGCTGTTTCGCCGGATGCAGCCAGTGGCTCCACAGCTCATAGACACGCATGCGCACCTCGACCGGTTTCACCGGCGCGGCGATCTTGCCGCGGTGCTGGAGCGGGCCCGGGCGGCCGGCGTCGTGCAGATCGTGACGGTCGGCACGGAACCAGCGGACTGGGCGCTCTACCGCGAGCTGGTTCCGATTCTCGGAGGGACGGTCGCCTACACCGCCGGGTTGCATCCGACATCTGTCGACGAGAACTGGGAATCGGCGGTGGCGCTGCTGCCGCAGTACTTCGAGGGGGAGGCCGCCGCGGTCGGGCTGGGGGAGTTCGGGCTCGACCGCTTTCACCTGCCGAAGGACGACCCGGCCGAGGCGGAGCGGCTCTTCACTCGGCAACTGGCGGCGTTACGCGCCCAGCTCGACTTGGCGAAACGGGTACGCGGGCCGCTCGTGGTGCATGCGCGCGGGGCTTTTGCGGAGACCGTGGCCGAGATCGACGCCTCCGGAGTGGAATGGTCGCGCGTCGTCTTCCACTGTTTCGCCGAGGGCGAGAACGAGATGCGGTCGCTCAACGTCCGCGGGGGCCGCGGCTCGTTCACGGGCGTCCTTACTTACAAGAACGCGGCGAACGTCCGCGCCTCGCTTCGTCAGCAGGGACTGCAGCGACTGCTGCTGGAGACCGATTCTCCATACCTGCCGCCGGAGCCACACCGCGGAAAGACCAACGAGCCGGCGATGATCGCGCTGACGGCGGCGCGCGCGGCGCAGGAACTCGGCGTGTCGCTGGAAACGCTTTCCGCCGCGACTACAGCGCAGGCACGGGCGTTCTTCGGGTTGCCGGATGTGTAGCCGGTAAACTGATCCAAGCGGGGGGGCGGGGTGATGACTTGCCGCCGGCTCCGATCAGACTTCGTCGAACTTGCGGGTGAAGAGCGCCTCGAGTTCGGAGAGCATCGCGGGGGCGTCGGAACCGGTCACAATGAACTTCAGGGAGGATCCCTTGCCGGCGGCGAGCATCATGAGTCCCATGATACTCTTGCCGTTCACCTGCTCCTCGTCGCGCTCCACCAGAACGTCGGCTTTGAATTTGTTGGTGATCCGCACGATCATCGCCGCCGGACGGGCGTGGATGCCCATCTTGTTCTGCACGGTCAGCACTTTCGTGTGCTGTGTGGCAGTGGAGGTGGCGTTGTTTTCCATTGGTGGAGGCTTTGCGGTTGGCGCGTCGGAAAGGAATTCCCTATGAGTCGACCGGTACTGGCAACGTCAAAAAAAACAACGAATCATGTCTGAGCTCGCGATCATCGTCCCTTGTCGCCTCGAATCCACGCGTTTCCCGCGCAAGCTGCTGCACCCGATCCGGGGCAAGCCGCTTGTGCGTTGGGTGGCGGAGCGGATCACAGCGCAGATGCCGGAGCTACCGCTCTTTTTTGCCGTGGACGATCCGCTGCTGGCCGCGGCGCTTGAGCCGCACGGGTACCGGACGGTGCTAACTTCCGTGCGACACCAGAGCGGGACGGACCGTCTTGCCGAGGCGAACCGCACTGTGGGTGCGAAATATGTGCTCAATGTGCAGGCCGACGAGCCTTTGGTAAGTCGCGCGCAGCTGCAGGCGCTGGCCGACCTGATCCGTGGCGACGCGCCGTTCGCCACGTTGGCCACGCGTTTCCGGCGACCGGAGGATTTCACCAATCCCAACCAGGTGAAGGTCGTGCTTAGCCAGCAGGGCAGGGCGCTGTATTTTTCGCGCTCCCCGATGCCGTACGTGCGCGATCGCGCCGGCGTGGTCGATGTGGCATGGCTCGAGGCGCATGCATGCTACAAGCATCTCGGGCTTTACGCCTACCACGCGGACTTACTCGAGCGCTTCACGAAGCTGCCACCGGGGCGATTGGAGCAGATCGAGAAGCTCGAGCAGCTGCGCGCGTTGGAGAACGGCGTGGCAATCGCCGTGGGGCTAACCGACGACCCGAGTGTAGGTGTGGATACTCCGGAGGACGCGGTGAAATTCGAAAGCCTCCTCTGAGAGGGAGGATATGAGGGCGACTAAGGGGAATCCCCCGGTCGGGAGGTGGCTTATGCCTCAATTCTGATCGGGGAGGCGTATCCGGGCTCAAGTCGTCTGCGGGCAAGGCGATGAGTCTAGACGGCCGGGGCGTACAACAGCGTCCCGGCCACTTGCTATGAACATCCCCACTATCCTGAAGCTCTCGTTTATTGCTGTTGGACTTGCAGCCCTCGCGGCGCCTGTGCGCGCTGAGAGCGCTTTTGACGAACCTCCAACCCCACTGCGGACGCAGGCACCTCGCTATCCCGCTGAGCTCCGTCGAGATGGTATCACTGGGATGGTAAGCATCAGTGTTACGATCGACGAGAAGGGGGCGGTGACGTCGGCCACGGTTACCAAGAGTACGAATCCAGGCTTTGACAGCGCTGCGCTGGAAGCGGTGAGACAGTGGAAATTCAAGCCTGCCAAGAAAGGTGGCCAACCCGTCGCTGTGACCGTCGTGCTTCCGATTCGGTTCACCGACTCGCAGTAGAAGACCGATGCTGATGAATTTTCGTAGCAGGAAATCGCTGCCGTGCCTTTCCGGTATGCCATCTCTATATTTGCGGCCAGGGCATACCCCCCTCACGCGGCGCGCTTTTCTCCTCAAGTGAACCAGAAAATGCGACGATGTTCGGAGTGTAATAATCCCGACCTATGCAGTTTGCTTCCAGTCGCCCCTTTTGCGGCGCTTCTATCTCCCGGCCGTGTGCCGACCATGGAATGGCGCCGCTGCCGACAGCGGTGCGGCCTGTGAGCCATACGATTTACCGATAACCCCTGCGTAACCCTGCCGAATCATGAACCGATCACAATTCACCGTTGGACGGAGAATGTCTGCCGGACTCGGAGTTGTCCTTGTCCTGCTCGCCGTCCTCGCTGCGACTGCTTACTTCGCGCTTGGACGCTCGGGGCAGGCCATCCGCACAACGGTCGAAGGGGCCGAGCTGACCTCCCGGGCGATGGAACTCGATCTGACGATGAAGGAGATGCTCCGTGCCGTGAGTGCCTTCCAGGTCAGCGGCTCGGCGGAGGACTCCTCCGCATTCGCCGCGCAGGCCCGCAACATGCGGGCTCTCTTTACCGACATGCAGGGGCGCCAAATCGACGCCTCCGCCCGTTCGCTGTTGGAGGAGTCCCAACAGTTGTTCGGCAAGTTCGAGAGCCAGTTCCAGGAAGCCGTGTCACTGCGTGCCGAGCGTAGCCAGTTCGAGAAAGCGATGCCGCCGGCGGCCGAAACCATCCAGAAGTCGCTCCAGCTTGTCCTTGTGAAAGCTAGGGATAGCGGCGACATGAGCGCTTCCTTCAAGGCTTCCTCGAGCCTCCAGTATTTCTTCGAGGGGCTGATGCGCGTGAACCAGTTCCTCCTCACCTCCGACCCGGCCCAGGCCACGGGTGCGACCGCTTCCCTCAATAAACTGGTCGAGGGCGCCAAGCAGATCGACAAGGAGATCGCCGAGATGGAGGAGTTCGACGCGACCTTCAAGGATCCCGAGCGCCGCAGCGCCCTCAAAGCGGCGGTGACCGAGGCCCAGTCGCTCTTGTCCGGCCTCTCGCGCGTCAGCGAAGGGATTGCGCGCGCTCGCGTGCTCTACGAGACGGAGATGAAGGCCGCGGCCGCCAGTTTCAGCAGCCGCATCGAGAAGCTCAATCAGCTGCTGACCACTCACCGTAACGAGATCCAGGAGTCGACCAGTGTGGCGCAACGTCGCAACGAGTCGTTGCTGCTCGTGCTTAGCCTGCTCGGCATCGTCTGCGGCATCGTCTCTGGCTATTTCATTGTGCGCAGCGTCACCAAGCCGATTGCGCATGTGGCCAGCGTCCTCAGGGAAGGCAGCGAACGCACGGCCGCCGCCTCACGTCAGGTCAGTTCCGCCAGTCAGGCCATGGCCGATGGATCCTGCCAGCAGGCCGCTTCGCTCGAGGAAACCAGCTCCTCGCTGGTGGAGATGGGCAGCATGATCAAGCGCACTGCCGAGCACACGGAGAGCGCCCGTCAGATGGCCGGCGAGACCCGCAAGGCCGCCGATACCGGCTTCGAGGACATGAAGGCGATGAAGGAGGCGATGGACTCGATCAAGTCTGCCGGTGGCGAGATCACGAAGATTATCAAGACCATCGACGAGATCGCGTTTCAGACGAACATCCTTGCCCTCAACGCTGCCGTCGAGGCCGCCCGCGCCGGAGAGGCCGGTGCCGGCTTCGCCGTCGTGGCCGAGGAAGTCCGCAACCTCGCGCATCGCAGCGCCGAGGCCGCGCGCGAAACCGCGGCCAAGATCGAGAATTCCAACCAGCGCAGCGAGCATGGCATCCAGCTGAGCGAGCGCGTCGGCAGCAGCTTCGAGGCGATCACCCAGCGCGCTCGCAAGCTCGACGAGATGATCCAGGAGATTGCCGATGCTTCCAAGCAACAGAGCCAGGGCATCGAGACGATCAACGCCGAGATCTCCCGCATCGACAAGATCACCCAGGACAACTCCGCCAGCGCGGAGGAGACGGCGAGTTCCTCTGCCGAGCTTCAGTCCCAGGCCGATCGGCTGCGCGAGGCGGTCGAGGAGCTTAACCAGATGGTGCATACCAATGCCTCGTTGGCCGCGGCACCTGCAGCTGTGCGAGCCGCTGCCCCGAAAGCACCCCGAGAACTCGCTCCCGCGCCTATCTTGACTGCGAAAGCGGCACCGCTATCGAAGCCAAACACTGCAGCTTCCTCCGCGGCCAAGAAGACGGAACCCGCACCTGCGCCAAAACCCGCCGCACCGCGGCCGGCGAAGGTTGGCAAGTCCGACAATCCCGACGCTTTCTTCCGCGATCTCTGATACCGAGAGTTCCTCAGGCGCACGGAAGATCCCAGCCCGCCACCGGCTCGCCGGCAGGCGGGCTTCGTGTTTTGGGACTATTGGGTTTCCACCCTCAGATCGCCACGTCGTCGGACTCGCTGCTGCTTCGAACCGGACTATGGCTACGGCAGCACGGAGCGGGATGGACACTGACAGGCTTCCCCAACATGCCAAAGCAGTCAGGACAGCACCGGTGGCTGGTCGTGGTTGGCGGGTCTGGCCAGCGTCGAGTGGTGGATGATCCAGTAGATGAGCAGCGGCACGAGGCCGCCGAGGAGAACGGCGAACGCCCACACCAGCTTGGGGGCGAAACGGGTCGAGCCGGGAAGACGGTCGCGCAGGACACCGATCGCGACGATGAGATGGACGAGGACGAACGGCGCAGCGAGCCAGCAGAGCCAGGCGGGCAGCTCGCTGGGCGGCTCCTCCTCGGTGTTGGCGGCGTCGTCGGGCTGTACCGACTGATCCTCGGCGAGGGTCTCACGGGCGATGACACGCACAATGCTTCCATCATCGAAGAATGTGTAGCCGGCCGGGGCGAGCGCCTCGCGGAAGATCTGCCGCCAAGTGACGTTGCGCAGCTTGAGGCTGGTGCGCCTGCCATTGAGCGACTCCGGCACGACGAGGTTCAGCTCGTACATGTCGGCCACGTTGCGGAGGATGGTGACGATCTCCTCGTTGGGAAAATCGACGCTGATGCGCGGCGAGTCCTCGGGCAGGGCCTCCCCGGTGTGGTTTGGCGTAACGGATACTTCGTACAGCTTGTCGGCGGCTGGGCAGGCGAGCCCGAGCGCGAGGAGGATAGCGAAGGCGAGGAGGCGGCGCATGGCGGAGAGCCGCTCAACCGCGGCGTTTCCAGCGGTTGGTTTCCTTGAGCTCGATGGAGCGGGTCTCGATGACGCCGCCGGCGAGGGCGGGATGCTTGCGGAGCTGCTGGAAGTCGGCGGGGATGAGCTTCCAGTTCAGCGCGCCGGCGGTCTCGGCGACGGCGAGGGTGTCGTCGTCGAAGAGCACGGCGACCTCGTTGCGGATGTCGCCGGTGGTCTTCAGGAGCATATCGCGGAGCTGGAGCATGAAGTCGTCGTTGCGCGGATCGTCGGGCCGGATCACCCAGGTGATCTTCTTGATGTTGTTCATCAGGTGCGGCTCGAGCGGGTAGCACTCCTTCACGTTGAGCCGGGCGCCGTCCTCGCTGCGGAGGATGGTGCCGAGCACGGCCACGGGCTTCTCAGCCTCGAGGTTCTTGGCGTAGAGCTCGTAGGCATCGGCGTACATGTTGACCGGGACGTTGGCCGTGCGGGTTGCGACGACGAAGGGCGACCAAGGGCGGTTGTCCTTCTTCGACAGTTTTTTCTGGATGCTGGTGGCGATGCCGCAGAGGCGGAACTCGGTCTTGTCGGGCAGGTTGAGCAGCTCGTCCTCGCGGTGGCTGTTGAGCGCCTCGGCGAGGCCGGAGTAGGCGGCGAGCGGGTGGCCGGAGACGTAGAAGCCGAGCAGCTCCTTCTCGAACTGGAGCTTCTCGGCCTGGCTGAAGTCGGGTGCGTTGGTGTCGACGATGCTGTCGGCGGAGCGGTTGTCGCCGTTGCCGTCGGAGGTCTGGAGCATGTCGAACATCGAGGCCTGGCCGGCGGCGGCGTCCTTCTGGCTGGAGGCGGCTGCGGCGATGGCGGCGTCGATGGAGGCGAAGAGGGCGCCGCGGTGTTCGGCACCGAAGTCGAAGGCGCCGGTCTTCACGAGGCACTCGAGGACGCGCTTGTTGACGGCCTTGGTGGCCACGCGGCGGATAACGGCGTCGAAGCTCTTGACCGGGCCGTTGGCGGCGCGCTCGGCGATGATCTTCTGCGAGGCGCTTTCGCCCACGCCCTTGATGCCGGCCAAGCCGAAGCGGATCCAGGAGTCGGATTGGCCAGAGGCTTGAGGCGAGAGGCTAGAGGAGGAGTTGGCTGAAGCTTGGCTCTCGCCTTTCGCCTCTCGTCTCTCGCCTCTGCGTCGGATGACCGGCGTGAAGTTCTCGCGGGACTCGTTGATGTCGGGGCCGAGGACGGTGAGGCCCATGCTCTCGGCCTCGCCGATGAAGTGGGAGACCTTCTCGGCGTTGCCCAGCTCGGAGGTGAGGAGGGCGGCCATGAACTGCACGGGGTAGTTGGCCTTGAGGTAGGCGGTCTGGGAGCTGACCAGAGCGTAGCAGGGGGCATGGGAGGTGT
>CAZXHR010000170.1:0-9188 GCA_964640465.1 uncultured Opitutaceae bacterium
GTCGCCTGGCTCGGCTCCTGGGGGGGTTCGCCGGCGGCGCGGGCGGCGCGCGCGCCGGCGGGGGGGGGGCGGGGGGGGGCGCCGCAAGGCACGCGGCTTGGGAAGAGAGCCGCGGGGAACGCGGCTGGAGTGGCGCCGTTCGCGAGAACGGCGAGCGGCGCGCGCGCTGCCGTTTCGATGCTCAGCGGGCGGGCGTGGTCGCTTGCGCCGCGGCGGTGCCGCTGGTGTCGAGTTGGTTGTGGCGCAGATAGGCCAGCGAGTAGGGCTGCGTCGTGTAGGCGTTCGTCGCGAGCGCGGCTTCGAGTTCCCTCAATTCGCCGGCGCGGTCGTCGCTTGCGCGGCGGAGAACGGAGAAGACGAAATGAGCTTCGCAGAGCTTTTGTTGCGTATCGGATTTGCTCGCGTTGATCCGGCTCAGGATTTCCTCCTCGGTGATCTTCCCCTGAAGCAGGCGGATGCCGGTCTGGGGCCAGTAGAGCGACTCCTCATCGGTCTTGAAGATGACACCGGGGATTTTGGGGTCGGGGTCCCAGTTGACGAATTCGCCGGACATGGGTTTCCCGGCGAGCCGTAGCGCGAGACCCTGAAAGAGGATGCGCTTATCCTGGGTACGGGAATCCAGTCGCAGGGATGCTCCAAAGTCTGCTGCGGCTTCGGCGTACTCTTCTTTGGCGAGGTGGAGGAAGGCGCGGCGCTCGAGATAGGCTGCCGCGGGCTCGAAGACGGAGCGCTGGTCTGCCGAGCTGGACAACGCGGTGCGCGCGGCATCGAGGTAGCCGAGCGTTTGGAGGACAAAGCTGGTGGTGTCGCGGGCTTTGATTTCCTCTTCGCCCCAGAGCAGGGAGAGGTCCTGCCGCGCTTTCTCGAACGCGCCGTTCGCAAACAGAAGCTTGGCGCGCCGATGCAGGAGCAGCGCGAGAGTTCGTTCCTCCTGCTTGGCGAAGGTCGGTTCGTTCGCTCGCGCCTTCAGGGTGTCGATCACGGCATCCAGTTCCGTCAGGGTCTTGGCGGAGGCATAGCTCGGATCTTTGAGAAGCGCATCCATCTCGTCGTTGCCGGAGGCGATGCGCAGCCCTCGTTCCCGGAGTTTGCTGGCGGCGTACTCGCGGGCGGCGAAGCAGCCCGTGCGCGCATAGGCGACGAGATCGTCGATAGAAGGGGCGAAGCCGGGCGCGGACGAGATCAGTTGCCACGCCGCTTCGCCGACTCCGATTACGGAGCTGTCCAGGTGCTCCGTTTTCAGGAGCTGTGGGCCGTCGAAGTGAGCAAGGGCAACCTCGAGGACGAGCCGATCCTTGGCTTTGGGCGAGGCTGCCAGCCGTTCGACGATCAACGCGCGCGCTTCCGCGACATGCTGCTTGGCGAGCAGAAGCAGTGCCTCGATGTCGGAAGCGCAGGAATAGGAACTTTCTCTGCCATCCGGATAGTGAGGTGCTGTGCTGGGCGTCCGGGCGATTTCCAGCAGGGCGGCACTGGTGTGTGGGCCGGGATGTTCGGCGAGAGTGCGGAGCACCCATAGCTTCTCGGCTGGACCATCCCGGAAGAAACGGAGGGCGAGTTTGGCCAGCCAGGCATCGTTGACGGCCGCGGCGAGCGGAGTCGCTTTGCGGCTATCCTGGGCGAGGTAGTGCTGGAAGGCGCCGAGCCAGGGACCGGCTTCATCAGCGGGCAACGCAGCTAAGGCGTCGGCAAGATCTGGAGTCGTGGCGATGCCGAGCACTCCGGCAATGAACTCCTCCTGCGCGCGCCGTTCCTGCGAGTCCCAGCGGCTGAGCTCTCCAAGGCCGCGCCAGCAGGCGAGGATGAAGGCCCGGCGCGAGTCGAACATCGCTGCGATCCGCTGGGCGCGGTCGGCGACTTCGGATTTTTCCAATGTGTAGGACTCGGTCGGAACGAGGTCGCGCGCTGCGGCGGGGAGCGTGGCCAGGAAATGCTCGTTGCGGGCCGCTAGCGCAGCGGCCTGTTTGCGGCCTTCCTCTTCGCCGCGAACGAAGCCGTTGAAACCATGCTGGGCGAACCACTCGCGGAAACGCTTGGCGGACTCGTCCGTCATCACCGCGTCGCCGTCCCACGGACCGTCTTTGCAGCGCAGGTTCTTGCTGTGATGCAGCGTCATCGAGAAACGGTATGCGTCCCCCTTGTAGAAGCAGATCGAGGGCGAGGTGAGGCACAGGCAGTGCATTCCGATACCGCTGATCTCGACGGTGTCGCCGAGGGACGCGGTGAGCTCGGAGCCCTTGAGCTCAAGGATGATGCCGGCGGGATTGGTGGCCGTCTTGTGGCCATACTCGTCGATTAGCACGATCCGGTCGGCGGTACGCAGGAGCGCACGGAGTTGCTCGGCCGGGGCCGGCGCCTCCTGCGTTGCGTGCAACCGTAGCGCGGACAGACAGGTGCAGAACAGGAGGCGGAAGAACAGTCGTGGGGCAGGCATCGGGCACTATGCTGGCAGATTGGATGCCGAGGGCAATTCTGCGGCGGAGCGGATTGGAACCGTTGATGGGGTTCGCCAATGGGCGAAGCCTTGGAAGTGTCCTGCGGCTGATCGCCGCAGGGCGGGTGGGTGGCGGCGCCCGCTGATCGCGGGGGGGGGCGCTGCGAGGAACGCGGCTGGAGAAGAATGCCGCGAGGCACGCGGCTGGGAGCAGAGAGCCGCGAGGAGCGCGGCTGGTGTGGCGCCGTTCGCGAGAACGGCGTTGTGGCGGGCGGTATGCAGGTGCCGGAGTGCCGAGCTGGAGCTCGGCGTTCTCAGGCGGAGCGCTGCTCTCGGGAGCAGCGCCACAGATGAGACGCGTTGCGCCGCGGAGATCGCTGCCCTCGCGGGCAGCGCCACGGGGAAACGGTGAGGCGCGGTCAGCCATAGCGACGGATCGGCTTCGGCTCTTCTCCTCGCTACCCGCTACTCGCTACTCACTCCTTCGCCTCACTCCTGCGCCTTGCTGCTCACTACTCACTCCTCGCTACTCCCTTTGCGATTTGACTCGGGTGGGGGCGGACGGGTTGCTCGGCGGCAGCATGGCAACGCATCCCTTCCTCGCCCCCGATTTCGCCGTCCGCTGGTCGCAGCTTGTGCCCGCCGCCGTCGGGCCCGACATCACCGAGGCGCTCGCCCGCGCGCAGCGCAACCTCGACGCCGTGGCCAACCAGGATCTGGCGACGGTGACGTTCGCCTCGACGGTCGAGGCGCTGGAGCGTGCGTGCGACGAGCTCGGCCGCGCGTGGGGATTCGTCGGGCACCTCAACTCCGTGGCCGACTCGCCGGCGCTGCGCGAGGCGCACAACGCGATGCTGCCGGCGGTGTCCGAGTTCTACGCGAAGATCCCGCTCAACGCCCAGCTCTGGGCCGCGTTGCGCGCCTTCGCGGCGACGCCGGAGGCGCTGGCGCTCACGGGCGTGCGGCAGCGGCTCTTCGAGGAGACGATGGCGGACTTCCGCCAGGCCGGCGCGGATCTGCCGCCGGAGAAGAAGGCGCGTCTGGAGAAACTGGAGGCCGAGCTCTCGCAGCTCTGCCAGAAGTATTCCGAGAACGTGCTCGATTCGACCAATGCCTGGGAGCTCGTCGTCGACGACGAGTCGCAGCTCGCCGGGCTGCCCGAGCGCGCGAAGGAGGCCGCACGCCGCAACGCGCTGGCGAAGGGCCACGGCAGCGAGGCGCAGCCGAAGTGGCGGTTCACCCTGCACATGCCGTCGCTCGAACCGTTCATGACCTACCTCGACGACGCCGCGCTGCGGCGCCGGATGTGGGAGGGATCGTGCGGCGTGGGCGCGACCGGCGCGCACGACAACACCGCGCTCGTCCGTCAGATCCTCGCCCTGCGGCAGGAGAAGGCGACGCTGCTGGGCAAGGCGCATTTCCCGGACCAGGTGCTCGCGCGGCGGATGGCCCGCGACGGAGCGACGGCGCTGCACTTCGTCGAGGACCTGCACGCGCGGGTGGGCGCGGCGTTCGCCCGCGAGACGGCGGAGCTGGAGCGGTTCGCCGCGGAGCGCGCGGGCCGCCCGGTCGGCCGGCTGGCGCCCTGGGAAATCGGTTACTGGGCGGAGAAGCTGCGGCAGGAGCGCTACGCCTTCGACGAGGAGGCGCTGCGGCCGTATTTCCCGCTGGAGCGGGTGATCGCCGGGCTGTTCGAGGTGGTCCGGCGCACGTTCGGCGTGCAGGCCGTCGAGCGGCCGGCCGGCGCGGCGGAGGTCTGGCACCCGGAGGTGAAGTTCTACGAGCTGCGCGACGAGAAGGACGGGCGGCACCTCGGGTCGTTCTACGCCGACTGGCATCCGCGCGAGTCGAAGCGCGGCGGCGCGTGGATGAACTTCCTGATCACCGGCGAGCCGCAGGCCGACGGGCGTCTCGCGCCGCACCTCGGGCTGATCTGCGGCAACCTGACTCCGCCGGCCGGCGACAAGCCGGCGCTGCTTACGCACCGCGAGGTCGAGACGATCTTCCACGAGTTCGGCCACCTGCTGCACCACCTCCTCGGCGAGGTGCCGTACAAGACGCTCAACGGCGTGAACGTGGCGTGGGACTTCGTCGAGCTGCCCTCGCAGATCATGGAGAACTGGACGTGGGAGCGCGAGGGGCTGGACCTCTTCGCGCGGCACTTCGAGACCGGCGCGGCGATCCCGCAGGAGCTCTTCGCGAAGATGAAGGCGGCGCGGAATTTCCGGGCGGCGACGGCGGCGATGCGCCAGCTCTCGTTCGGCAAGATGGACCTGGAGCTGCACCTGCATCCCGAGCGTTATGCCGCGGGCGATCTCGACGCGGCGATCAAGTCCGCGATCGCCGACTACCTCGTGCCGACGGAGCCGGCGGCGCCGTCGATGGTGCGGCGTTTCGGGCATCTGTTCTCCAGCTCGGTCGGCTACGCCGCCGCCTACTACTCGTACAAGTGGGCGGAGGTGCTCGACGCCGACGCGTTCACGCGGTTCCAGCGCGAGGGGATTTTCAACGCCGCGACCGGCGCGGATTTCCGGCGACACGTCTTGAGTCGCGGCAACTCCGAGGAGCCGATGGCGCTGTTCAAGCGGTTTATGGGCCGCGAGCCCGACCTCAACGCGCTGCTCGTGCGCTCGGGGCTGGTGTGAGCGGCGCCAGCGACACGGAGCGGCGGCAGACCACAGAAGGAAACGAAGGGAACGAAGAGCGGAGCGGCGGGGATGGGCCGTGGGCGCGGCGGGTCAGAGGGCGGCGGTTTCCGCTTTGCCTCGGGTGGCGGCGGGGGCGATTGTGCGGGCACATGACCAAGGAAGAACAGCAGCAGGCGTTGGACGCGGCGCGTGCGGCGGGCATCGACCTCGACCTGCTCGACCTCAACCGCTCGCTGTCTGTCGCCGAACGCTGGCGTCAACACGACGAAGCGCTGGCCTTGGTCGAACAACTAGAGGCCGCCCGGAGGAAGGCATGCGATGACGTCGTTCAGCCAGTTGCTGGAGCGAATCGCTGACGCGGGGATCGACTTCGTGATCGTGGGCGGTTTCGCCGCGGTCACGCACGGGTCTTCCTACATCACCCGCGATATCGATCTTTGCCTCGTGCTTTCCGCCGAGAACATCGCGCGGCTGCGGCGGGCGCTCGCGGATCTGAATCCGCGACATCGGATGACCCCGCAACGGCTTTCGTTTCTGACCTACCCGCCGGAGGGGCAGCCGGTGCAGAACCTGTACCTGGTGACCGATGCCGGAGTGGTCGACGTGCTTTCGTCCGTGCTCGGTATCGGCGATTTCGAGCGGCTGAAGGCGAAATCCGAAAAACTGGTGGTGGGCGGGCGGACGTACGCGGTGATGTCGCTGGAGGATCTGATTGTGGCCAAGGAAACGTTGGGGCGGGAAAAGGATCTGCTCACGGCCAAGGAGCTCCGGGCGCTTGCCGCGAAACGGCAGGCCGAGCGCGGGGAGTGAAGTCCCGCCTTTCGGCTCGGAGGCGATTCTTTCGCACAGATCGCCTGCAAGCAGGCTCCTACCTCAAGCACCGGAGCGACAACGACCCTGGCGTGGCGAGCCGCAACCAAGGCAGTTGGAACCACTGATGCACACTGATGAACACTGATAGGCGGACAGAGGGAGTGGGCACTCGATCCGGAACCGCGTGACTGAGGGGGACCGTGCACAGAAGAGCGGGGCGTAGAGATGGTGGTTCAGCGTGTGCCGTCTCCTGCATCTTCGTTCCGGCCTCCGGCACCGCCACAACGCCCTTGCCTGCATCGGAGCCTCCGGTACGCTGCCGTGCCGTGAACCCCACCGTCAGCAGCGCTTCCCCCAGGCCGACAGAATCGGCGGCGAGCAGGCCTTTCGTTTGGGGCGCTGCCGGCAGAACGATTAACCAGTGGGGTGATCAGTGGTGCTATATCGCCTGCCATCCCGGAACGCGGAGCTGGTGAATCCCCGTCTCTTCGGCGCGAAAAGATGCACTCATACATCATCCTGATCGGCTCTCTGGCACTAGCGTCCTTCGGCGTGATTGTTGCAATGCATGTTCACTCCAGCGGGAAGAAGCGGGCGGGAGCGACCATTGGTGCTTTGTCTCTGCTTGTACTGCTTATCGGTACGCGGATCTCGTTCGCGGCTGAAAGAGAGTCGGCCGGTGATAAGCTCGGCGCCACACTGGTCTTGCTTGAGGACAGAATTAAGGAAGGCGATAAGCTTGGCGCTCTTGCGATCACTGATCGCGGCGTCCGTTTGTTTGCGAGCGGGCACATTCCGTTCGATCGGGCGACGCGAGAGTTCTGGGACTATGCGATCGATGTGACGAAGAAATCGGCCAACCCGGAGGGTCGTGCTCGCCCGGAGCGAAGCGGAGCGGTGAGCGCGAGCGGCGCTGATCAAGCCCTTGCTTCGCCGGAGGCATCGCAGGGAGGGCCCGGATTGAGCGGCCGACCGGAGACGAAGAACTGACGGCGGGCGCGTAGAGGGCTACGCCCCACGCGGCAGGGTGCGCGGCGAGGAGGCTGGCTCAGAGGAGCTTCTCCAGGGCGCGATGGTCGGTCTTGCCGGTGCCGAGCTTGGGGATCTGCGGGACGACGTGCAGGTCGCGGGGGAAGGCGAGGTTGGGCAGACCTTTCTCGCGGAGGACGGAGCGGAGGGCGTCGAGCGTGAGTCGGGGCTCGTTGGTGACGGCGAGGAGGCGCTCGCCCTTGTCGGCGTCGGGGCGGGCGACGATGGCGACTTGGCAGCGCAGGCCGTACTGCGGGAAGGCGCCGGCAAGGGCGTCCTCCACGGCGCCGAGGCTGACCATCTCGCCGCTGATCTTGGCGAAACGTTTCAGGCGGCCCTGGATTCGGATGAAGTTGTCGGCGTCGATCGTGCAGATGTCGCCGGGGGCGAACCAGCCGGCGAGGGCGCGGAACGCGGCGTTGGGCTCTTCGTTGAGGTAGCCCTTCATGACGTTGGGGCCGCGGACGAGGAGGCGGCCGCCCTCGGCGACGCCCTCGACGGGTTCGAGGCGCGCCTCCATGCCGGGGAGGAGCTTGCCGGCGGTGCCGGCGTGCGGGGTGAGCGGCGTATTCACGGCGAGGACGGGGCTGCACTCGGTGGCGCCGTAGCCCTCGAGGATGCGCACGCCGAAGCGCTGGGCGTAGAGCGCGGCGGTCGTTTCCTGGGTCTTCTCGGCGCCGGCGAAGAGGTAGCGCAGGAGGCGGAAGTCGTAGGGGTGGGCGCGGCGGGCGTAGAGGTTGAGGAAGGTGTTGGTGGCGAGGAGGAGCGTGCTGCCCTGCAGGTAGACCGCGCTGGGGACGATGCGGTAGTGCAGCGGCGAGGGGTAGAGGAAGGTGCGGAAGCCGCGCACGAGCGGGAGGAGCAGGCCGGCGGTGAGGCCGAAGCTGTGGAAGAGCGGGAGCGCGCAGAACATGCGGTCGGTATCGGTGAGGTCGCTGACGGCGAGGAGCTGGCGGAGGTTGGCGAGGAGGTTGGCGTGGGAGAGCTCGACGCCCTTCGGCATGTCCTCGGAGCCGCTGGTGAAGAGGACGACGGCGGTGTCGGCGGCGCGCGTGCGTGCGGCGTGGGGGAGGCGCACGAGGCCGGCCCGCGCGGCGCGCTTGGCGGCGGCGCCGATGCCGGTGCGGAGGTCCGCGCGGTAGAGCCGCTCGATGCCGGCGGCGGCGAGCGGGTCGAGCCTGAGCTTCGCCTTCTCGACGAAGGCGCGGGAGGTGACGACCTGCCGGAGGCCGGCGAGCTGGGCGCAGGCGAGGAGCGTGGCCGGACCGGCGGTGTAGTTGAGGATCGCGGGCACCTTGCCCAGCGACCAGAGCGCGAGGAGGGAGACGGGCGTGGCGTTGACGTTGGGCAGGAGGACGCCGACGCGTTCGGCGTCGGGCGCGAGGCGGGCACTGAACCGGCGGGTGAGCAGCGCGGCGCCGGCGAAGAGGCGGCGGTAGGTGAGCGCGGTGGAAACATCGGCCACGGCGACCGTGCCGCGGGCATGGCGGGCGGCGGCGCGGATGGCGGCGGGGACGGTGGCGGGGCCGAAGGCGTGTTCGGTCGCGAAACGGTGGGCACGCATCTCGTCGAGCACCCAGTCGGTGAGCCGGTCGCGCGCGGCGGCGGTAGAAAGGTGCCCGACGGGCGGAGGCGTGAGCGCGGCGGTGAAGTGGACGGAGACGCGCGGGAAGCAGCGCTTGCGGTCGGGGTTGCGCGACCAGGGCAGGCGGTGGGCGCCGCGGAGGTGGGCGATGACGACCCGGGCGCGGGTGTGGTGGAGGAGGAAGCCGGTGCCGTCGAAGAGCTTCATGAGCGAGCCGGTGGCGGAGATGCGGCCCTCGGGGAAGAGAACGAGCCGGCCGCCGCGCGCGAGGTGCTCGGCCATGTGCTTGGCGGCGTAGGGGGAGAGCGGATCGATGGGGAAGGTGCGGCGGTTGACCATGATCCAGCGGTGGACGCGGGAGAGCTGCGCGGTGGTCGAGGAGGTGACGAAGCGCCAGTCGGGCTCGAGGCAGGCGCCGAGGAAGAGCCAGTCGAACCACGAGACGTGGTTGGCGAGGAGGAGGACGGGGCCGGGCGTCTGCAGCGCCGCGGTGTTGTAGGCGCGGAAGCGGAAGAGCAGACGGAGGAGAAGGCGGAGGAGGGGGAGGAGCATTGCAGATTGCGGATCGCGGATTGCGTTCTGCCGTTCGGCAGAATCTTCGAGATTGCGGATTGTGGAAGGCGGGGGACGGGAAGATCGGAAGAGGAGAATCTGGAACTCAGGAAATCAGGATCGGATG
>CAZXHR010000171.1:0-6045 GCA_964640465.1 uncultured Opitutaceae bacterium
CTCCATGGACTCGAGGAGCACCTGATTGTTTTCATCGCAGAGCGTATCGGCGGTGCTGTGTTACCGGAAGCTGCCGCGCATGCACATCGTGGACATGCGCCACGAGATCGTGGCTAAGCGTGCGACCTCCGTGCTCTCGCGCCTGCTCATCGAGAAGCTGCACGACCGTTCCGAGAAGAAGGAGCAGTCGATCCTGTTCATCAACCGCCGCGGCTACTCCAGCAGCCTGCTGTGCCAGGAGTGCGGCTATGTGGCGGAGTGCCCGCACTGCAGCGTGGCGCTCACGTACCACCGGGCCGACGAGACGCTGAAGTGCCACCTCTGCGGCGAGGTGCGGCCGGCGCCGCTGGTCTGCCCGCAGTGCCGTTCGCCGAAGATCCGCATGCGCGGGCTGGGCACGCAGAAGGTCGAGGAACACGTCGCCCGCATCCTGCCGCGGGCGAAGGTCGTGCGGATCGACACCGACACGATGGGGAAGAAGAACCGTTTCCGGGAGATCCTGGGCGAGTTCCGCACCGGCAAGATCGATGTCCTCGTGGGCACGCAGATGATCGCCAAGGGACTCGACTTCCCGAACGTGACGCTCGTCGGCCTCGTCGACGCCGACATCTCGATGCACGTGCCGGATTTCCGGGCCAACGAGCGCACCTTCCAGCTCCTCGTGCAGGTGGCCGGGCGCGCCGGCCGTGGCGACCGGGCTGGTGAGGTGGTCGTGCAGACGTTCACCCCGCAGGCCGAGGCGATCCAGTTCGCCAAACAGAGCGACTTCGACGGCTTCATCGAGGGCGAGATCAAGCTGCGCGAGCAGTTCCGGTATCCGCCGTTCCGGCATCTGGTGCACCACGTCTTCCGCGGCGACAACGCCGAGAAGGTGCTCTGGGTGGCCGAGCAGTGGAAGAAACGCGTGGAGCCGCTGCTCTCCGGCGCGGCGGAGCTGCGCGGCCCGTCGCCCTCGCCGATCGAGCGCGTGCAGAACGAATACCGTTTCCAGCTCTGGTACTTCACCGGCTCGGTGGTGAAGGTCGTGGGTGTGCTCGCCAAGGAGCAGCGCGAGTTCCCCTGGCCGGAGGGAGTGAGCCAAACGCTCGACGTCGACCCGATGAGCCTGAGCTGAGGAGGCGAAGTTTAGCCGTAGCACGAAAGGGAAGGACTGTTGCATGCGGCAGGCGACGGCTTCGCGCTCGAGGGCTTCGGGCGTGAATCGCCACTGGCGCTGCGCGGCGACGGCCTTGGGGCTCTAGGCGATGACGGTGATGTCTCCGGTGTTGCCGCCCTCGGTGGTGGTGCACTGGACGGTGGCTAGTCCGGTGATGCCGTTGTGTTTCAGGCTGTATTGATAACGCGGTGTGACGCGTGAGAGTACCTGTGCCCTCACATCCGGCGCGTTGAAACAGGAGGTCGGCTCCTCCAGCCTTGCGAAAGGCGATCCACATCTGGACCTGCGAGAGCACACTTTTCTGTTCCGATCGGGACGGAAAAGCGTGCTCTTGGTCTGTGGGGCGTACGAGTGGAAGGGACGGGGAAGAGCACGAAATCCTGTCGCGGTCGGAACGGGATTTCGTGCTGTCGCCTCAAGCAGTGTGGGGCGAAGCGATGCGCGCGAGAGATGTGCGGTCGGTTTTGCCGGCGGGGGTGCGCGGCCAGTCGACGATGGGGATCCAGCGTCGGGGAAGCTTGTGCGGGCCGAGCGTGGCGCGGAGCGCGCACTCGACGGCGGCGAGATCGGGAGTGTCGGCAGCGGGGAAAAGGGCAGCGACGCACTCGCCCCAGCGGGCGTCGGGAGCGCCGCAGACGACGATCTCGGAAAACGCACCGGTGGCGCGGAGCGCGGCTTCGACCTCGGCGGGATGGACCTTCTCGCCGCCGGTGTTGATGGCGGCGTCGGCGCGACCGACGACGTGGAGCCGGCCGGCGGTGTCGAGCCGGCCGAGATCATCGGTGCGAAACGGGCCGGCGCTGCGCCGGTGTGGCCAGTAGCCGAGGAAGAGCGAAGAGGCGGAGACTTCGATCCGGCCGAGCGAACCGGCGGGCAGCGACGTGTTGGTCTCCGGATCGAGGATTCGGATGGCGGCGTGCGGCAATGGACGCAGGCCGGTTTCGCCGGCGAGGAACTCGGCGGGCGGCTGGACGGCGAGGGCTGCGGCGAACTCGCTGGCGCCGTAGGATACGGCGAGGGGCAGGCGCTCGGCACGAGCGTGGGCGAGAAGCGAGGCGGAAGCGGGGGCGCCACCGAGGAGGATCGTCGAAAAACCGCGCAGCCATTTGCAGGCAGCGGGATTGTCAATGAGCCGTTGGAGCTGGGTGGGAACGAGCGCGAGAATCCAGCCTGCGGCGACAGGAGGGATCGAGGGGAGATTGCCGGCGGCGACGGCGTGCCAGTCTCCGATGAGGAGCTCGCCGCCGGTCGCGAGGGCACGGGCGAGTTGCTGGAACCCACCGATGTGGTGAAGCGGGAGCAGGCAGAGGCTGTTGAGCGGACCGCTGCCGCAGAAGGCCTGGAGCGAGTTGGCAGCGGCTTCGAGCGTGTCGGGTGTGTGGGTGGCGAAACGCAGCGAGCCGGTGCTGCCGCCGGTGGCGACGAGGATGCGCGGTGTGGGAACGGCCCCGACGGAGCGGCGTCCTCTAGAGGAATGCGCGAGATCGACGGGGCGGAGGGGAGACAGCGGGGCCACGTCGGCGACGTGGCCTACAGGCTGAAGCGAAATGTCGGGGGTGTGGCCAACAGCGGAGAGGCGCAGGGCTTCGGCGGTGGCGCGTTCGGCGGCGGTCCAGCGCGGGTTGCAGAGGAGGACGTCGTGGCCGGCGACGAGGGAGGCGATGGCGTGTGCGGCGAAGGCGAGCGGGTCCGGCGCATCGACGGCGACCGGTGCGGCGGCGAGTGGGGAACGGGACTCGGCTGCTGCGGTGAGCTCGGAGGCGAAGCGGGTGGCGGGGGCACGCCAATCTGCACCGGTATCCGCAGAGTGGACGGCGGGCTCGGTCAGGCGGCGTGCGGCACGTGCGAGGAGAGTTCCCATAGCGGGCCCGGGGCGAGTCGCGCGAGCCACTTGGTCGAGAGCGTGGGGCCAGGGTCGGGGAGGTTCAAGCGTTCGTCGGCGAAGCAGCCGATGGTGCCGAAGCCGAGGGCGCGGCTGCTCTGGCTCGCACAGGCGGCTATTCCGAGGGCGGCGCGGGCGCCGATGGTGGTCTCGAAGGCGCTGGAGAACACGGCCTCGGCCTCGTAGTCGGCGAGGAGCTTGAGGAGGCGTTGCGGCGATCCGGCGAGGGCGGGTTTGATGACGTAGATGCCGGGCCAACCGAAATCGAGCCAGCGGCGGAGGTCGTCGGTACGGGCGACGGACTCGTCGAGCGCGATGGGGGTCGAGAACTCGTTGGCAAGCTGGAGAACGGGCTGCTCATGGCCGACAGGGAACGGCTGCTCGACAAACTCGACGGGACGGCCCTCGCAGGCCTTGAGCCAGTCGCGTGCGGTCGCGAGATCCCAGGCACCGTTGGCGTCGATGCGCAGGCGTGCGGAGGAGGGAAGAAGCGCGAGAAGGCGGGACAGGAGGGAGAGTTCGGCGGCGGGGGCGCCGACTCCGACTTTCCACTTCAACGTCGAGAAGCCGCGCCCGAGGGCACGTGTGGCGGCGTCGAGAGCGCCCTCGCCGGCGGGGAGCAGCGCGGCGATCGAGAGCTGGCGAACGGGGGCCGGCGCAGAGGGGCGGTGCAGGGAGCCCCAAGCGGTTTCCAGAGCGAAGCGGCAGCAGGGCAGGCCGGCCGGGATCTCACGCACGGTCGCCTCGTCGATGGCGGGCGGGAGCTTGGCGCAGAAATCGGCTGCCTGTGCGAGCGTTTCGCTGCCCCAGGCGGGCAGGGGCGCAGCTTCACCGTAGGAACTGTGCCCAGAATCGTCGGAGAGGCGGACGAACAGTCCCTCGCGCTCCGACCAGACGCCATGCGCCGTCGCCAGCGGGTGGCGGAATGCGGCGCGGTAGGTGCGGTACTCGAAGCGGCAAGGCATGGTGTTCGACGGGGAGGGCACCGTTGCGGATGCCGACGTTGGATGCGGCGTTCCTCGTATGGACACTATCGGCTCAGTGGAGCGGCGATTCAACCCGAAGGAACGGACGGTCCGTCGGCGCCTCTTCCGGGAGAAGGAAAATACCCCAGCCTGCGCAGCGGCAGATGCGCTCAGAAGGTGCGTTGGCGCGAGGTGTGTGCGCGGGAGTGGTGGGCTTCAGTGGCAGGTATGCGCGCCCGGGCATAGATCCAAGAAAGGGGGTGTAGCGGGTGTATGCCGAGGATCGCGGGGACGAGGAACAGGGCGGGCATGAGGATATTCATCGGGGCGAGCTGGCGGAAGAGCATCGCTGCCGCACCCAGCGAGAGGGGCATGATCCAGAACGACAGTATCCACTGGCCGGTCATGCCGGCGAGGCTGAGCCCGAGGAGGCCACCGAAGACGGAGAGCTGCCACGGCAGCACGCCGGCGGCGATGCCGACCAGATAGAAGAGCGGCGCGATACGGAGGTGGCGGGATCCGGTGAGCAGCGTTTGCGACACGACGCCGACGAAGAGCACGGTGAGCACAATGAGAGTGCAGAGGATTCTGCCGGTACCCAAATCCGGATCGGAGGGGGGAAGAATGGCTAGATTGGCGAGCAGCCACGCGCCGAGCGCAGCGCGGCAAAAATTGACCCATGTCCAAGGAGAACGCAGCAGGTTCTGGAGTGTGGCGCCGCTTTTGCACTCGTTATTGAACAATCTGCGACGGCGGTGATGGCCGATGAGAAGCGCGGTGGGCAGCCAGAGCAAAACGAGGGCCGGCGCCAGGAGTAGCAGGGCGATGCGCATGTGTTGGGTGCAGCGTCGAAGTTTGCGCCGGGCAAACAACCCGAAAACCTCCCGGAGTTCAAGGCAGGTACTCGCGGCACCTTGCCAGCCGGCGAGTTGAATGCGGCGAAGGGGCACCGCCTCGCGTGCTTCGCAACGAAGAACGCTGGAATGGCACCCCTTCGGGCTTCAATCCGACTGCGGAAACCGGCAACGGGTTGCCTGGTCGGCTCAGGCACCGTCGGCGATGGCGACGGCTTTCAGCAGAGCGGAGGCCTTGTTGATGGTCTCTTGGTATTCGCTGGCTGGGACGGAGTCGGCGACGAGGCCGGCGCCGGCCTGGATGGTGATCTGGCCGTCCTTCACGAGCGCGGTGCGCAGGGTGATGCAGGAGTCGAGGTTGCCGTCGTAGGAGAAGTAGCCGAGGGCGCCGGCGTAGAAGCCGCGCTGGAGCTTCTCGAACTGCGCGATGAGCTGCATGGCGCGGATCTTCGGGGCGCCGGAGACGGTGCCGGCGGGGAAGGTGGCGCGCATGACGTCGAAGGCGTTGCGGTCGGGGCGGATCTTGCCCTCGACCTGGGAGACGATGTGCATGACGTGCGAGTAGCGCTCGATGATCATGTACTCGGGCACGGTGACGGATCCGTACTGGCAGACGCGGCCGATGTCGTTGCGGGCGAGGTCGACGAGCATGAGGTGCTCGGCCTTCTCTTTCTCGTCGGCGAGGAGGTCCTTCTCGAGGGCGAGGTCGGCCTCGGGGGTGGCGCCGCGGGGGCGGGTACCGGCGATCGGGCGGATTTCGACGCGGCCGTCGGTGAGCTTGACGTGGACTTCCGGCGACGCGCCGACGATGGCAAAGTCGCCCGCGTCGAGGATGAACATGTAGGGCGACGGATTGACCGTGCGGAGGGCGCGGTAGAGATCGAGCGGCGATTTGGCGAAGGGGCGGCGGAAACGCTGGGAGAGGACGCCCGGGATGATGTCGCCGGAGCGGATGAACTCCTTGGTGTCGTCAACGGCCTTCTCGAACTCCTCCTTGGTGAAGTTGCCGGGGGGCACGGCGAGCTTCGGGCGGTCGGCGAGGGCGATGGGCGCGAGTTCGCGGCGGGTCTGGAGGAGGGTGCGGAGATTTTCGACCTCGGCCACGGCGGCGTCGTAGGCGGCGTCGATATCGTCGCCGATGTGGGCGTTGACGTGGAGGCGGAGGGTCTGCTTGGCGCGGTCGAAGAT
>CAZXHR010000171.1:6055-9107 GCA_964640465.1 uncultured Opitutaceae bacterium
CTGGTCGTTGGCGGGCGGAACGGGGACGGTCGGCTCGATGCGGTTGATGTACTCGTAGCCGATGAAGCCGACGGCGCCGCCCATGAACGGGGGCATGCCCGGCTGTTTCACGGGGCGGAGTCCGCGCAGGTCGTCCTCGAGGACCTTGAGCGGGTCGGCGGGTGTGGGGAGGCGCTGCGTGGAGCCGTCGGCGGCGCGGATGAGGGTGGTGTCGGGGCCGATGGCGAAGACCTTGCGCGGGCGGACGCCGATGAAGCTGTAGCGCGAGAGATGCTCGCCGCCCTCGATGGACTCGAGGAGGAACGCGGGGCCGGAACCCTTGACCTTCGCGTAGGCGGAGACGGGCGTCTCGATGTCGGCCATGAGGTCGGCGTAGACGGGGACGACATTGCCCTCGGCGCAGAGGCGGCGGAATGAGGCGCGATCAGGTTTGATTTCGAGAGGCGGAAGGAGGGACATGTGCGGAAAGGCAGAACGCAGAATGAAGAGTGGGGAACGCGGCTAGCCGAGGGCGGATTGCGGAATGAAGAACGGAGAGGGCGGGGGGCGGAAGGAGGAAATGGAGGCGTGTCAGGACGGCGGTTGCTGCTGGAGGGCGCTGTGGCCGGTGATGCCGGCGCGGAGCTGTGCGAGGCGCGATGCAAGAATCAGGCCTTCGAGAAGGCGTCTGTCGTGTTCGAGTTTTGGTTCGGGCTTGCGGCCGCCGACGACATCGAGGCCGGTGGCGCGGGCAAGCCATTCGCCTTCGGGGCTGCTCACGCGGAAGGTGACGCCGTCGAGCGTGGCGAAGCGATTGGCGTTGAGATAGCCTTCGACTATCGGGTAGCGGCCGGGGATGCCGACGGGATCGCCCTCGCGTATGACGAGCGTGGTGCGGCCGTCGGTGTCGTGTTCGAGAAAGACGATTTCGAGGCGTCGCTCGGTGGTCTGATGAAACCACTGCGTCAACCAGCCGTGGTCTTCGGTGAAGTAGCCGAGCCGGGCGAGCTCTTCGGTGAGACGGTCACGATGGACGGCAAGGGCGTTGAGATCGATGTCGCCGTGGGGGCGAGTCCAGCGGCCGACGAGGAAATCGACGGCGACACCGCCGAAGAGCCAGAGCGGTGTGGAGACGCCGGCTGCGAGCTCGCGGAGGGTGGCGAGGATTTCGTCGTTGGCGAGTGGCGGGTGCATCGCAGTCCGGATGGGACGAAACCAGAATGCGGCACGTCGCCCTCGCGTTTCAAGCGAGAGCTGGAACGGCAAAAAGAAGGACGGCTCTCCGAGCCGTTCCTATCTTCGGGCACTGGGCGAAGACCCGCCTGGTCACTCGACGGTGACGGACTTAGCCAAGTTGCGGGGCTTGTCGACGTCGCGCTTGAGTTCGGCGGCGATGTAGTAGCTGAGGAGCTGGACGGGGATCGTCGCTAGGATGGGCAGGACGGCGTCGTGGCAGGGCGGGATGTCGATGCGTTCGTCGACGAGGCTGTCGGGGATCTGGGCGCCGGCAGTCGTCACCGCGATGACCTTACCCTTGCGGGCCTTGATCTCCTGGATGCTGGAGACGAGCTTGGGGAACATCTCTCCGGCGGGGGCGAAGAAGACGGTGGGGCACTCGGGGCTGATGAGGGCGATGGGGCCGTGCTTCATCTCGGCGGCCGGATAGCCCTCGGCGTGGATATAGGAGATTTCCTTGAGCTTGAGCGCGCCTTCGAGGGCGATGGGGAACATGGACTGGCGGCCGAGGAAGAGGAAGTCGCGGTATTGGGCGTAGCGTTTTGCGATCTCCCTGATGTGCGGGGCCTGGGCGAGGGTCTGGCGGATGAGGTCGGGGACCTGCTTGAGTGCCTTCACGTAGTCGACGCCGTCGCTGTAGCTCATGTCGCGCAGGCGGCCGAGGTAGAGGGCGATCATGGCGACGACAGCCAGCTGGGAGGTGAATGCCTTGGTGGAGGCGACGCCGATCTCGGGGCCGGCGTGCTGGTAGATGCCGCCGTCGGCTTCGCGAGCGATGGTGGAGCCGACGACGTTGACGACGGACATCACCTTGTAGCCCTTGCGTTGGGCTTCGCGAAGAGCCTCGAGGGTGTCGAGAGTTTCTCCGGACTGGGTGATGACGAAGACGAGGGTGTTCTTGTCGAGGGGGGCGTTGCGGTAACGGAACTCGGAGGCGTACTCGACCTCGACGGGGATGCGGGCGTAGCGCTCGATGAGCTGCTCGGCGACGAGGCAGGAGTGCCAGGCGGTGCCGCAGGCGCAGAAGACGATGCGGTCGATCTGGCGAAGGTCGCCGGCGGTGAGGTTGAGACCGCCGAACTTGGCGGTGGAACCGTCGTCGGAGAAGCGGCCGCGCATGGAGTTCTCGAGGGCGGCGGGCTGCTCGAAGATCTCCTTTTCCATGAAGTGGGAGAAATTGCCCAGCTCGGCGGCTTCGATGGTCCAGGTGATGCGGTCGAACTTCGGCTCGACCTCCTCCTGCTCCTGGATGGTGGAGAGCGTGAAGCCGGAGGTGGTGATGTGGACGACCTCGCCGTCGTTGAGGTAGACGACGTTCTGGGTGCGGGAGACGAGGGCGGCGACGTCGGAGGCGAGGATGTATTCGCCCTCGCCGATGCCGAGGATGAGCGGGGAGCCCTTGCGGGCGGCGACGATCTCGCCGGGGTTGTCGACGCAGAGGACGGCGATGCCGTAGGTGCCCTCGACGTGGAGGAGCGCCTTGCGAACGCTCTCGAGGAAGCGGCTCTTGCTGTCGCCGTTGGCCGGTTCCTTGGCGTAGTGGTAGGCGATGAGGTTGACGAGGGCCTCGGTGTCGGTCTCGGACTGGAAGGTGTAGCCCTTGCCGACGAGGAAGCCCTTCATGCCGACGTAGTTTTCGATGACGCCGTTGTGGACGAGGGCGAACTTGCCGTCGGAGGAGAGGTGGGGGTGGGCGTTGGCGTCGGTGACGCCGCCGTGGGTGGCCCAGCGGGTGTGGCAGATGCCGGTGGTGGCGTGGAATTTGCGGGGGGCGGCGAGCTTGGCGAGGGCGGCGCCGCGGCCGGTCTTCTTGCCGACGTCGCTGGGCGTGTTCTCG
>CAZXHR010000172.1:0-1227 GCA_964640465.1 uncultured Opitutaceae bacterium
ACCCGGCCCGCGTCGTCCTTCGCGCATCGGCCGGGCCCGCCCGCGACATCGACCAGTAGCTTGCCGCCGCGCCTCCTCGTAGGGGCGTTGTATTGCAACGCCCTTCCTCCGCGTCCCACCTGACGCCGCCCTTCCGCCCGACCCTGCCCGGATTTTTTCTGGTCAGGCCGACAGCCCGCCCTTAAGCCACAACCCCTTCCAACACAGTGAGCACGTCCGCGTTTGTCCTCGCCAACTCGACACAGTGCGCCGCCTCCGCGGCGCGGTTGGCGTGCACGGAGTGCCCTTGATCCGAGATGGACATTGCTGAAATCACGGCGAAAGCCCGCGTTCTCCTCGAGGCGCTCCCCTACATCCAAGACTTCCGTGGCTCCACCTTCGTCGTGAAATACGGCGGGAGCTTCATGGACGACCCGAATCCCGAGGTCCGCAACCGCGTCGCCGTCGACATCGCCTTCCTGGCCGCCGTCGGCATCCACGTCGTCGTCGTCCACGGCGGCGGCAAGGCCATCACCAAAGCCATGGCCGAGTCCGGCCTGAAGGCCAACTTCATCAACGGCATGCGCGTCACCGACGAGGCCACCATCAAGATCGTCAAGCGCACCCTCGACGACGTCGTCAACAAGGACGTCTGCAACGCCATCTCCCTCGCCCGCGGCAAGCCGTCCGGACTTCCCGGCGACAGCGTCCTCCTCTGCGAGAAGCTCACCGTCGACGACGACGGCAACCCGGTCGACCTCGGCTTCGTGGGCGATGTCACCGAAGTCCGCGCCAAGGTCATCAAAAAGGAGATCGCCGAAGGCCTCATCCCGATCATCTCCCCCGTCGCCGAGGACAAGGACGGCAAGCCCTACAACATCAACGCCGACGTCGCCGCCGGCCGCGTGGCCGCCGCCCTCAACGCCCGCCGCCTCGTCTACATGAGCGACGTCCCCGGCCTGCTCGCCAACCCCTCCGATCCGAGCTCGCTCATCTCCACCCTCAAGGTCAGCCAGGTCGACGGTCTCAAGAAGACCGGTGTGATCGACAAGGGGATGCGCCCGAAGGTTGCCAGCGCCGTTCGCGCCCTCGAAGAAGGCGTGCAGCGCGTCCACTTCATCGACGGCCGCCTCCCGCACAGCCTCCTGCTCGAGATCTTCACCGACAAGGGCATCGGCACCGAGATCGTCCAGGGATGAACGCGCCTTGGGCGCGTTCATGAGGCGGCGCCGGCATTGAACTCCGCGC
>CAZXHR010000172.1:1237-9089 GCA_964640465.1 uncultured Opitutaceae bacterium
TTCAAACAACCGATGCATAGGCTCCAGCAGGAAATCCGTCTGCGACGATGAGTCGTCGCCAGCACCTGACGTAGCGAAACGCGCCAAGCGTTTCGTCGGTTTCCGCATCGCGCGCACGCCCGCCCCTCCGCGCCGCCGCCCGGCGAGAATTCGTTTCCCGATTTCCTGAGTTCCCGACTCGCTCCGAATCGCTCAGTCTTTCTCCCGGCGCCAGCCATCGCCTTCCGTCCCGCCTTCGTTCTCTGCTTTACCTTTTGTCGTCCGTCTTCCGCGCTCCGCCTGTTTTCGTTTCCTGATTCCCTGATTTCCACATTCTCCTCCAGTTCGCGTCGCGAAGCTCCGGCACCCGCCCATTCCGCCATCCGCATTCCGAAATCCGCCATGAACAGCCAGACGCTCTCCCCCGCTCCCGCCGTCACCGCCGCCGCCACCGAGGCACACTACGATGCCTACGTGATGAAGAACTACGGCCGCCCCGCCGTGACGCTCGTGCGCGGCGAGGACCTGCGCGTCTGGGACGACCGCGGCAAGGAGTATCTCGATTTCTGCTCCGGCATCGCCGTCAACGCCCTCGGCCACTGCCACCCCGCGTGGGTGAAGGCCGTGCAGGCCCAGGCCGCCAGCCTCGTCCACGTCAGCAACCTCTACCGCAACCCGCAGCAGGGCGAGCTCGCCCGCCGCCTCGTCAAGCACGCCGGCCCCGGCCGCGTCTTCTTCTGCAACAGCGGCGCCGAGGCCAACGAGGCCCTCCTCAAGCTCTCCCGTCTCCACGGCTACAACACCACGCACGAGGAAGGGAAGCGCTTCAAGGTCCTCGTCGCCGCCAACGCCTTCCACGGCCGCACCTTCGGCAGCATGAGCGCCACCCCGCAGGCCAAGATCCAGAAGGGTTTCCGCCCCATGCTGGAGAGCTTCGCCGTGGGCGAGTTCAACAACCTCCAGAGCTTCGCCGACCTCGCCGACGACTCCACCGCCGCCATCCTCGTCGAGACGATCCAGGGCGAGAGCGGCGTCACACCCGCCACGCCCGAATTCCTCCTCGGCCTGCGCAAGCTCTGCGACGAGCGCGGCATGCTTCTGCTCTTCGACGAGGTCCAGTGCGGCATCGGCCGGACCGGTACGTTCTACGGCTTCCAGCACTATGGCATCCAGGCCGACGGCGTCTCGATGGCCAAGGGCATCGCCGGCGGCCTGCCGATGGGCGCCATCTGGGTGCGCGAACCGTTCGCCGAATACTTCACGCCCGGCTCGCACGGCACCACCTTCGGCGGCACGCCGCTCGCCTGCGCCGGCGCGCTCGCCGTGCTCGACGTGATGGAGAAGGACGACCTCATGGGCGCCGTCACCCGCAACTCCGTCGCCTGGCACGCCGCGCTCAAGCAGCTCGTCGCCGAGTTCCCGAAGCTCCTCAAGGAAGTCCGGGGCGTCGGCTACATGGTCGGCCTCGGCTTCCAGTCCGATCCCGCGCCGATCAACGCGAAGCTGCGCGAGGCCGGCCTGCTCTGCCCGACCGCCGGCAACAACACCATCCGCTTCCTCCCCGCCCTCACCGCCACGCCCGCCGACCTCGCCAAGTCCGTCGAGATCGTCCGCAGCGTGCTGAAGACCGTGTAGTCGGGCGCGTGATGGGTGGCCCTTCGCCCCCCCCTGCTGTTGCACGTCCACGCAAATGGGTTTCCGGGCGGCGCGCATTCCTGTTCTATCCGAGGCATGTCCGCCGCCGAACCCGTCCGTCAAGCCCCAGCCGTGTCGCGGCGTGCGGTTGCGCTGGTCGTCGCCCTGCTCGCGGTCGCGGCGCTGCTCGCCTACCGCAACTCCTTCTCCGCGCCCTTCGTCCTCGACGACGAGAGCTGCATCACGGAGAACCCGACGATCCGGCAGCTTGGGACCGCCTTCTTCCCGCCCGGCGGCGGGGTGACGGTGAGCGGCCGGCCGTTGCTCAACTTCACCTTCGCGGTCAACTACGCCTTGGGCGGCGAGGCGGTGTGGGGCTACCATGCGTTCAACCTCGGCATCCATTTTCTGGCGGCATGCGTTCTCCTGGGCGTCGTCCGCCGGACGCTCGACCGGCCGTTGCTCCGCCCGCGGTTCGGCGTGGCGCAGCTTCCGCTGGCCGCGGCGGTCGCGGCGGTGTGGCTCCTGCACCCGCTCCAGACCGAGTCGGTGACGTACACCGTGCAGCGGGCGGAGTCGCTCGCCGCGCTGTTCTCGCTGCTCACGTTGTATGGCTTCATCCGCGCGACGGAGAGCGCGACACCACGCCATGCGCTGGCGTGGCGCTCCCTTTCCGTGGCGGCCTGCCTGCTCGGCATGGCGACCAAGGAGACGGTCGCCGTGGTGCCGCTGCTGGTGCTGCTCTACGATCTCGTCTTCGTGTGCGAGCGGACTCCAGGCGCCGCCGGGGCCGTCTGGCGGGAGCGCCGCGACTACTATCTCGCGCTGGCGGCGACGTGGTTGCTGCTCGGGTTCCTCGTGGCCGGCACCGGCCTGCGGGGCGGTACGGCCGGCGGCCGGGCGGCGCTCACGGTGCTCGCGTACTTCTGGACGCAGTGCCACGCCGTGGTTCTGTACCTGAAGCTGAGCTTTTGGCCGCATCCGCTGGTCTTCGACCACGGCCGCTGGGTCGCCTCCGGTTTCGCCGCCGTGTGGCCGCAGTTCGCGCTGCTCGTCCTCCTCGGCGCGGGCACCGTCGCCGCGCTCTGGCGACGCTTGCCGGTCGGCTTCCTCGGGGCGTGGTTCTTCGCGCTTCTCGCGCCGACCTCCAGCATCCTTCCCGTCGTCTCGCAGACGATGGCCGAACACCGCATGTACCTGCCGCTGGCGGCGGTCGCGACGCTGGCGGTCACCGGGCTGTACGCGTTGCTCGGCCGGCGCAGCCTGATGCTCTGGCCGGTCCTCGCCGTGGGGTTCGGCTGGCTGACCTTCGCCCGCAACGAGACGTATGCCAGCGATCTCTCGCTCTGGCGCGATACCGTCGAGAAGGTGCCGCACAGCGCCCGCGCCCGCTACAACCTCGGGATCGCCTACACGAAGCGCGGCGAGTACGCGCTGGCCGCCGAACAGGGCGAGGCCGCGGTGCGGCAGGACGACGGCTGGGTGCCGCGCAGCGAGTTCTACTACATCCTCAACAAGCTTGGCTACGATCTCGCCGAACTCGGCCGCCTGCCGGAGGCCGTGGCCCGCTACGAGGAGGCGTTGCGGCTGAAACCCGACTACGATGTCGCCCACGCCAACCTGGCAAAGGCGCTGGTGCGGCTCGACCGCTATTCCGAGGCGCTCCGGCACTTCGAGGCGGCGCTCCGGCTCGGGTTCGGCGGTGCGGTCTTCGCGGGAGAGTATGCGGAGGCGCTTCTGCACGAGGGGCGCACCGAGGAGGGCATCGGCCAACTGCGTACGATCGTGCGGCTCGCGCCCGATTGGGCTCCGGGCTTCAATAATCTCGCCTACGCGCTCCTCCTGACCGGCGACGTGGAGAGTTCGATCGCCGCCTACCGCGACGCCGTCCGGCTCGACCCGCAGTTTGCCGCCGCCTGGGCCGGACTGGGCTACGCGCTGATCGTGGCCGGCCGCCCGGCCGAGGCTGTCGCGCCCGCCGGCGAGGCGGTGCGCCTGCAACCGGATTTTGCCGACGCCCACAACACGCTCGGCATCGCCCTGGCCCAGACGCGGCGCTCGGCCGAGGCCATCGGCAGTTTCGAGCGGGCGATCCAGCTCGGCGCCGCCGGTCCGGACGTGCACAGCAATCTCGGCAACGCCCTCGCCGCCGTCGGCCGCCGGAACGACGCCATCGCCCAGTACCGCGAGGCGATCCGGCTCGCACCGGACTATGCTCCCGCGCACCGGAATCTCGGTTACGAACTGCGCCGCGCCGGCCAGACCGCAGAGGCGGCCGAGCATCTCGCCACGGCCACCCGCCTCGAATCCGCGCCATAGTCGCCCGGAGTGTTCCTCGCTGCGTCCGGGCGGCAGTCCATTCAGCTAGTAGCTCGCCTTCGTGATCTTCACCTTGCCGCGGAAGATCCGGTAGATGAACGCCGTGTACCCGATCACCAGCGGCATACCGATCAACGCGATGACGAGCATCACCGCCAGCGTCTTCGGCGAGGAGGCGGCGTTGAAGGCCGTCAGGCTGTGCACCGGGCTCGGGTTGCTGAAAACGAGCACCGGATACGAGCCGACGGCGAAGAGGACCATCAGCCCCGCGATCGTCGTGGACGATGCGAGAAACGCCACGAAAGCCTTACCCCGCTTCGTCGCCAGCGGGATCGCCAAGATCGCCGCCACCACCGCCGCGAGCACAGCATTGAGCCACGGGGCACGTTCGAACACCGCGATGAGACGCGGTGCTCCGAACGCCGTCGCCAGCGTCACGCCCACGAAACACACGCCGAAGACGGCGCCGAGCGGCGCCACCCAGCGGCGCACCCGCGCCTGCAGCTCGCCCTCGGTCTTGAGCACGAGGTAGAGCGCGCCGTGCAGCGCGAAGAGCACCACCGTCGTCACGCCCATCGCCAGCGAGTAGGGATTGAGCAGCCCGAGGAAACTCCCGGCAAATTCGCCGTCGGCCGCGATCGGCACGCCGCGGGCGAGGTTGCCCATCGCCACGCCGAGCAGCAGCGCCGCCACCGTGCTTCCGCCCGCGAAGGCGACATCCCAGCACGCGCGCCAGCGGGGCGTGTCGCGCTTGCTCCGGCACTCAATCGCCACCGCGCGGAAGATCAGCGCGCACAGCAGCGCCATGAGCGCCAGGTAGAAGCCGGAGAACACCGTCGCGTACACGTTGGGGAACGCCGCGAAGAGCGCACCGCCGCCAGTGAGCAGCCACACCTCGTTGCCGTCCCACACCGGGCCGATGGCGTTGAGCAGCACGCGCCGCTCCTCGTCGCGTTTCGCCACGAATAGGTGGAGCATGCCCACGCCGAAATCGAAGCCGTCGAGAACGACGTACCCGGTGAGCAGCACGCCCACGAGGGCGAACCAGATCGTGTTCAGGTCGAGCGAGCCGAAGTTCATTTCGCACCTCCTTGTGCGGCGCCAAGCGCCCATTTGCCGGTGGGTTTCAGATCCGCCTCGTCGGGACCGTGCTGGATCTTCGATCTCAAGAGGAAGAGGAACACCGCGAAGAGCAGCGCGTACACGGCGGTGAACATCACCATCGACGCGAGCACCTGATTCGCCTGCACGACCTTCGAAAGCGCATCGGACGTGCGCAACAGCCGATAGACGATCCATGGCTGGCGCCCGACCTCCGCCGCAAACCACCCGGCCTGGTTTGCGATCTGCGGCCCGAGCGCCGCAAACGTCAGGAGCCACAGCAGCAGCCGCGAGGTCTCCAGCGTGCCACGCCACAGCGCCCACGCCGCCCACGCCGCCAGCCCGATCAGCGCGCAGCCGACCGCGATCATGATGTGGTAGAACTGGAACGAGAGGTTCACCGGCGGCCGGCCGTCGGGTTTCACCGCAGGATCGTTCAACCCGGGCACGACCGCATCCGCACTCCCGTAGGCAAGCACGCTGAGCATCCCGGGGATCGCCACGCCGTGCGTCGTCTCGTTCTTCTCGTCGACCCAGCCGAAGAGATAGAGCGGCGCACGCGTCGTTGTCTCGTATTGACCTTCGTAGGCCGCAAGCTTCGCCGGCTGGTTTCGCGCCACGCCGGCCGCGCTCGCGTGGCCCGTGCCGAGCGACAGCAGCGCCGCAACCGCGGCCACGCCAAGGCCGAGTTTCAGCGAAGCGAGGGCGAACTCACGGTGCACGCGCTTGAGCAGGTACCAGGCGCCGACGGCGACCATCAGCCACGCGCCCGTCTGCCAGGCGCCAATCACGGTGTGCGTGAGCCGGTCGACCGCAGAGGGGTTGAACACCATCGCCCAGAAGCTCGTGATCTCCGCCCGCGCCGCCAACCCCTCGCCCACGATGTGGTAGCCGGCCGGCGTCTGCATCCAGGAGTTGGCCACAATGATCCAGATCGCCGAGAAATGCGCGCCCAGCGCCACCATGCAGGTGGCCACGAAGTGCAGCTTCGGGCCGACCTTGTCCCACCCGAAGAGCAGCACCGCGAGGAAGCCCGACTCGAGGAAGAAGGCAAACACGCCCTCCGCCGCCAGCGGGCTCCCGAACACGTCGCCCACATAGCGCGAATACGTCGCCCAGTTCGTGCCGAACTCGAACTCCAGCACGATGCCCGTCGCCACGCCGAACGCGAAGGTGAGCGCGAAGACCTTGGTCCAGAACCGCGCCATCTGGTGGTAGAGCGGCTTCTTCGTCCACAGCCACATCCCCTCGTTGAGGACGAGCAACAGGCCAAGCCCGATGCTCAGCGGCGGATAGAGGTAGTGGAACGCGGTCGTGAGCGCGAATTGCAGACGCGAGAGCAGGAGGACGTCCATGGTGCGGAGGCAAGCCACCCCCGCCGAATCGTCAACCCCCGAGCCATCGCCTCGCCCCTTCCCAGTGCGTGGCTGGGAGGGCGGAGCTTCCGCTCCGCCATTTCCCTCTCGATCCCTCTCGAGCCGGCCTCGGCTCCTCCCCCGTGGGGCGCCGTCTTGCGGCGCCCTTTCCCGCCGCGCGCCGGCGCCGCATCCCGATGAACAACAATTCATCCGCCGTTCATCTCCGCGTCATGCCGGTCTGGCACACTCGGCCTCGCAACGCGCCGTTCCGCCGCCGGCGCCAACCGCCCGCCTCAATCCTCCCGATGCCCGTTCCGCTCGCCGCCGCCGACGGCTTCCTCGGCCTCCTCTCCTCCTGGGACACCTCCGCCTTCCTCCTCCTCAACGGCCTGCATTCGCCATTCTGGGACTCGCTCATGCGGCAGGTCTCCAGCCCCTGGGTCCTCGTGCCGGTCCACCTGCTTCTGCTCGCCGCCCTCTTCCGCGGCGCGGGCTGGCGCCGCGGCGCCGCGTTTCTCGGTCTGCTCCTGCTCGTGATCGCCATCGATCTGGCCGGCGCCCGCGCGATCAAGGACGCCGTGCAACGCATCCGCCCCTGCAACGTGGCCGACCTCGCCTCCACGATCCACTTCGTCGGCGGCCGGCGCAGCGGCGCGTACAGCTTCGTCTCCACCCACACCACGTACGCCTTCGCCCTCGCCGCTTATGCGTTGTTCTCGCTGCGCAAGCACCGCCTCGCCCTCGTCCTCGCCCTTTGGGCCGCAGCGATCGGCTACAGCCGCATCTACGTCGGCCTGCACTATCCCGGCGACATCCTCGGCGCCGCCGTGTGGGGCATCGCCGCGGCGGCGCTCGCGCAGGGGCTCGTGACACTCGCCGCACGCCTCCGCTGGCAACGCCTGCACCTGCCCGCAGCCCTCGCCGGCGAGGCCGTCACCGAGTTGCGCCCGGCCCTGGTCCGGACCGCCGTCGACCCACACCGCACTTCCTCGCGTTCCTGAATGTTGCCGCCTCCCGCCATGCCACAATCCGCCGCCTCCGCCGCACCCGTCGCGCCATCGCTTTTCGCGCGCCTTCTCGCCCGTCGCCACGGCGGCCTACTGGTCTTTGTCCTCGTCTTTGTCGCCGTCGCGCAGCTCACACGGCTGGCGCTCCTCTACCAGGCCCGCGCCGATGTCTCCTGGAACCTCGCCGGCCTGCTCGGCGCCGCGGCCATCGGCACCGCGTTCGACATCGCCGCCGCGCTTCTGTGGGCAGCGCCGCTGTGGCTCCTGCTCACCGCTTTGCCCGCGCGCGCGTTCGCCAGCCGGCTCGGCCGCGGTCTCGCTCACGCGTTCCTCCTCTCCGTCCTCTACGCGCTGCTCTTCGGCGCCGTGGCGGAGTGGTTCTTCTGGGACGAGTTCGGCGCGCGCTTCAACTTCATCGCCGTCGACTACCTCGTCTACACCAAGGAGGTCGTC
>CAZXHR010000173.1:0-9017 GCA_964640465.1 uncultured Opitutaceae bacterium
GGTTCAGAGAGCATTCACCCCCCGGCAGAGTCGGTGACTGCCATCGCATCTCGAAGCCATCGGAGCCGGCATAGGTGATCGTCACCGGGCCGTCGCGTTCTACGACCCCGTAGAAATGGCCCTCGGTGCGCAAACGCCTTCTTCGCCCCCGACCTGCACGGCGGCTTGCCAACGCCAAATCCCCATGCCACGTTCCGCGCCCTGTTCTTTGACTGGCGCACTAGCCAGTTCCCCGGCCGCTCGTCGAAGCTCGGCTTTCCGCACGCCCTTCTTTTCGGGCGTTCCGCATTCCGCCTTCTGCGTTCAGCCTTCTTTTCGGGGGTGTTCTGGATTCGACCCTTGGTCGGAGTGCAGCGCTGCACGTCGAGGATGGCGGTCCCCTCGTTAATCCACTGCCAAACCAATAAGTGGCACCTACGAAGAAATGCCCCTGGCTGCCTAATTAACGGCAACCACGCGACCCCGGCGACACCTGCTAGCCGATGGTTGCGACGACAGCAGGCATAGCGCGCGGGGGCGTCAATGGCCCGCGCACCGTACTTCGATCCAGCGGCTGGCTGTCGTTTTCGCCCGTCCGGGCGCGTAGCGATGGCGAGATCAACCCCGGGCTAAACGTGTAGATGTGTTGTGCGAAGGTCAGGGGGACGCGGGTTCAAATCCCGCCACCTCCACCAGATTTCACATTGGGGTCATAGCTCAGTTGGAAGAGCACCTGCTTTGCAAGCAGGGGGTCGCCGGTTCGAACCCGGCTGGCTCCACCAATCAACCACAACGCCGGCTCGCGCCAGAACGCGGGCCGGCGTTCGCGTCTCCGCATGGCGCTCGTCGCGGAAACGGTCCCCGCACGGAGAAACGACTGGAGCAAACGCCTCCGATGGTTGACGCTGCACTGCCGACAGGCCCGGCCGTTGGCCGGACGACCGGCTCCGCCCACCTCCCGCAACTCTCCCACGATGCCGTCCCCACTCGGTCGCAGTATCTTCCGTGCTGTCTCCGCCCGGCGTGCCGTCGGTTGCGCAGCGGTTCCGCGCACGGCGTTCGTCTGTCTCGCCTATTTCGCCCTCCACTTGGCAACCCACTTCGGCGCGCGTTTCTTCGAGGTCGGGCCCGGAGTCTCGCTCTGGTATCCGCCAGCTGGACTGGCCATGGCGCTGCTGGTGCTGTTCGGCCCGCGCTTCGCCCCGGTCGTGTTCGCGGCCAACCTCGCCGGCGCCTTCGCCACGACCGACTACGCCATCGGCTGGCCCACGTTCGTCTTCCCCCTGCTCATCACCGGCAACTACACCGCGGCCGCCATCCTCGCCCGCCGGTTCATCCTGCCGCACCAGATCCCCGGTTCGCCGCGCCGCACCGTCGGCCTCATCGCCAGCGCACTGCTCGCGCCGGTGGGTGTCGCGATGGCCGGCACGGTCGTCACCGCCCGGATCTCCCCGACTCCCTTCCCGCCCGAGCGACTGCTGCAGTCCACCCTGGATTGGTGGCTGGGCGATGCCAGCGGACTGCTCACGATCATGCCGGTGGTGCTGGTATTCGTCGGTCCGTGGCTGCGCGGCGAGCACCGGCCCGTCGGACTCGCCGTCCGGGCGCCCCACCGGTTCCTGCTCGTCGCCGCCCAGGCCCTCGCGCTGGTCGGCAGCCTGTGGCTGGTCTTCGCTGTCGATTCGGTGCCGCGCGCGCAGATGTTCTACCTCTGCCTGCTGCCGCTCGTCTGGATCTGCCTCCAACACGGCCTTCCCGGCGCCACCCTCGCCTCGCTCGCGATCACGATGGGCGGACTGCTCGGGCTCCGGCTCACCCAAGGAGCCGACCATTCGACCACCAGTTTCCTTTTCCTCGAGCTCACCGCCGCCGTCGTTGGCCTCGGGCTCGGGTCCACGGTCACGAGCCGTAACGCCGCGGAGAAAGGCCTCGCCGCCAACGAAGCCCGGCTCGACCGCGTCATCGCTGGCGCGCAGGTCGGCCTCTGGGACTGGAACCTGCAAACCGGCCAGATCGCCTGCAACGAGCGTTGCAACGAGATGCTCGGCCTGCCGTCCCACAGCCCCGCGGCGACCGTCGAGCGCTGGCAGCAGCGCATCCACCCCGAGGATCGCCTCCGCGTCGCCGAGACGCTCCAGCGCCACCTCACCGGCAGCTCGGCGCTCTTCGAGACCGAGTACCGCCTGAGCCCGCTCGAAGGCGCCGAACGCTGGATACACGCCCGGGGCTCAGTCGTCGCCCGCGATGCCGCCGGCCGGCCGCTCCTCCTCTCCGGCACCAAGATCGACATCACCGACCGCAAGCGGGCCGAGACCGAGGCCGACCGCCTGCTTCAGATCGTCGAGACCGCCACCGACTTCGTCCTCACGACCGCGCCCGACGGCCGCATCCTCTACGCCAACGCCGCTTTTCTCCGCTTCTGGGGCACCGACATCTCCGCCTCCGCTCTCCGCGGACAAAACCTCCGCGACCTGCCCGCCGGAGGCTCCCGCGCCGCCATCGCCTCGGTCATCGACGCGCTGCCCGCCGCCGGCGTCTGGACCGGCGAGATCGCGCTCGCCAACGCCGCCGGCGCCGAGATCCCCGTCTCCCTCGTCGCCCAGCTCCACCGCACGGCCGACGGCGCGCCCGACTCGTTCTCCTTCGTGATGCGCGACATCTCCCGCCAGAAGCAGGCCGAGGCCGCGCGCCTCGATCAGGAACGCCGCCTCCTCCAGCTCCAGAAAACCGAGAGCCTCGGCGTCCTCGCCGGCGGCATCGCCCACGACTTCAACAACCTCCTCACCGCCATGCTCGGCAACGCCGGGCTCGCCCGCCTCGACCTTCCCCCCGCCTCGCCGCTCCACGAGCCCATCGCCCAGATCGAGACCGCCGCCCACCGCGCCGCCGACCTCTGCCAGCAGATGCTCGCCTACGCCGGCCACCGCCCCCTTGCCGACAGCGACGTCGATCTCAACGCCCTCATCGGCCAGACCCAGCGCCTCTTCCAAGTCTCCATCGGCAAAAAGATAACCGTCCGGCTCGACCTCGCCCCCGCTCCGGTCGTCGTCCGCGCCGCGCCCCCGCAGCTCCAGCAGGTCGTCCTCAACCTCGTCATCAACGCCGCCGAGGCCATCGGCGACCGCGACGGCCGGATCGTCCTGCGCACCGCCGCGCGCGAGTTCTCCGCCGATCAACTACGCGCCGAGTTCGGCGCCAAGTCGCTCCGGCCCGGCCCCTACGTGCTGTGCGAAGTCGAGGATTCCGGCTGCGGCATCCCGCCTGAGATCAGCCGGCGAATCTTCGAGCCGTTCTTCACAACGAAGGCCGCCGGCCACGGCCTCGGCTTGGCCGCCGTCCACGGCGTTGTCACCTCGCACCGCGGCGCCATCGCTGTCGCCAGCGAACCGGGCCACGGCACCACCTTCCGCTTCATCCTTCCCCTCAACGGCACGGCCCCGGCCGCTCCCGCACCCGCATCGCCCGCCACACGCTGGCGCGGCGAGGGACTCGTCCTCGTCGTCGACGACGAGCCGAGCGTGCAGCAGGTCGCCGTGCATCTCCTCGAAGGCATGGGCTTTTCGACCGTCACCGCGGCCGACGGGGTCGAGGCCGTCGCCCTCTTCCGCCACCACTCCGACCGCCTCCGCCTCGTCCTGCTCGATCTGATCATGCCGCACAAGGACGGTGTGGAGACGCTCGGCGAACTCCACCGCCTCAACCCCGCCATCCCCGTCATCCTGATGAGCGGCTTCACCGGCAATCTGGGTCTCGAACGCTTCACCCAGGCCAGGCCGGCCGCCCTGCTCGCCAAGCCCTTCGCGCCCGAGACCCTCCAGGCCCGCCTGCGGGAAATCCTCGGCCGCAACTGACCGGCCCACGCCCGCCAGCGAGTCCCGTGCGTTTGCCGCAGCCGCGGTGCAGCGTAACCTGTGGCGTTCCGCCACGCGCCAACAACCAAGCCCTCGGGAGGCCCTCTCATGCACTCGGTCCAGCTCCACCTCGAACAGGAGGAATTCCAGCCCCTCGTCCGCCTCGCCGAGCAGCTCAAGATCGACCCAGCCGACATCCTCTACGCCGGGCTCGACCGCATCATGCGGCAGGCCGGCGAAGCCGCCGTGCAGCAGGAGCTCCTTCTCCTCAAATCGCACCGTCAGACCCAGCTCCCCGACTGGGCCGACCGCGCCCGCGAGCTCCACGCCGCCGAGAGCATGACGTAACCCCAGCCGCGTACCGCAGCAACGCGAGGAGCGCGGCAGGGGAGGCGTCAGCCGACCCACGCCGTTCTTGTGGCGCCGTTCGCGAGAACGGCGATCCGCCAACCCCATCGCGTAGCGATGCGCGTGAGCGCATCGATCCCAGCCGCGTACCGCAGCGCAGCGAAAGCCGCGTTCCGGTAGCGTCGTTCTCACGAACGGCGCCACATCGCGATCCCTCCGCCCGCGATAAGCGAGCGCCGCCATCCCCCATCCCTGCAGCGATCAGCCGCAAGACACCACTAAGCTTCCGCCCCTTGGCGGAGGCCATCAGTGGTCCCCCGCTCCGGAAACGCCCCACCCCATCCCGTAGCGATGCGCGTAAGCGCATCGAGCGGCATGAGTCCGTGGCAACCCCACGCCGCCTTTGCGTTTGACCGCCCCACCCCGCGGCCAACCGTGGCGCCTCCGCACGTCGCAAATGAACCGCGTCCACATCAAGACCTACGGCTGCCAGATGAACGAGCGCGACAGCGAGGCCGTCGCCGCCCTCCTGCGCGCCCGCGGCTACCGCATCGTCGACGACGAGGACGACTGCGACATCCTCCTCCTCAACACCTGCTCCGTCCGCGATCTCGCCGAGCAGAAGGCGCTCGCCAAGGCCGAGAACCTCGCCGTGCGCAAGCGCCGCCGCCCCGAGTTCGTCCTCGGCATCCTCGGCTGCATGGCGCAGAACCGCGGCGCCGAGCTCCTCGACCGCCTCCCCGACCTCGACCTCGTCGTCGGCACCCAGAAGTTTCATACCGTCGCCGGCCACCTCGACGCCCTCCGCGCCGCCCGCCAGGCCGGCATCCCGCTCGCCCAGCCCGTCGTCGACACCGCCGAGGAGCCCGGATCCCAGAACGCCCTCGCCGGCCACCTCCTCGCCGACCGCCAGATCTCCGCCCTCGTCTCCATCCAGCAGGGCTGCGACATGCAGTGCGCCTACTGCATCGTCCCCAAGACCCGCGGCGACGAGCGCTCCCGCCCCATGGACGACATCGTCGCCGAGTGCCGCGCCCTCGCCGCCCGCGGTATCCGCGAAGTCACCCTCCTCGGCCAGATCGTCACCAGCTACGGCCGCCGCGACTACCGCCACACCGGCGGCATCTCCCCCTTCGTCCAGCTTCTCGAACGCATCCACGCCGTCGACGGCATCGAGCGCATCCGCTTCACCTCGCCCCACCCGCGCGGTTTCAAGGACGACCTCGTCGCCGCCTACGCCCGCCTCCCGAAGCTCTGCGAACACGTCCACCTGCCCGTCCAGTCCGGCAGCGACCGCATCCTCGCCGCGATGAACCGCCCCTACTCCCGCGCGCGCTACCTGGAGATCGCCGCCGCCCTCAAGGCCGCCCGCCCCGGCCTCGTCCTCTCCACCGACATCATCGTCGGCTTCCCCGGCGAGACCGCCGACGACTTCGCGCAGACGGCCGCCCTCTTCGCCGAGGCGGACTTCGACATGGCCTATGTCTTCAAATACTCGGTGCGCACAGGCACGCCCGCCGAGCCGCTCGGCGACCCCGTACCCGAGGCCGAGAAGGAGCGCCGCAACCAGGAGCTGCTCCGCCTCCTCGAGGAGAACTCCCGCCGCCACACCGCCGCCCTCGTCGGCACCGTGCAGGAGGTCCTCGTCGAGGGCCCCGACAAACGCGGCCTGCGCTTCACCGGCCGCACGCGTACCAACCGCGTCGTCCATTTCCCCGGCACCGAGGAGCAGATCGGCCGTCTCGTCCCCGTCCGTATCGACCGCGCCACCCCCGCCGCCCTCTACGGCGAACCAGCCGCGTACCGCAGCGAAGCGAGGAACGCGGCAAGGGAGGCGTCAGCCGACCCACGCACCCAACCGTAGCGTCGTTCGTGAGAACGACGATCCGCGCCCGTGGCGCCCTTCGCGAGAAGGGCAATCCGCCGCCCGTCGGGTCGTCCTGAAGGAGCGCTCCACTCTCTTCCCGTAGCGATGCGCGTGAGCGCATCGATCACAGCCGCGCACCGCAGCGCAGCGAAAGCCGCGTTCCGGTGGGTACGCGGCGGGGAGCGCGGCGAACCGCATACCGCAACCCAACGAGCCGACGGAAGACTTCGCCACCAATGGGGCACCGATCTTCACCGAGGATCGCCGGCACTCAGGGCTGACTGCGGATCTGTGCGGATCGGTGTTCATCTGTGGCCACCCATTCCGACAGGTGGAACCGCAGATGGACGCGGATCGTTTTCGCCGCCGTAGCGAAGCCCGTGAGGGCTTCGATGACCGTGGAAGACTTATCTGCAGAGAACGCATGGATCGCAGAAACCGGTTGCGCCTCTGGAACTCCTTCGTAGCGAAACGCGTGCGCGTTTCGACTCCGGGCTGTGTATCTGCGTCGATCGGTTCGCATCTGTGGCCACCAACTCCGGAAAGCGGAACCGCCGATGGACGCGGATGGTGGCGCCCCCCGTACCGGAAACCGCCCGCCGTCGTCCGCCCGCCGTCCAGCCCTCGTCCCCCATCGATCGTCGCTCGACCGCATCGCCACATTTCAGCCTTCTCGCCCCTCGCCTTTCATCCGATCCAGCGGGCTCACTGCGCCCACGCCGCCCTTCTGCATGACATGCAAATATATCTTGGTCGTCTCGATCTTCGCATGGCCCATCAGCTCCTGCACGGTTCGGATGTCGGCGCCGCTCTCAAGCAGGTGTGTCGCGAACGAATGCCGCAGCGTGTGCGGCGTCACCCGCTCGCGCGCGCCGCGCTCCGCCTCCGGCGCTCCTGCTCCGGCGGTGGTGAAGGCCGCCGAGGCCTTCGATCAGTTTACGTCGAAAAGCGGCGGCGGATCGAGGTCCAAGTGCTCGCGGTGCAATCGGCATGATCCCGCGGCTTGCCGGAAACTGGCCGTGGCGGGTCAAAATCGCACGCATGTCGCGCGCCCCGATAGGGCTGCATCGAGGACCGGGCCGGAGGTCGTGCGGAGGCGCTTGTCCTACTCGCCGAGGTGTTTCGTCAATTTCGATTATTATCCATACATAGTTGCTTAAATCGAAGAAAATGCTATCCATAGTTAACTAAAATGCGTTCCGCTGTTCACGACCTCCTTCCTCCCGCCGTGCGCCGTTCCCTGGCAAAGCTGGGCACCGACATCGCCCGGGCGCGGCGCAAGCGCCGGCTGACGCTCGCCATGATGGCAGAGCGGATGGGCGTCGGCCTGAACACCTACGCCCGGATTGAGCGGGGCGACGGCTCAGTGGCGCTGAGTGCCTACGCCATGGCGCTCTTCGTTCTCGGCTTCGGACCGGTGCTCGGCGACATCGCCGACGTGCGGCGCGACGAGATCGGCCTGCAGCTCGACGAGGAGCAGTTGCCGAAGCGAGTTCGTGTGAAGAAAACTCCGACAACGCTGTGAAACGCACTCTCCAGGTCCTGCTGGGCGACGAGCCGCGGTTGGTGGGCACGCTGCACCACGACCAGAACGGGGCGCGCGAGCATGCCGCGTTCACCTACGCCCCCGAGTGGCTCGCGGCCCCGGATCGCTTTCCCCTTGAGCCCGGGCTTCCGCTGGTGGGCGGTCCGCAGTTCCACCGCAAGGCGGCCGAAGGATCGGTCTTTCCTGCGATCATCGCCGACACGGAGCCCGACGGCTGGGGCCGACGGGTGATCCTGCGCGATCACGCGAAGCGTCGCCAAGCGGCGCGGCGTTCCGGCCAAGAAACCGGTTCCGCGCAGCTCAACGCGGTCGATTTCCTTCTCGCTGTCGACGACGGCAGCCGTGTCGGGGCCCTGCGGTTCCGCGATGAGAACGGCGTTCTCCAGCGTGCAACCGAGCCAGGGCGCCGCACCACGCCGCCGCTGGTCGAGCTCAAGCAGCTCGCCGCTGCCTCGCGCGCGGTCGAGACCGAGAGCGAGACCGCCGCGGACCTCGCCTACCTGCGCGGGCGTGGCACCTCGCTCGGCGGCCTTCGTCCGAAATGCACCGTGCTCGACGACGACGGCCTGCTCGCCATCGGAAAGTTTCCCAGCGTGCAGGACACCCGGGCGGTGACCAAAGGCGAGGTGCTCGCCATGCAGCTGGCCCGCCGGGCCGGTATCGATGCGGCGGAAACGCGGTTGGTCGACAGCGACGGCGTGCCGGTCGCGCTGGTCCGCCGCTTCGACCGCACCGCCGACGGCAAGCGTCTCTTCTACGCCTCGGCCGCGACGCTGCTCGGGGTCGAGGCGACTGCCGGGGAGGAGCACTTCTACACGGAGATCGTCGACGCGCTCCGGGTGCACGGCGCCGCGGTGCAGAAGGATATCGACGAGCTTTGGCGACGGATCGCGTTCTCGATCCTGATCACCAACATCGACGACCACTTGCACAACCACGGCTTCCTGCATGTCGAGCGCGGCCTCTGGCGGCTGGCGCCGGCCTTCGACCTCAATCCGTTCCCAGATCGTGCCCGCGAGCTGAAGACCTGGGTTTCCGCGGACACGGGCCCCGAGGCCACCATCGAAGCATTGCTGTCGGTGACGCCGTATTTCCGCATCCCGATGCCGCGCGCCAAGACGATTCTGCAAGATGTCGCCGCCGCGGTCGCGAGCTGGCGCGACACCGGCCGCAAGCTCGGGATGACCGGGCCGGAGCTCGAGGCGTTCGCGGAGGCCTTCGAGCACCCTGAGTCGAGAGCAGCGCGCGAAGTCGCCGGATGACTCTGTTCATCCGTCCAGCGGACTGGGGGCGCCGAGGCCGGGTTTGGACATGCAGTGCAGATAGATCTGGGTGGTCTCGACTTTGGCGTGTCCCAGCAAGTCTTGCACCGTACGGATGTCCGCCCCGCTCTCGAGCAGATGCGTGGCGAAGGAGTGCCTGAGGA
>CAZXHR010000174.1:0-8995 GCA_964640465.1 uncultured Opitutaceae bacterium
GGTCGGCGGGGGCGTGCGAGGGGGAAATGGCTGGCGGCCGGTGCGCGAGGGCGAAGCGTCGGGCGGAACTTGTCACGTATTACGTGACAAGTTCCGGGGATGCGCTGGCGAGGGGATGCGCTGGCGGAGGAGCGGCATGGATGGTTCGACGCCGGGCCCGCGGCGCGCGATCCGGTGTGCGGCGGAGTCGGGGGACGAGGAGAGGGACGCCTGTGCCGGCGATCCGGCGTGTGGCGGTCCGGAATCGCAGGCGGAGGCGTTTGCGCGGATGTGGGAGGGTGCGGCTGGTTGTCACGTAATACGTGACAAACTCGGGAGGCGGCCGGCTCCGTGCGGAACGGGTGCGGGAGAGCCGGCACGGGGCGCGCTCAGGCGTAACCATTCATTTGTAGGAGCCTGCTTGCAGGCGATTCTCCTGCACAGATCGCCTGCAAGCAGGTTCCTAGCTCAATCACCGGATCTGCACCGATAGCAGAAGGGAAGGCCAGCCGACTGCATCATCCCGGCTCAGGCGATGCGGAAGACGCGGCGGAGCTCGTCGATGGAGCTCTCGGGCATGAGCACGGGGGCGCCGAGCGGGCGGGCGAGCAGGAGCGCCTCGGCGGTCGCCTCCAGGACTTCGAGACGGTCGAAGGCCTCGAGGATCGTGCGGCCTATGACCAGAGCGCCCTCGTTGGAAATGAGGACGACGGGGGTTTTCTCCAGGGTGAGGCGCGAGGCGATCTCGGCGGCATCCTCGACGATTCGGAGGAAGGGGAGTTTCACGACGGCGTTGAGCACGACGTAGCTCTCCGGGATGGTGTAGGTGCTCAGCGGGGTGTCGGTGACGCAGAAGGCGGAGGCGTGTGCGGGCTGGGCGTTGATGATGGCGCCGACGCCGGGGATGCGCTTGTAGATCTCGGCGTGGAGGCGTGCGGCGCGGCTGGGCTGCTGGCCGGCGGAGCAGACTGCGTTGTGGATACCGACGCGGACGATGCCCTCGGGTTGGAGTTCGAGGCGGTCGCGGCGGCGCGGGGTGATGGCGAATTCATTGTCGTCGAGGCGCGCGGAGAAGGCGCCGGCGGTGCTGATGAGGAGACGCTGACGGTAGGCGCGGTGGACGAAGGAGCAGATGCGCTCGCGGAGGTCCTGCTCGTGGGCGTCGGCCGGTCGGGAGGGGAGCGCGCCGTAGGCGGGCATGGTGTCGACGGCGAGGGCGGCGGGAGGGAGGACGTTGAGGGCGCCGAGGGTGGCGGCGCGGTTGAGCGTCTGCGCGGCGAACTCGAGTGTCTCGAAACGTTGGAAGGCGTCCTGGAGGTCGCGGCCGCCGACGGCGACGCCGTGGTTTTCGAGGAGCACGCAATCGGCGCCGGAGGCGAAGGACTCGGCGATGCGGTCGCCGAGTTCCTGCGTGCCGGGGCAGGCGTAGGGGGCGAGGGCGATGCGACCGCAGATCTGGTGGACGTGGGACTGGAGGCGCGTGTCCGGAATTTGGCGGCAGATGGAGAAGGCGATGAGCGCGCCGGAGTGGGCGTGGACGATGGCGCCGAGGTCGGGGCGGCGGCGGTAGATCTCGGCGTGGAAGGGGAGTTCGGAGGAGGGCGGGTGCGCGCCTTCGTGACGGCCGTCGGGGGCGACGCTGACGATGTCGGCCGGGGTGAGTGAGCCCTTGTCCACGCGTGCGGGGGTGATCCAGATGCGGCCGTCGGGCTCGCGGATGGAGAGGTTGCCGCCGGAGGTGGTGGTCATGCGCAGGCGGTAGATGCGCTGCATGGTGGCGACGAGTTCTTCGCGAGGGGAGAGCTTGGGCGTGGTCATGTTGGTCGGGAGTGTAGGCGGAGGAGCGGGAAAAGTCGCCGGGTAAAGGAGCGGAAACGGTCGAAAGAACCAGCCGAAATTCGCGACGACGCGAGGGACGGACTGTCCGCGGGAATTGAGCGCGTCGCCGATAGGGTGGCGGCGCAGAGTGCGCGATGTTGCGCTGTGTTGCGCGAACCGCGCGGACGACGATGTTCCGGGCGGCACCTCAAACATCCCCTATCGACTTCACCTATGAACAAGTCGCTCCTCCTGCCCGCCGCGCTCGCTTTGGGCGCGTTCGCGTTTCTCCCCGCTTCGGCATCAGCCCGCATCGGCGACCGTTTCCCGTCCGAGAAAAAGATCGTGGTCGATCCGATCACCGGCACTCCGCTGACGTTCCTGACCAGCACGCCGGCCGGCGACTCGAAGATCTACCAGACCCACCACCAGTGGACGGCCGACGGCAAGTGGGTCGTCTTCCGCTCGAACCGCGTGAAGGGCCAGGCGATGGCGGTGAACGAGGAGACCGGTGACATCGTGCAGGTGACCGAGCACGGCTACACCGGCATGCTCTGCTTGGCCGACCACTCGATGAACCTCTACTTCGTGCGCGTGCCGGAGATGAAGCCCAACGACGTCTCGGGCGCGCCGGCCTACTCCGACGTGAAGAACCAGACCAAGCCGGCCGAGATCGTCCGCGTCGACCTCGCGAAACTCTTCGCCGACAGCGCCGCCGGCGCGGTGAAGGCGGCCGAGGAATATGAACACGTCTGCGGCACGGTGCCGTTGGAGATGGGGGCGGTGGGCGACGTGGCGCTCGATCCGAGCGAGGAGTTCGTCTATTTCCGCATCGGCAACAAGGAACTCGCCGGCAAGCACCTCGCCCCCGGCACGAAGATCGAGGAGAACTTCGGTCCTCGGAAAATGGGTGCCGGCCCCGGCGGGCTCGCGAGCATGAATCTCAAGACCGGCGAGGTAAAATTCATCGTCGCCGTGCCGTTCCAGATCGGCCACGTGCAGACCAATCCGTGGGTGCCCGGCGAGATCGTCTTCTGCTGGGAGACCGGCGGCAAGGCGCCCCAGCGCACCTGGACCGTGCGCGCCGACGGCACCGGGCTGCGCCCGCTCTTCCCCGAGGCGCCCTACGACTGGGTGACGCACGAGGCCGTGATCACCAAGGACGAGGTCGCGGTCGCCCTGCTCGGGCACCGCAGCGTGGGCACGAGCGACGAGTGGGGTGCCTGCGGCTCCCGCGAGCACCCGACCGGCCTGGGTATCGTGAACCTGCGGACGCGCGAGATGCGCATCGTCGGGCAGACCGCCGAGGGCAGCGGTTACTGGCATGTGCACGGCTCACCCGACGGCCGCTGGGCTGTGGGCGACGACTTCGCGCGCAACCTCTGGCTCATCGACCGCCGCACCGGCGAGACGCTGCTTCTGACCACCGGCCACAAATTCACCGCGGCCGACCACGTGCATCCGACGTTCAGTGCCGACAGCACGAAGATCGAGATCCAGTCGGCCATGCTCTCCGAGGACAACCGCTCGATGAACATCTGCATCGTGCCCGTGCCCGATGCCTGGCTGAAGAAGCAGTACGGCCCGGAGCCGTTGAAGGGCGGGCGGCCGTAAGGTACACGCTGCGACGGTTGAACGAACCACTCATGGAAGCGACCTGTGTTGCAGCGGTCTTCAGTAGCGAAACTCGTGAGAGTTTCGACGGGGCGCCGTCCGCCGCGGACGAAAGCCTTGGCGGCTTTCGCTACGGATGGCAGGTCCGTGGCGTGCTCCGTCTTGCCGCGGCGTTCCTGCTCGGCGGTGTCCTTTCCGCATGTGCCGCGAACCCGCCGCCCGCCTCGCCCGATCCGCGGTTCGCGGTGGGCGCGGAGCTGGTGGCCGACGACTTCCGCAACGGTCTCGCGCTCTGGCGCACCGAGCTTGCCGAGGGAGGAACGGTCGAGGCGCGCGACGGCGTGCTGGAGATCGACGTGCCCGGCGGCTGTTCGGTCTGGCTCGCGCAGCCGCTGGAAGGCGCGGTGCTCGTCAGTTACGAGGCGACGGCCGTTTCGGCCGGCGGCCCGAACGACCGCGTGAGCGACCTGAACTGTTTCTGGATGGCCGACGACGCACGCAGCCCGGGCGAGCTTTTCGCCACGAAGCGCACCGGCGTTTTTGCCGACTACGACCAGCTCCGCTGTTACTACGTGGGCTACGGCGGCAACGCCAACACCACGAGCCGCTTCCGCCGCTACATCGGCGAGCGCGGCAACCGCCCGCTACTGCCCGAACACGATCTGGCCGGTGCGGAGAACCTCCTCGTGCCCAATGCCGCCCAGCGCATCCAGCTTGTGGCGGCAGGGAGCACGATCGGCTTCTACCACAACGGCCGCCGGCTCTTCGCCTACGACGACCCGGCGCCGTACACGCGCGGCGGGTTCGCCTTCCGCACGGTGAAGAGCCACCTGCGCATCCGGGATTTCCACGTCTACCGGCTGGTGCCGCTGGCCGGTGCCGCGCAGACTGCGAAGCCGTGAGCCGAGCACTGAAGACTCCGCGGACCGTGGCGAAACTCGCCAGAGTTTCGACGGAGCGCCGTCGCTATGCAGCATATCCGATAACATGAGAACCGTCGTCATCACCGGAACGGACCGCGGGCTCGGCCACGCGCTCGCGGCGTTGTCGCTGGAGGCCGGCGACCGCGTGATCGCGACCTACCGCGACGACAAGGGCGCGGCGCTCCGGCCGCTGGCCGAGCGTTTTCCCGAGAGGCTGTCGCTTGTGCCGCTGGAGCTCGGCGCCGCCGCGAGCGTCGCCGCAGCGGCGCGACGAATCCGCGAGCTGACGCCGAGCGTAGACGTGCTGCTCAACAACGCCGGCATCCTGGGCGACATCGAGTTCTCCGTCGGCGATGCGCCGTTCGATCCCGACGCGGTGCTGGAGACGATCCGGATCAACGCCATCGGCCCGCTGCGGTTGACGCACGAGCTGTGGTCGTTGCTCGTCGCCGGGCGCGAGAAACTCCTCGTGAGCATCTCCTCGGAGGCCGGCAGCATTGGCCAGAACTGGCGGGACCGCTGGTTCGGCTACTGCATGTCGAAGGCGGCGCTGAACATGGAGGCCGCGCTCATCCACAAGCGCCTGCTGCCGCTGGGCGGACGCGCGATGCAGGTGCATCCCGGCTACGTGCGCTCGTACATGCACGGCGCCAAGAACGAGAAGGCGACCTACGAGCCGGAGGAAGCCGCGCGCCTCGTGCTCGCGGCGATCGCGCAGCGTGCGACGTTGCCCGCCGGCGAACGCCCCGACTACTTCGACCTGCATGGGAAAGACCTGCCTTGGTGATGTGGCGGTGACGCCGATCGGAGCGCGACCGAGTGCGGTCGTGTTTGGCAACCGCGTGGCGCCGTACCACCCGCTCGGTGCCGTCGAGCCGGCGCTACGCGCGATCCTCGGCGCCGACTTCGCGCTGCGCTTCACGGAGGGCACGGGCGAACTCGCGGCCGGTCTGGGCGGCGTGCGGCTGGTCGTCGGCTATGCCGACGTGTGGGATTCCGTGCTGGCGGATCGTGCGGCGAGCGGGCTCGCCGATTTCGTGAACTGCGGCGGCGGGCTGCTTGTGCTGCACAACGGCATCTGCTGGGCGAAGCATCCGCGGTTGCGGCCGCTGCTCGGCGCGGCGTTCACCGGCCATCCGGAGCAGGAGACGATGCCGTACGATTTCGTGGGCACGCACCAGATCGCCGCCGGACTGGACGGTTTCGCGATGCGGGAGGAGCCGTACCGGTACGAGTTCGAGCCCGGCGTGGAGGCCGGCGCGTTTCTTTGCTACGAGCAGGCCGGGCGCCGCTGGGCGGCCGGCTGGGCGCTGGAGCGCGGCGCGGGCCGCGTGGTGAATCTGCAGCCCGGTCACACCGCGGCGGCGTTCGAGAATGCCGGCTACGCCGCGCTGGTGCGGCGCAGCGCGCTGTGGTGCGCGGGGCTGAGCTGAACGACTTCGTTGTCCGGCTACGGCGGGCGGAGCCGTTCCGGAGTAGCTGGAGCACGAAGCGATTCAGCCATTGCCGAGTTTCGGTGCGAAGTTCGCCGCTTTCGCGAGCGGCGGCACGCTGGACTCGTCCGGGAAAAGCGGCGGCTTACGGGCGTCGGGTTGGGCGGTCACGGGACGAGGCTGACCGCTGGCGCGCGGAATCAGGGCGCCGGGCGCACGACAAACTCGTAGCGGCCGGAGCCGATGCTCAACTGGACGTGCCCGCCCTCGGCGACCGCCGCCGCGACTCCGGGGGCGGTCGCTACCGGCTGGCCGCTTTCGCGCACGGAATCCACGGTCTTCGCGGGGAGGACGATCTCGGCGCCGGTGTTGGCGGGGACGGCCACGGAGAGTTTCACCTCGTCTCCACTCCGTACCCACTCGACGGAGATCGGGCCGCGGGGCGCGAGCAGGCGGCAGGCGGCGCGGTCGAGCGCCGGGTGCCCGACGAGCGGCGCGACGCGGAAGCGTCGGTAACCGGGCTCGAGGATCTCCACGCCGCCGAGGTTTCCGAACATCCAGTCGCCCACGGCGCCGTAGGCATAGTGGTTGAACGAGTTCATCTCCACGGGGCCAAATTGGCCGTCGGCGCGGATGGTATTCCAGCGTTCCCACATGGTGGTCGCGCCCATGCGGATCTCGAAACCCCACGAGGGATAGTCCTCGTTGAGGAGCAGGCGCATGGCGAGGTCGTCGCGCCCGATCTTGTGGAGTGCGGGCAACAGCCAGGGCGTGCCGAGGAATCCGGTCTTCAGGTGGAAGTTGTCGGCGGCGAGCTTCTCGACGAACCGCTCGGCGGTGAGCGCGCGCGCGGCCGGGTCGGCGATCAGGTCCATGCCGAGGGCCATCGCGTAGACGGTCTGCGTGCCGATCTCGATGGAGCCGTCGGGCCGGCGGTACGCCGCCACGAACGCCTCCCGTATCCGAGGCACCAGCTCCGCCCACTCGGCCGCGAGCGCGGTCTCCCCGAGCGCCGCGGCCATCTCGGCCATCATGCGGGTGTTTTCCGCGAAGTACGCGGTGGCGATCACGCGGTGCTCGGCCAGCCGGTCCACGCTCTCGAGGCTGAGCCAGTCGCCTGAGAACCAGGAGCTGCGCCCTTCCTCGAGGAGGTTGCCGTCCTGCGTGGCGCTGGCGTGGACGAAGCCGTAGAACCGCCGCATCGCCTCCCAGTTGCGCCGCAGGATGCGGGTGTCGCCGGTGGCTCGCCACACGGTGTAGGGCACGATGATGAACGCGTCAGACCAGCCCACGCCGGTGACGTCGAAATAGTCGCGGGGTTGCGGCACGATGGCAGGGATGTTGCCGTCGGCGCGTTGCGCGTCGCGCAGGTCGTCCATCCACTTCGAGAGGAAGGCACGGGTGTCCTGGTAGCGCGAGGCGGTCGAGGCGAAGACCGCAATGTCGCCGGTCCAGCCGAGGCGCTCGTCGCGCGCCGGGGTGTCGGTGGGGATGGAGAGAAAGTTGCCGCGCTGGCCCCAGCGGATGTTGCGCACGAGTTGGTCGAGCATCGGGTGCGAGAGGCGCAGGTCGCCGGTGTTCGGCAGGTCGGAGCCGAGGACGACGGCCGCGACGTCGCCAGCATCCGGAGGCAACGCGGTGCCCGTGACCTCGATGTAGCGGAACCCATGCTGGGTGAACGTGGGCTGGTAGACCACCGTCTCGTCGCGGGCGAAGGTGTAGGTGTCCGTCACTTTCGCGGTGCGGAAGTTCTCCGTGTAGAGCCGACCACGCTGCTCTCCCTGCCGGTTGAGTTCCTCCGCGTACCGGATGCGAACCGTCTGGCCGGCCTTGCCGGTGAGCTTGATCCGCGCGAAGCCGATGAGGTTCTGCCCGAGGTCGTAGACGTACTCGCCCGGCGCCGGTTCCGAGCGCGAGCAGGCCGTGACCACCTCGGTCGCGCGCACCGGTTCGTCGGGCTGTGGCACAAGGACGCGCGAGTCGCCCGGCACGACCGCCACGGGGATCCATTTCGATGCGTCGAAGTCCGCGCGGTCCCAGCCGGGCTGCTCGCGGCGCGCGTCGTAGGTCTCGCCGTCCTGCAGGTCGGCTTGGACGAAGGGGCCCTCGGCCGAGCGCCAGCTCTCGTCGGTCACAAAATCCTGGATGGAGCCGTCGGCGTAGGTGACGCGGAGCTTCGCGACGACGGCGAGCGTGTCGCCGTAGACGCGGGGCCAGTTGAGCCCGACCTTGCCGCGATACCAGCCGTCGCCGAGCGCGACGCCGAGCGCGTTGGCGCCGGTGCGCAGCAGCGAGGTGACGTCGTAGGTCTGCACCTGGAGGCGTTTCGAGTAGTCGGTCCAGCCGGGGGCGAGGAACTGGTCGCCGACCTTTTGGCCGTTGAGCGAGAACTGGTAGATGCCGTGGGCCGAGGCGTAGAGGCGCGCGCTTTTCGGCGGTTTGGCGAGCGTGACGACACGGCGGAACAGGGGCAGGGAACCGGTGGTGATGGATTGTTCGGTACCGACCGGTGCGGGCGGCCGGTGGGCGATCCACTTCGCGTCCGCCCAGTCGCCGGAGGCCAACCCGGTCTCGAACCACGCCGGCGCGCTCCACTCGCTCTCGGTACCGGTGCCGTCCCAGATCTTCGCCTGCCAGTAGTAGCGCGTCGCCGGACGCAGCGGCAGCGTGGCGGGCAGGGCGATGTCGGTCTGCCGGTCCGAGGCGACGCGGCCGGAGTCCCACACGTCGGTGGCGCCTTCGGTCGAGCCGACGCGCACGCGGTAGGCGCTCTGGACGGTGCTGCGTGCGTCCGACTCGATGGACCAGGCCAGCGAGAGGTCGTCGCCGCCGATGCCGAGCGGATTGGCGCGGCCGTTGGTGGTCATCTGCCCGATCGAGAGCGCCCAGGCGTCCACGGCCGCGGCGCAACAGAGCAGGAGCGCGAGGGCTGCGGTGCTAGGGGCAGACGACCGACGGCGCGCGAAGCGGGCAGACGGTGTGGAGCGGGAAGACTGAAGCGTGTGCATCGGCGGGGCTGATTGGGGATGTGCGGGGAAACGTACCCGGATCGAGGAGGTTCAGGTCAGAGAAACCACCTGGTCTTGCGCTCGGCGCGTGTACGAGGGCGACCGGAGCTTGGCTAGGATCGCCGCGGGGGGTCGTGATGGCGGCTCAGTTGCCGCGGAGGGCGGCGTCGCTGCGGGCTGGGCTGGCGGGGAGCGCGAAGGTCTCGGGGGCGTCGGGATG
>CAZXHR010000175.1:0-8939 GCA_964640465.1 uncultured Opitutaceae bacterium
GGCCGGACCGTTGGCGATGAACTCGAGCTTGGTGCCGAGCGAACTGTGGCTCATGACCTTGGCCGCCTCGCGGGCGAACTTCACATAGTCCTCGGCGTTCTTGTAGCCCATGATCCAAGACTCGCCGTCGACCTCGTTGCCGAGGCCCCAGTACTTGATGGCGTAGGGCTCGGGGTGGCCGTTCTCGGCGCGCTTGTCGGCCCAGTAGGTGCCGACGGGCGCGTTGCAGTACTCGACCCAGTAGCGGGCGTCGTCGAGGGTGCCGGTGCCCATGTTGATGCAGACGACGTTCTCGGTGCCGATGAGCTTGTTAAGCTCGATCCATTCGTCGGTGCCAACCTGGTTGGGCTCGACCACGCCCCAGGCGAGATCGAGGCGCTTCGGGCGCTTGTCCTTCGGGCCGATGCCGTCGCGCCAGTCGTAGCCGGCGACGAAGTTGCCGCCCGGCCAGCGCATCTGGGTGAGCTGAAGCTCGCGCGCGGCCTCGAGCATGTCGGTGCGGAAGCCGTTCTTGTCGGCGAGCGGGGACTTGGGGTCGTAGAGCGGGCCGTAGAGGGTGTTGAACTTGAGCTCGGGCCGGTTGAAGCCGATCGGCTCCATAAATATGCCGTAGATACGCGGGTCGACGGCGTCGATGGTGCGGTCGAGGTCAATCTTGATCGTGGCCGTGCCGGCGAAGAGGCCGAACGGCAGAGCACAGAGCAACGCGGCAGAACGGAAGAGGCGGATGTTCATGGCGATAGGATTAAGGACTGGTGGTGACCGGTGTCGGCTCGTAGCGAAGCAACGGCAACATCGCTGCCGCATACCGCCGGCCCAGCTCACGGTAGCCCTCCGGCGTGAAATGCAGGCGATCGGGCATGCAGGGACAACCGGCGGAGGAGACGACATGCGCCGTCGGGATGGTCTTCGGCAAGTCGTCGATCGCGGCGTTCTTTCCAGCGGCGGCGCCGTTCTGATCGGCCGCGACGACTTCGCCGACAAGCAGCGGCACTTCCTCCGCCTTGAGCCCGAGATCGGCGAGCATGCTTTCGTAGATGAACTTCACCCGCGCGGCCCACTCCGGATCGTTCGGGTTGGACTCGCCCTGATGCATGATGATGCCGCTGATGACGCCGGTCTTCTGCGCGATCCGGCCCAGCTCCACCAGCCGCCGGTACGGATCGCCGTCATAGGCGGCGATCATGGGTTTCATCCACTCGGGCGCCGTCGCCGCATAGGCCTCGCGCGTGCGCTCGTCGAAGAGCTCGAGCTTGCAGCCGCCAACCGAAACCACGGTCACGCCCACTCTGTGTTCAGACGGGAGCGAAGCCAGCAAGGCACGTCCGAAATAGTCGGCCGGACACAGTCCGGAATTCGGCTCGCACAACGGCGGCACCGCAGTGTACCAGTTGTTTCGCGACCGGTTCAGCTTGGGGAAGTCCACCGCCGCCAACACCTGGAAACGAGGATCGGCGAAGGTCTTCTCCTCCTCGGGAAGCCCCGGGAAGCCGCCCATGTTCGACTGCCCGAAACAGAGGAAGACGTGGAAATTTCGATCCTGTGCGGAGGCGACACCGACCAGCACAAGCAGGCCGGCCGCAACGAGTGGTTTGAGGAAATTACGCATGAGATCTGGTGGCAGGGATGGAGTTCAAAGGACGCGAAAGACGCGAATAATCACGGTCCCCGGGCGGGGGCCGCCGGCGACGGAGCCAACGAACTGCGAGGCGTTGAGCCAAGCGTGCGGTCCGGCTGGAGCCACGAAGCGCGGCGCGGTGCGCAGGTAGCTACCGGCAGCGATGCCGGTGTTGCGCACGATGATCACGGTGCCGTCGTCCGCACGGATCGAGTAGAGCGCGTCGAGCTCCGCCACGCCGTCGGGGCGCGAGGTCTGCCAATCGGCGCCGCCGGGCAGGATGACGCCGCGCAGGCGCGGGCCTTCGAACGTGCCGCCGGTGATCGGAATATAGCGGCGTGTCCCCTGCGGCGTAGCGCCGACCTCGACCGGTGCCGCAATCTCGACGACCGCCTCGTAGACAAACTCGGTCTGGAGCGGCGCAGGCGTCGCGGGCTCGGCGTGGCTCGGCGCAACAAGACAGAATGCGAGCGCGGCGAGCAGTGAGAGGATTCGGGAAGGCATGGCGAATTCGGAGTCGAACCGCTTGGTGCCGCCCGATATCGGCCGACGAGGCGCCCGTGCGGATCGTCCATTCGCCGGGCCGATTCGGGTAGGTTCCCGCATCGCCGTTCCAGCGGGCAGGGATGAACGTGTCGGGCACACCGACGGGCGCAATGAGGGACGACTTCGAGACGGAGCAGGAACGCACAACGATCCGAGCGCGACAATCAGGTCTTCGGAGAGAGCGCTGAGAAATGATCTGGTATGCATAGGGGATGCAGCGGGGCTGTTGTGATGGTGCGAGTCGTCGCGGCCCGGGTGCCTCGCAGTCGAATGTGGAATCAGGTCAGGGGCCGTCTACTTCGCGCCATTCGAACACCGAGCCGTCCTTGCGGTCAGGACGCGCTCCGGGCGACTCGGCGGAGTACGGCTCGCCGGTGAACGGATCGATGGCGACGTAGCGATTTGTCTTCAGCGAAAGCAGCATGCACTGGCCGCGGAGCATATCCTGCCACTGGAAGACACTGCCATCCGTCTCCTGCTTGCAAAGACGCACGTCGCCCGAAAGGCCGAGGCCGACGACTGTGACGAAGCCGCTGCCGTCCATGGCCTCGAGCGCCACCCTACCCTGTCCGCGGTCGAGCACGCGGAAACGGGCGGCGGGGCCGTCCGCCTCCTTCGAACCGAGGCGGGCCGAGTGCAGCATGCCGTTGCGGTTGGCCCAGGCGACAGAGTCCGCGGCGAGATTGCGGAGAGTGACAACCTTGCCGAGCGGAAGGTTCTTCGTGCGGTCGGCCAACGGCTCGTCGACGCGAAAGGCGCGGAACTCGGCGCAGCCGCCCTCGCGGCCGGCGGTGTTGTAGGCGAAGAGTGCGTAACGCGTGCCCTGGAAGGTCTTCAACTGGTACGGCAGGCGGACCGCCTCGCCGAGCGGGGTGAAAGCAGTGCCGTCGGTGCTGAAACTGAGCTGAGCAAGGTCGGAATCGTAGTCGCCGGTCGCGCGCAGGCTCACGCGCGCGGAGTCGAGCGGGCGGTCGATTGTCGTGTCCGTGGCCTGGTTGTACCAGCGCAGGCTGCAGCCCGAATCGGTGCGAACAACGCCGATCCAAGCGCAGGGAATGTTTAGCAGACCGAGGCCGGCGATGTCGCCCGGCTGCAAGCCAGAGACGTCGAGCTCAACGGTCGCGGTGGACTCCGGGCCAATGACGCGCTGCGTGAGCGTGTTGCGGGCGACAAGAAACTGCTCGGCGGGCAACGTGTGCAGGCACAGGGCACCGGGCTTCTCGGTGAGTGACCATTTTCCGGCGACGGGCACATGGTTCCACTGCCAGACCGGCTGGAGTTTCGCGGCGGAGAAATCGTCGCTGCGGCAGTAGGTGGCCGTGGGTGCGACCACGGCGGCGACGGCAGGCTTCACCCAGGTGCGTGGCGAACGGCCTAGGTTCCCCGGCAGGCCGAAGTACGGCCAGCCGTCCTGCCACGTGACCGGCGAGAGGCACGTGGTGCGACCGACGGACTTGAAGTCCATCATCGAGAAGCCCCACCAGTCGCCATTGGGCAGGTCGACGATGCCGCCCTGGTGGAGCGGCGCGGCGCCAAACTCGTTGTCGCCCGGCTTGGCCATGTCGAACTTCGCGCCGGCCCCGGGGACCGCGCCGCGCTGACCGACGTTGCCGCACCACCAGCCGCGCTGGGTGCCCATGGTCTCGCAGGCGCTGATGACCGCGGTCTCGTAGGGGCCGTCGATCTTGTCGGCGCGGGCGCACTGCATGCGGCCGACCGGGGCGTAGTTGGCGCTGATGATGGTGTACTTGCCGTTGATCTTGTAGAGGTGGTGGCCTTCGCCCATGGCGGCGCTGGCGGGGATGATCACGCGCTCGCTGCCCTCGACGAATCCGCTGAAGTCGGGTTTGAACTCGATGAGCTTCACATCGGCGTAGTCGAAGACGGCGTAGACGCGGCCGTCATCGTCAAAGAGCACGGAGAGGTCGTGGATCGCGCGGTCGAAGCTGCGGTGCTGCCACGGGCCGGCGGGATTCTGGCTGGTGAAGAGCTGGAGGCCGCGGCCGTTGACGTTCGAGAAGATGTAGAAGGTTCCGTTGTGATAACGGATGCACGGCGCCCAGATGCCTTGGCCGTAGATGTTTTTGCCGTCCTCGAGCCGGTACTCCGGACCGAGGTCGAGCTTCTCGGCGGCGTAGCTGAGGAACTCCCAGTTCACCAGATCCTTCGAGTGAAGGACTACGAGGCTGGGCATCGCGTGCATCGTGGTGCCGGCGAGGTAGAAATCGTCGCCGACGCGAATGATGTCGGGGTCGGAGAACTCGTCGTAAAAGAGCGGATTCGTGAAGGTGCCGTTGCCGTTGTCCGGCATCCAGGTGGTGCGGGGAACCGGGGTGGCGGCAAGCTCAGGCGCCGGGGCGGCAGAAGCGGTGATGGCGGCGAGCGCAAGCAATGCGGCAGACAGGGGATGTGTCATGGGGATGATGCTCGAAAGGATTGGACTCCCGACTGGACGCGGCGGGCTCAGCGCAGGCGGAAGATCGTCAGAGAGTTGGAGGGGAAAACGCGTTCGAAGCTGGCGCCAACTGCGAATTCCTCGGTCGCGGGGAACGCCGCCGGCGGACGTCCGTCCTCGTTGACGACATCCGCGTTGGCTCCGGTGAGCACAGTGGCCACCAAGCGGCGCTCGGCGGCTGAGACACCGGCGAGGTTCACCGTAACGGAGAACGCGCGATCCTCGTCGTTGACCACCTTCACGATCACATCGCCGGAGGCGGAATCGCGCACAACGGAGCTGGTGAGGCGCACACCCGCCGGCACGCCAGCGAGCTGCACCGGCAACGCAGTGTCGCCGGCGTTGTTGCCGAAAAGCCGCTGCACCTGGTAGTTGATCGTCGGATAGACAGAGGTGGCGTCGAAGTAGATCATGTCGGGGTGCCACTGGGTGTGGCCGCGACGGGCGAGCAGCGGCGCGTAGGAGGCGAAGCGGACGACGTCGCCATTGCGCTCGAAGCCGGCTAGGCCTGCGGCTTCGGCGAGGGCGGAGCGGAGGGAGTTGGGCTTCTTCTCGCCGTCGTGGGCGGCGTATTCGCCGACGTAGACCTTGGCGCCGGCACGGTCGTAGCGCTCGTAGCGGTCGAGGTTTTCCCAGAACCACTGCGGGGACATGTAGAAGTGCTCGTCAACCATCGGCGTGCCCTGCTCCCGGACGAAGGCCCAGCCGTTGTCGTAGTCCTCGCCGGCGGGGAAGGGGCCGGAGGTGCCGACGACGACGATCTCGGGGTGCTTCGCCTTGAGGACGTCGAAGATCAGTTTGAAACGCTCCCGGAAGGCGGGCGTGATCGCGTCCTCGTTGCCCACCCCGAGGTACTTCAGGCCGAAAGGCTCGGGGTGGCCGGCAGCGGCGCGCACGGCGCCCCACTTCGAATCGGCGGGATCGTTGGCCCACTCGATCAAGTCGAGGATGTCCTGGATGTAGGCCGGCATCTCGTCGAGCGGCAGCCCTTCCTGGCCACGGCCAGGCGAGTGGCCCGCGTGCTGGCAACAGACCCCGGCGGAGACGACGGGGAGGGGCTTGGCGCCGATGTCCTCGCAGAACTGGAAGAACTCGAAGTAACCGAGGCCGAAGGTCTGGTGGTAGCCCCAGAGGTTGCGCTGCGCGCGACGCTGCTCGACGGGGCCGACGGTGTCCTTCCAGTTGTAGAAACGGTGGACACCCGAGCCATGCACAAGGCAACCGCCCGGGAACCGCATGAACCGCGGATGGATATCAGCGATGGTCTGAGCGAGGTCGCGGCGCAGGCCGTTGGCACGACCCTTGAAAGTGTCGCGAGGAAAGAGCGAGACCATATCGATCGCGAGGCCGCCCTGAGCATGGGCGAGCAACACAAAGCGCGCCTCCGGATCGGACCGCGTCGGTGTGAGCACGGCGCGGTGTTGCGTCCAAGCACGGCCGGTCACCTCGACGCGCGCCTCGGCGAGAACGGAGCCATCCTTCGCTTGGAGCTGGAGCGTGACCGGCATCGGTCTGGTCTGGTCCGCCTCCTTCCACATGATGCCCATGTAGGCTTGATAGGCCCAGAACGTCGCCTCGTAGCTCCGGCCCGCCTCGACCGGGAGCTGATCGAAGCCCTCGTTCGCGACGCCGACGCCCGCTCCCGGTTCAAGCACGGTGAGGAGCAGATAGTGCGGATTGTTCGGATGCACAGGGCGCGAATCCCCGAGGCCGAGCTGGCCGTCGCCTCCGGCGGTCTTGACGAGATCCCAGCCGTAGAATGGTCCCCACTCGCCCTGCTCGGTGGCGCTGTATTCGAAGGACCGGTTCTGAATCAGCTCGGCATAGAGACCGCCGTCGGCCGCATAGTTCAGGTCCTCGAAGAAGACGCCGACGAGATCGGGGCTGATGGCCTTGCCCGGCGCGGCGAGATCGACCTGCAGGCGGATCGGCGGCTCGGAGGTCGAGTCGGCGGCGGGTAACAGAAGAGCACTGGCGAACAAGAAAACGATAGGGGATGTTTTCATCGAGTTGGAGCGTACACCCGGTTCGGCTCCGACCGGGTGTACAAGAGTGAAACAGGTAGTTGGGAACGACGATGCGTCGCCTACTTGACCGTGAGACTATCCGGCGGGCCGAAATAGCTCTCGGGCTCCCGCGGGTCGAAAGGCCCCGCGGGTTTCTGCGCGCCATCGACGACGATCCGTTGAATGACGATGCCCGGATCGACCATGGAAACCCGCAATGTGTGCGCCCCGGCATCCAACTTGTGCGTCGAGCGCAGGTAGCGCACATGGTCGCGTGCCGCCTGGGCTCCGCTCCCCCGGCCGAGGAAGGTCGAGCCGGCGCGATCGGCGAAGAGATCGAGCACCTGCGGCAGCTGATCGTCGAACGCCACGGCGATTCGCATACCGCGGTTGGGGACAAAGTCCATCACGGGGCCGAGCACCAGCGTGACCTCGTAACTGCCGGCGCTGGATAGGAAGACCGGATACTCAAGCGTCGGAGCTGGGTTGGGCGGCAGGATGCTTTCCGCAGTGGTCGGATAGATAGCCAGCGCCGCCTCGACGCGCCCGTAGTCGGGCACTTTCTCCCAGCGCACGCCATACACCTCGGTCTTCTTGATGGCCGCGGATGCCGCGAAGGCGATCGGGCCGGCGAGACTGGCAAACCGGCCTTTCGCCGCCTGGGCCTGCTCCGCGGTAGCCTTGACCACGGGAACCTTCACCCGAACGGTTCCGGATCTATCAACGACTTCGATCACGCCGGTCGAGGCGCCGGTCGGCACCTTGGTCCAATCAATCTCAACCCAGTAGCGCTCGTCCGGGCGAAGTGCCGTGTCCTTCGTCAAAACGATCCAAGGTTGCTCAGCCGCGATCGTGTATTCGATCGGACGTGAACCGATGGCAAAAACTTCGACATAGGAGCGCCGAGGCTGGAACGAATCGAAGGTGGGCAGCACGGCATCGCCATAGTGGTCGGGCCAGGTGGAGACATCGCCCTCGACAGAAACGCCGAGGCGAACCTCATCCGCCGGCAGCACCTCGGAGACCGGGGGCATCACGTCCACAACCGGAGGTTCCCAGCTGTGCATGCCGATGTGGGACTGGTCCATGAGGTGGTTCCATTTCCCGCCGGCCAGCTTGTGGTTGTAGGTATCGGTCAACGCCCGATCCTGGCGGAAGAGTTCCCGCACGCGGTCGGCGAGGGCATTGGTGCTCGCGCGCCCCTGCTTGGCGTAGAGGTGGTTGCGGCCGGCCAGGATGGCCATCTCCGCCACAATGGCCGATGCCTTCGCCGGATGGAGCACGAGCTGAAAGAAAGCGTCGCGCTGCTCCGGCGGCAGAATCGCGTAGAGCTTCTCGGCACGCTCGGCGACATCGCGCCAAGCCGCCTCGACGCGCTCCGCCTCCAAATAGTTGAGCTGGCTGAACGTCTCCGGCGTGACCAGCTCCGGTTTTCGCCAGCCATTGTACTTGGTATAGCGCGCGACGATGTCGGCGATCTCCGCCGCATGCTCGCGACCAAACTCGCGCTCGGCCCAGCGGCGGGTGTAGTCGGCGACCTTGTCCTTGTTCAAGGCGGCAGGGTTCCAGCCCATGCGGACGAAGAACTCGATGGGAAGCTCCAACGGCTTCAAGTCGCCGACATTGACAATCCAGATGCGGGTCGCGCCGTACTCGTACGCGAGGTTCATCTGCTCGGCCATCTTTGGGAACGGGTTGGTGTTGACCCACTGGTAGGCGTACGGGCCGCCGTGCATATCGATGTGGTAGTAGATGCCGAAACCGCCGCTGCGCTGCCGGCGCTCCTCGGCGGTCGGCAGTCGACGGAGATTGCCCACATTGTCGTCGGTCAACATCAGCGTGACGTCCTCCGGCGGGCGCAGCCCGTGCTCGTAGTAACGCAGCACCTCGGTGAAAAGCACCCAGACCTGGGGAATCGTCGTCGGATCGGTCTTCGTCTCCTCGGCGAGGATGCGCCGCTGGTCTCTGAAGATGCATTCGAGAAGCTTGATGTCCGACTCGATGCCGCCAGTCGAAGCCATGCCAACATCGCCATCGCCACGCATGCCGACGGTGACGATGTTCTCGTAGCTCTTGTTGCGTGCAATGCCCTCACGGAAGAACCGCTGCAGCGCCTCGGCGTTGGTCGCATAGTTCCACTGGCCGTTGCCATACTGTTCGCGGCGACAGGTCCACTCCTTGTGGGCGCGCATCATCGGCTCGTGGTGGGAAGTTCCCATGACGATGCCGTACTCGTCGGCCAGCTTCGGGTTGAGCGGATCGTCCTCGTTGAAGGCGTTGTCCCACATCGCCGGCCAGAGGTAGTTGGCGCGCA
>CAZXHR010000176.1:0-8921 GCA_964640465.1 uncultured Opitutaceae bacterium
AGCCCCGCCAAGGCGTCCGCCTGCTCGAGAGCTTCGAGGCCCTCCTGCGCACCCGCACCTACCTCGCGATCCCAGCCGCGTACCGCAGCAACGCGAGGAGCGCGGCGACCAAGGCCGCAGGCCGACCCCAGCCGCGCACCGCAACGTAGTGAGGAGCGCGGCCGCCGCGCCAGCCTTCGCTGAAAGCGAAGGCGAAAGATGGAGATTACCCCGCCGCGTACCGCAGCAACGCGAGGAACGCGGCGAAGGAGGCTGCAGGCCGACCCCGCGCGGCCTTCAGTTCTCCGGCGGCCGATCCTTCGTCTCAGGCCCGCCTCGGGCTTGTTCACCAAGAGTCGTGTTCACCGCGCCGTTTCGCTCCGGGCGAGCACAACCCTCAAGGTTCGCCCGGACTTTTCTTTTTAGGCTTCGGAGCACAAGCGTCCGAAGAGTAAACCCAACAGTGATCAATCCTGCCCCGACTAGAGTAGCGGGAACTCTCTGGGTGAAGACATGCTGCAACGGCTCCAGGTCGACGCTTCCTCCGAGCTGCGCTTGATTGGTCAGAACCTTCGACGCAGAAACAAACTCGTAGCAGCCTTTCACCACGATTCTGGCGAGAAGGCCGCCGCCAACTGCGAAGAACCCATAGGCAATGTATAGGAACCCGAGGTGCAGGCGATATGGGGAAAGCGGACTCATCTTTCTTCGGCGAACGCTTACGGATGAGCCACGGCGGGCCGTGGACTGTGATTGGAAGGCGGGCACTTAACCGCCGTTGGTCTCTGGCCGCTGGTTGGCCCTCCGTTTTTCATCGGCGGTTGGGATTCGGGAGGCACCACATCATCACAACCAAGGGCAGGAACACGACGAAGAACGGCAGCATGACCAGACCGGCACCACACATCCTCACGCCTTCCTGGGGATGAAGGAAATAGTACCACGCCGGCTTCACTTCTTTTCTGGGCAGATCCCTCGCCAACTCTTCAGCCATCTTGGCGTGCTCTTCTCTCTCCTGGGCAGTCATCGGACCCTTTTCTTTCGCCGCACGCCGGCGGTCGAAATACTGCTTCCCGAAGAACACCGCCTCGACGATCCACAGAATCGGGAACCCAATCAGAAGCGCTTGAAGCACGTCGTTCATCTTTCGGCCAACAGTTGATTTATCCCTCACCGCGTTTCACGACCTCGGCGGAGAGGATTGCTTGGTTCAAGGGGTTGAGGCTTTCGGGGGAGGAATTTCTTTGCGGGCGCCCTGCCGACCGCGTGCGCCCGGTTCCGTATCTCGATCAAGGAACATCACACGGGCGACGAACCCGAAGTCGAGCTTGTTGATACCGCGCGCAGGTGGGGTGAGCGGCGCTACGCGATCCGGTTGAACGGCAAGCCGGCGACCGATCTGTGCGCATCGGTGACCATCTGTGGCTCCTCCTTCCGGGAAGCCTAGGGCGTGAGGCGGCACGCGGCAGAATCTCTGTCCGCTCCCTCTCCTCGCTACCCGCTACTCGCTCCTCTCTACGCCCTCCAAGGGCCCTCCTCGCTCCTCACGCCTCGCGGCTCCGGCCGCGGCGCAGGGCTTCGAGCGTCGCCTGAGCCTGCGGCGCTGTGCGGAACAGCTCACCGCGCACGGCGCACGGATAGTCCGCGCAATCCGCGCAGGTGCCCACCGCCTTCCGCACCGCGCACTTCCGGACCTCGCAGAGCTGCTCGCAATAGTAGGTCTTCACGCCCGCCGACCGGCACCCCGTGCAGTTGATGTGCTCGGGCTTGATCGGCGCATGGGAGAGCCGCCCCCATTTCTCGGCGACCTCCCGGCGGAGCGCATCGTCGTTGTCCCGCGTGGCGATGAACGCCTCGCACTTCTCGCAGATCAATCCGCAGTAACCGGTCATCGTGGTTTCCTCGGTTGGTTGTCGTAGCGGGATCACCATCCGCACTCCGCCCCCCTGCGGCAACAGAAAGCCCGCGCCGGCAATGCCGTACGCGGGCTCGGGAAAATGGGGACGGTTCGCCCCGGCGGACGCGGCTTACTTCGCGCCGGCGGCCTTCACGGCCTCGACAAACTGCGCGGCGCGGGCGGTGATCGCGGCCCAGTTCTTCTCCTTGAGCATCTTCTGGTCGACCAGCGCCGAGCCGGCCGCCGCGGCGATCGCGCCGGCCTTCAGGAACGCGCCGATGGTCTCGGGCGTCACGCCGCCGGTCGGGATGATCTCGACCTGCGGGAAGGGAGCTTTGACCGACTTGATGTAGTTCGGGCCGAAAAACTCGGCCGGGAAGATCTTCACCACGTCCGCACCCGCCTCCCAGGCGGCGATGATCTCGGTGGGCGTGAGCGCACCGGCGCACACCGGCACCGAATAACGGTGACAGCACTCGATCACGTCGGGCCGCAGCGCGGGGGTGACGATGAACTTCGCGCCGGCGAGGATGCCCGCGCGGGCCGTCTCGGCATCGAGCACGGTGCCCAGGCCGAAGAGGAACTCCGGCATCTCGGTGCTGACGCGCTCGAGCATCTTGATCGCTCCGGGCGTGGTCATGGTCAGCTCGATGGAGGTGAGGCCGCCGGCGGCGAGCGCCTTGGCGCAGTCGAGGAGACCATCGGCGCTATCGGTGCGGATAATGGCGATGACCTTCTCGGTCTTCAGTTTGGCGAGTACGGCTTCTTTTTTCATGGAGTAGAGAACAACGCTGGCGAAACGGCCTCTTCGAGACAACCGCTGAGACGGTCGACGGAGACCGGACAGTGCGAGTCCCCGGCGGGGTTGCGGGTGTTTCGCGGAAACGGGCGGCGCAAGACGCCGCCCCACCGCAAGCGTGGACGCGACGTCTTCTCAGAAAACCGTAGGGGCGTCGTCTTGCGACGCCCTTCGGCGGCTCACTTGCCGGCTCGCGGGCTCTCGACCGGGCCGAGGTAGCTCGGGCGCACGCCGGGCCGCTTCGCCGTGCCGGTATCGATCACGATGCGCTCGAGGACAACGCCGGGCGTGACCGCCCACACCTTCAGCGTATGGCGGCCGGCCGTGGCGAGCTTGTGGGTCGAGTTCACGCGCCGCACACCGTCGCCCACCGCAGTGCCCCACGGCTCCCAGGCGTTCGGGTTGGTTGCGATCCGGAGAATCTGCGGCGCCTCGTCGTCGAACGACACCGCGAACTGAAGCGGCATGTCGGGCTGGAAATCGAGCGAGGGCGCGACATGGAATTCCACCTTCGCGTCGCCGGCAGAGAAGAAATGAATGTCGTACTCGAGCCGTGGCGAGTCGCCACCGGGCGTGCGCGCCTCGGCGAGCACCGGGAAAGTGGTGACGCCGCCCAGCGTGCGGCCGAAGTCGGCGAGCGTGCGCCACTCCGTGCGTTTGTCGCCGATGGCGCGGGAGAAATGCGGCGCCTCGATGGCGACGTGGTTGTCGATCTCGACGAAGCCGGCGAACGAGCCCGGGCGCAGCTCGGCAGGATTCACGATCGGCACGGTCACGGTGAACGGCCGGCCTTGGGAGGGCTGCAACGTCACCTTCGCGGTGGTGTTGCCCACCGGCACCGCGGACCAGTCGGCGCTGATCTCGAGGCGAACCGTCTCATTCACCTCGCCGCACGCCGGCGTCACCTTCAGCCACGGTTGATCCGAAACCGCCGTGAAGGTGTACGGGGCGTCGCCCCGGTTGAAGAGTTCGACCCAGCGCGTGCCTTGGGAATAGACATCGAGCGAGGGCACCTTCGGCGGCGGCGCACCCCAGACCGGCAAGCCCTCGGGGCGCCCCTCGATGGCCAGCGCCGGCATGGGGCCCTTATTCGGGCGCAATGCAGAGACGGCGGGCATCACATCGGCCGGCGGCTCCTGCCAAGTCACATAGCCAAACTTCGCCTGGTCCATCTGGTGGTTCCACTTGCCGCCGGCGAGCGCGTGGTAGCGGTCGCGCAACGCGGCATCCGCATCGAAGAGCTGACGCACGTGCTCGGCCTCGGCATTGGTGTCGAGCCGACCCTGCACCGCGTAGAAACGGTTGCGGCCGGCGGCGACGTAGAGCTCGTTAAGGTTGGCGCAGGCCGCGATCGGATAGAGCACGAGCTGGAAAAACGCGTCGTGGGCGGCGGCGGGCAACGCGGCATCCACCTTCTCGGCACGGGCGCGGAGGTCGGCCCACTCGGCGAGCACGCGCTCGGCCTCGCGGTAGTTCACGAGACTGAAAGTCTCGGGCGCGATCATCTCGGGCTTCCGGCGGGAGTTCAGCTTGGTGTAGCCGTTGACGAGCGCTGCGATCTCGGCGGCGTGCTCCGGTCCGAACTCGCGCGCGGCCCACTGCACGGAGAACTCGCCGATGCGCTCGTACGGCCACGCAGCCGGGTCCCACGCGAACGTGAGGAAATACTCGATCGGGAACTCCATCGGCTTGAGGTCGCCGACGTTGACGACCCAGATGCGCGTGGCGTCGTACTGCCAGGCGAGGTTCATCTGCTCCCAGACCTTCGTGAGCGGGATCGTGTCGAGCCATTTGTAGCAGCGAGGACCACCAACGTAATCGAAGTGATAGTAGATGCCGGCTCCGCCGGAGCGTGTGCGCTCGGCCGCAGTGGGCAGGCGGCGGATGTTGCCCCAATTGTCGTCGCACCAGAGCAGCGTCACGTCGTCGGGCACGCGCATGCCGCGCTCGTAGTAGTCCTGCACCTCCTTGTAGAGCGCCCAGACCTGCGGGATCTTCGTCACCTCGGGGTCAACCTCCTTCGCGAGGATCGCGCGCTGGTCGGCGACGATCTTCTCGAGCAGCGCGACGTTGGACTCCTCGGACATCGGCTCGTCGCCATCGCCGCGCATGGCGAGGGTCACGATGCTCTCGTAGGCGCGGTTGCGGCGCACGCCCTCGGCCCAGAACTGGCGGAGCGTCGCCCCGTTCTTCGTATAGTCCCATGGGCCGGAGCCGTGGCGCGCCCACTCCTGCTGGGAGCGCAGCATTGGCTCGTGGTGCGAGGTGCTCATCACGATGCCGTATTCGTCGGCCAGACGCGGGCTCTCGGGATCGTCCTCGTTGAAGGCGTTGCTCCACATCGCCGGCCAGAGGAAGTTGCCGCGCAGGCGCAGGAGCAGCTCGAAGACGTGGACGTACATCTTGCTGTTGATCCCGCCGAACTTCTCCTTCGCCCAGCCGGAGAGCGCCGGCGCCTCGTCGTTGAGGAAGATGCCGCGGTATTTCACCGTCGGGCCGTCGTCGACCAGCCGCACGGGCCGTACGTAGACGGCGTCGCGGTGCACGGTCGGCACGTCGGCCCACCAGTACCAGGGCGACACGCCGATCTGCTGCGAGAGCTCATAGATGCCGTAGATCGTGCCGCGCTTGTCGCTACCGGCGATGACCAGGGCACGCTCGATGCCCGGCAGCGGCTTCTCGACAAGCTGGAGCTGGAAGGCCTCCCAGCGGCCGGAGATGCCGGATACGTCGAGCTTGCCGGACTTCGCAAGCCCGTCGATGAGCGGGCTTTTGCCAACGGTACCAACAATCACCGCGAACGGCGCCGATGCGGCTGCGGCGGAATTCAGCGCGGGCTTCACGCCCGACACGCGCTCGACATCCGCTTGCAGGTCACCCACCGCACGCCGCACGCCAGGCCAGTCCGCCGCATCGACGAACACCGGCGCCGCCGCGCCGGCGGCCACTAGAGTAGCACCCTGCGCCACCGGTTCGAACGACACAAAGCGCTCCGTCCCCAGCGCATACCCGTTCGCGCCCAGCAGACATGCGAGCGCGAGGCCGCCGAGCTTGGGGATCAGTCGAAGAACGAAGGATGAAACAGGGAGGCTATTCATTTCGATTCGGTAAGGATATTCAGGGGATGAAGGGGCACTCGGTCGCGCCGCCACTGGGGCGAAGAATCCGAGTGTTGAAGCTGCGGCAGAGATCGCAAACCGCACCGGGGGAAACGCAAGTCTGCCACAGGCGGACTTCGGTCACCGTTCAACTCGGTTGAGCGAGGAATGCTGTCGCCCATTCGCGCCGCACCGACGAAACCGCCGAAATCGCCGATCCCCCGGCTTGCCCATGAAGCCTCGCCCGGTAAACGTTGACCCATGAGTCTGCGTCGCATCGCTGCCGCCCTCGGCCTCTCCCCCTCCGCCGTCTCCCTCGCCCTCCGCAACAGCCCGAAGATTCCTGCCGAGACGCGGCAGCGCGTCGTGCGCGAAGCCGAGCGCATCGGCTATCGCCCCAACGCCAAGCTCAAGGAGCTCATGAGCCAGCTCCGCCACAGCGGCGACCGCACGCAGGACGCGTGCTTCGGCGTGATCTCCTTCTACGACACCCCGCGCCCCTGGGAGCAGTCGCTCCATCTCACCCGCGTATTCAACAGCATGAAGCAGCGCGCCGATGCCCTCGGCTACCGCCTCGAGCCTCTCTGGCTCAAGGCCCCGGGCATGACGATCCAGCGTTTCCGCACCATCCTCGACACGCGAGGTATCCAAGGAATGCTCTGCTTCGGCAGCCCCGACCTGCAGGAGCAGTTCCCCGCCGAGCTCGACCACTTCGCCATCGTCACCCAGGGTCTGAGCATCGTCACACCGTTGCACCGGGTTATGAGCCATTTCTACAACGACCTCACCACCGCGCTGAACAAGACCCACGCGCGCGGCTACCGGCGCCCCGGGCTCGTCCTCGGCAACTACGAGGAGCAGCGCAGCGCCCACGCCTACACCAGCGCCTACCTCGGCTGGTGCGAGCACACCTTCGGCAACCCCAGCCTCATCCCGATCCTGCGCACCAACCGCGTCGAGGAGAAGCCGCTCGTCGAGTGGATCCGCAAGAACAAGCCCGACGTCGTCGTCTTCGCCCACCTCTACAACGTCCTCGCCGAGCTCCAGCAAGTTCTCCAGCGCAACGGCATCCGCGCTCCCGAGGACATCGGCGTCGTCACCGTCAGCCAGATCCTCGAAGGGACCCCCTTCAGCGGCATGCAGCAGAACCAGTTGGTCATGGGCACGTGGGCCGTCGAGCTCCTCGTCTCCCGTATCCTGAACCAGGACTTTGGCTTCCCCACCCACCCCCGCATCGAGATGGTCGAGAGCCAATGGATCGAGGGGAAGACCATCCGCCCCGCCGCCATCGCTTCCTGACCCGCGCCCACGTGGCACAGCGCGCCGGCCCCGTGGTCCGGCGCGCCATCGTCCCCGCGCAAGTGTCCTCTGGACACGTCCGCCCACCGCCGCCATCCTCCACCCCGGTTCGTTGCCCACAGACGACCGCCGTGTCCATACCCCGGGCACGGCAATTCTCGTCGCACTGTCTGCACGCCATGGCCGAACCCTTCCGCTACCCCGTCCCGCGCATCAAAGATCTCGCCGTGGGCGAACGCCCGCAGGAGCGCCAGGAACGCTGCGGCCCCGAGACCCTCACCGATGTCGAGCAGCTCGCGATGATCCTGCGCAGCGGCAGCGCCGGCCGTAACGTCAAGTGCGTCGCCGAGGACCTGCTCATCGCCGCCGGCGGCAACCTCGCCGGTCTCCTCGCCTGGTCCGCCGCCGACTTCCGCCGCGTGAAGGGTATCGGCCCCGTCAAGGCCCAGCAGCTCGTCAGCGTCCTCGAGATCTCCCGCCGCATGCTCGCCCAGCGCGAGGTCCTTCCGCCGCAGCTCGAGCAGCCCGGCGAGGTGTTCGCCCACTTCCGCTCCGAGGTGCTCGCGCTCACCGTCGAGAAGTTCTGGGTTCTCAGCCTCAACCGCCGCAACCGTCTCCTCCGCCGCGACGAGATTTCCTCCGGCACCGCCACCGCCGCGCTCGTTCATCCGCGGGAGGTCTTCCGCGAGGCCATCAAGGCCGGCGCGTGCGCCATCATCGCCGTCCACAACCACCCCAGCGGCGACCCAGCGCCCAGCAGCGCCGATCTCCAGATCACCCGCCAGCTCGTCTCCGCCGCCCGCGCGGTCGAGATCGGCCTGATCGACCATGTCATCCTCGGCGCCCCCGCCCACGATCCCGCCGGCCGCGGCTACTACAGTTTCCGCGAGGCCGGCCTGCTCTGAGCGCGTTCGCCCGGGAGCGCCGAGCTCCAGCTCGGCTCCACTTAACTGGGGGCACAGCGCCCATGAATGCAGCCGTGCCGCACCATCTCCCCTATGGAAAAAGTTCCAAAAAAGCGCTTGGCAAAGCCCCCGGCGTTTCCCAACTTCCCCGTCCCCCTCGGTGGGTTCGTATAGCGGCAATTACGGCGGACTGTAAATCCGCTGACCTAACGGTCTACATTGGTTCGAGTCCAATACCCACCACCACTTTCAAAACGCCGGTTCCTCTCTGGAGCCGGCGTTTTCGTTTGGGCACCCAAGATACGCTTGCCGTGCATGACGCGGCAGACGCCAGCGCGGCCCCGGCTCGCCCCAACCGACTGCCGAGCGCGCTCACCGCCGCCCTCACTTCAGCAGCTTCGCCTGCGCGTCGAGGTGCTTCTTGATGCTGCCGCACACCGTGTCGCACATCGCGAACAGCCCCGGGTCGGCGATGGCATAGATCACGTTGAGCCCCTGCTTGCGCCGCGTGAGCAGCCCGCACGCCGTGAGCACCTGGAGATGCTTCGAGATGTTCGCCTGGCTGGTCTCCTGCAGCTCGACCAGCTCCGTCACGCTCCGCTCGCCGTCCCGCAACGCCATCAGGATGCGCAGCCGCATCGGCTCGCCCATCGCGCGGAAACGCTGGGCGATCAGCTCGATCGTCTCGGACGAAAGCTCCTTGGCCATGCCGGCCACAAAGAACGAGCGAAGAGGGCTTGACGACTCCATTCTTCCGCATAACTATGTGGTTATTCAGTAAAACGCAACTCCTCCCTCCTATGAAACTCGAATATCGCATCCGCGTCCTCGCCGGCTCCATGGTCCTCGCCAGCCTCGCCCTCGGCCATTGGGTCAGCCCCTGGTGGCTGCTTCTCGCCGCCTTCGTCGGCGTCAACCTCGTCCAATCCGCCTTCACCGGCTTC
>CAZXHR010000177.1:0-8909 GCA_964640465.1 uncultured Opitutaceae bacterium
GAGACAGGCGAGGCCGAGGAAGGTCGAGAAGACCGGCATGTACTTGCCCACCCCGGCGAGCACGCCGATGTCGCGGGTGTGGAGGCGTTCGTAGAGGATGCCGACGCAGACGAACAACGCGCCGGTGGTGACGCCGTGGTTGATCATGACGAGCGTCGCGCCCTCGAGGCCGGACTGGGTGAAGGAGAAGATGCCGAGGGTGGCGAAGCCCATGTGGGCGACAGAGGAGTAGGCGACGAGCTTCTTGAGGTCGCTCTGGCCGAGGGCGGCGAGGCCGCCGTAGATGATCGCGATCACCGAGAAGACGAGGACGACCGGCGCGAGGGTGTGCGCGGCGTAGGGGGTGATCGGCAGGCAGAAGCGGAGGAAACCGTACGTACCCATCTTCAGGAGCACGCTGGCCAGGACGACCGAGCCGGCGGTGGGCGCCTCGACGTGGGCGGCGGGCAACCACGTGTGGAAGGGGAACATCGGGACCTTGATGGCGAAGGAGAGGAAGAACGCGCCGAAGATCCAGAGCTGGAAGCTGTGGCCGAAGCCGTTGCCGGCCGCCATCATGTCGGGGATGCTGAAGGTGCCGACCTGGAGACGCAGGGCGACGATGGCGACGAGCAGGAGGACGGAGCCGGCCATCGTGTAGATGAAGAACTTGAGCGCGGCGTAGATCTTGCGCGCGCCGCCCCAGACGCCGATCAGGAGCGTCATCGGGATGAGCATGGCCTCCCAGAAGACGTAGAAGAGGACGAGGTCGAGGGCGCTGAAGACGCCGATCATGGCGGCCTCCATGACGAGCATGCAGACCATGAACTCCTTCACGCGCTTGCTGATGTACGTCCAGGAACAGGCGACGCAGATCGGGGTGATGAGCGTGGTGAGGAGGATGAGCAGGACGCTGATGCCGTCGACGCCGAGGTGGTAGTCGATCTTGAGGCTGGGAATCCAGGAGCAGTGCTCGACGAACTGGAAGCCGGTCTGCGTGGCGATGTAGCCGGTGTAGAGCGGCACGGAGGCCACGGCGATGGCGAGGGACGACAGAAGCGCCCACCAGCGCAGCACGCGCTCGTTGGAGATCGCTGCGGCGACCGCGGCGGCGGCCAACGGGGCGAAGATGAGGACGCTGAGGAGATGCTCTTTCATCGGACGGCGGACTTAGGCGACGAAGTAGATGAGGGCCGCGATGACGACGGCGGCCACGGCGAAGGAGATGGCGAGGTTGGCCTGGACGGCGCCGTTCTGGGCGGAGCGGAGGCGCTGGCCGGCGGCGCGGACGCGCTCGGCGAGACCGTCGACAACGCCGTCGATGCCGAAGCGGTCGAAGACGTCGACGACCTTGGTGGTCCACATCAGCGGGATGAGGCCGAGGACGCGGTAGCACTCACCGACGGCGGTATCGATGGCCTGGATCGGCTTGGAGGCGAGCCACTGGATGGCCTGGCCGCCGCGACGGTAGAGGATGTCGTTGTCGACGTTGATGCCGGCGTGGGGCTCGATCTTGTGCGTGCGGACCATCAGGAAGAAGGCGCAGGCGGTGAAGAACAGGATCTGGAGGCTCTCGAAGATGTGCGGCGCGTTGTACGGGTGGTACGCGGCGGCAATCTCGGCGTAGGGCAGGAGGCGGTAGAGGGGGCCGTAGGCGATGCCGAGGAAGATGCAGAGGAAGGCGGCGACGCCCATGGCGGCGAGCATGTTCCACGGCGGATCGCCGGCGCGCTGGCGGACGTCGTCGGAGCACTTGTCCTTACCGAACCAGACGAAGTAGGGGACCTTCAGGCCGTTGCAGTAGAAGGTACCGATGGAGGCCAGCATGAGCAGGAACGCCGCCCAGTAGAGGTGCGGGTTCTGGAAGCTGGCGGCGGTGATCATCGACTTGGAGACGAAGCCGCTGAAGAGCGGGAAGGCCGAGATGGAGAGACCGCCGACGAGGGTGAGGAGGAACGTCCACGGCATCTTCTTGTAGAGGCCGCCGAGCTGGGACATGCGGGTCTCGCCGGTCATGTAGAGGACGGCGCCGCCGCCCATGAAGAGCAGTCCCTTGTAGAGGATGTGGGCGAAGGCGTGGGCGCAGGCGCCGTTGATGGCGAGCTCGGTGCCGATGCCGGCGCCGGCGACCATGTAGCCGACCTGCGAGATGATGTGGTAGGCGAAGAGGCGGCGGATGTCGTTCTCGATGATCGCGTAGACGACGCCGTAGAGGGACATGATCACGCCGAGCCAGATGAGCAACTCCATGCCGGGGAAGCCGCGGCAGAGGGCGTAGACGGCCGTCTTGGTGGTGAAGGCGCTGAGGAAGACGGAGCCGTTGAAGGTGCCGTTCGGGTACGCATCGGGCAGCCAGGCCTGGAAGGGCGGGACGGCGGCGTTGACGATGATGCCGACGAGGATGAACAGGCCGGCGGGCGAGTAGGCGGCGCCGAGCTTGACGAAGTTGTCGAACGCGATGGCCTCGGGGCCCTTGTCGTGTGTCCAGAGGATGATGCCGGCCAGGAGCGAGAGGCCGCCGGCGACGTGGACGAGGAGGTAGCGGTAGCCGGCGCGGGTCGACTCGGGCGTGCGGCGGAACCAGACGAGGAAGACCGAGGCGAACGCCATCACTTCCCAGAACAGGAAGAGCACGAAGAGGTCGCCGGCGAAGATGGCGCCGAGCGAGCCGGAGACGTAGATCCAGGAGGCGGAGTGCTGGGCGTCCTCGTCGACATGGAGGCCGTAGAGGGTGCCGATGCAGGCCATGCCGCTCATGATGACGGCGAAAACGAGCGCGAGCTTGTCGACGCGGCCGAAGGTGAGCGTCCAGTCGAGGAACTGGAACTGGCCGTGCAGGGCGTCGGGCTGGCCGAGCATGGAGAGCACGGCGGCGAAGGCCGCGAGCGGCACGAAGAGCAGGAAGGCCTTCTTGAGGGCTTTCGGGATCAGCGGGAGGAAAACCGCGCCGCAGATCAGGATCAGCGAAGGATGAATCCAGAGATTATTCACTGTAGTAGTCCTCCCGCTTGGAGACGCCGAAGTGTCCGTAGGACTTGGAAACGACCACGAGGACGACGCAGCCGAGGAAACCGAAGAGCGTCCAGAAGGCCGGGACGTTTTCGGCGATGTGGTAAGAGGTGGCCCAGAAACCGTGGGAGGCGACGGCGGTTTCGCCGTGGGCGGGAGCCGCGTGTTCGGCGGTGGGGGCGGCGTGCTCCGAGGCGACAGCGGCGGGGGACTCGTGCTCGGTCGCTGCGGCGGCCTCGTGTTCGCCGGAGGCGGTCATGAGGCGGACGACATCGGCGACGACGAGGAGTGCGAGGACGACGCAACTGGCGACCACGACGGCCTTCAGGTTGCGGCGGAGCGTTTCGATGATTCCGAGGAGACTCATTTGGCGATGCCCTCCACGAACTGCATGATGAGACTGGGGTAGAAGCCGAGGACGACGGAGATCACGGCGGAAATCCAGAGCGGGATGAGCATCGAGAGGGCGGCTTCACCATGCTCGTGGTGGCCGTGGGCGTCGCCGTGACCGTGGGCCTCAGCGCCGTGACCGGCGGCCGCGGCGGCGGGTTTGCCGAAGAAGGCCTGGTAGACGACCGGGGCGAAATAGGCGGCGTTGAGCAGCGAGCTGACGATGAGGACCGCGAGGATGAAGTAGGAGCCGGCGTCGAGGGAGCCGACGAGCATGTAGAGCTTGGAGATGAAGCCGGCGACCGGCGGGGCGCCGATCATCGAGAGGGAGGCGAGGGCGAAGGCGCCGAAGGTCCACGGCATCTTGCGGCCGAGGCCGGCCATCTCGGAGATGTCCTTCTTGTGGCAGGTGACGAAGATCGCGCCGGCGCAGAAGAACAACGTGATCTTCGAGAAGGCGTGGGCGGCGATGTGGAAGAGGCCGCCCTGGATGCCCAGCGGGTTGAGCAGCGCGACGCCGAGAATCACATACGAGAGCTGCGAGACCGTGGAGTAGGCGAGCCGGGCCTTGAGGTTGTCCTTCGAGAGCGCGATCACCGAGCCGAGGAGGATGGTGATGGAGACGAAGCAGGCGGTCGGCAGGCCGAGGTGGAGGTCGGTCATCAGCTTCGTGCCGAAGACGTAGAGCATCACGCGCACGGTGGCGAAGACGCCGATCTTCACGACGGCGACGGCGTGGAGGAGGGCGGAGACCGGCGTGGGGGCGACCATGGCGCTCGGCAGCCAGTTGTGGAAGGGCATGACGCCGTTCTTGGCGAAACCGAGGATGCAGGCCGCGTAGAGGGCTATGACGACGCCGTTGTGGATGCCGGCGGGGAGGATACCGGTCTGGGCGTTGGCGGCGAAGTCGAGCGTGCCGGAGAGGACGTAGATCAGCACCATCGCGGGCAGGATGAGCGCCTTGGCGGTGGTGGTGAGGTAGACGAGGTACTTCTGGCCGCCGGCGTAGCCTTCCTCGTCCTGGTGGTGGGCGACGAGAGGATACGTGGAGACGCTGACGACCTCGTAGAAGAAGTAGAGGGTGAGGAGATTGTCGGAGAACGCGCCGCCGACGGCGCCGAAGAGGGCGAGGGCGAAGCAGGTGTTGAAGCGCGTCTGGTTCGGCTCGTGGTGGCCGCGCATGTAGCCGGCGGCGTAGAAGACGGCGATGATCCAGAGGAAGGAGGCGGCGAGCGCGAAGACCATCGAGAGGCCGTCGGCGCGCAGCGAGAGGCTCAGGCCCTTGTAGAAACCGTCGGTGGCCGGGAGGATCTGACAGACGGTGAAATGGACCGTCTTGCCGGCGAGGACGTCGGGCGCAAGGGAGGCGACGAAGCCGAAGAGCGTGCAGGCGGCGATGAACGACATCGCTTCGCGCAGATTCGGCTTTTTGCCGGTGGCCATGACCAAGCTTGCGCCGAGTAGCGGCGCGAGGAGGGCATAGAGCAGACGTGGGTCGGATTCCATGGCGGGGCGTCAGCGTTTCAGGTCGGAGAGCTCGCGGGACTTGATGGAGCCGTAGTTGCGATACACCGCGATGATGATGCTCAGGGCGATGGCGACCTCGGCGGCGGCCAAGCCCATGATGAAGAGGACGAAGATCTGGCCGACGGCGGGGTCGGGGGCGAAGAAGCGGTTGACCGCCATGAAATTCAGGGAGGCAGCGCCGAAGAGGAGTTCGCCGGAGATGATCATGCCCACGAGGGTGCGGCGGCGGACCAGGCCGTAGAGGCCGGCGGCGAGCACGAAGGCGGCGAGCACGAGGTAGGGCGCGGGCCGGGTGTGGAGCTGCAGGAGGGGGTCCAGAAGCGAGTTCATGCGGTGTGCCTCCCGGAGCGGGCGATGGCGATGGCGCCGAGGATGGCGACCAGGAGCACGCGGGAGATGGCTTCGAAGGCGAAGCTGTATTGGGTGAGCAGTTTCACGCCGATGGTTTCGACGGAGCCGCTGGACTGGTTGAGGGCCAGCGTGGGCCAGTCGCCGCAGAGACCGAGGCGGGCGAGCGACCAGAAGATGGCGCCGGCGACAATCGCGGTGGCGGCGACGGCGAGCCAGTAGGTGACGCGGCCGACCTGGCGGGCGGGTTCCTCGGGCTCGGCTAACATGACCGCGAAGATGATGGTGACGCAGACGGCGCCGACGTAGATGAGCAGCTCCATCAGCGCCAGGAACGGGCTGTTGAGGAAGTAGTAGAGGCCGGCGAGACCGAGGCAGCAGACGGCCAGGCCGCAGACGCTGCGGATGATCCGGCGCGCGGCGACGGCGATGAGGGTGCCTGCGACCGTCGTGGCGACGAAGAACAGGAACAGCGCGGGGATGATGTAGGTGGAGCCGGGGATCGGGTCGACCGCGGCCAGAAGCGGGAAGGCGAGGGAGCTCATTTCTGCGTCCGTTTCTCCAAATCTTTGATGAGATCGATCTTCGCGTAGATCTCCTTGCTGGGGTTCGCCAGGTTGTAGCGCTTCGAGAAGTCGAGGGCGTCGGTCGGGCAGACCTCGACGCAGGCGCCGCAGAGGCTGCAGCGGGTGAAGTTGAGTTCGAAGAGGGTGACGGACTTCTTGGTCTCTCCCTCCTTCTTCTCGCCCTCGACGAGGATGCAGCCGGAGGGGCAAGCGCGCTCGCAGGACTTGCAGGCGATGCAGCGGGACTTCCCGGTCTCGGGGTCGTGGGTGAAGATGATGTGGCCGCGGTACTTCTCCGGGATGGGGAGAGTGGCGTGGGGATATGGGAGTTGCCCCGGAAGTTCTTGAAGAACTGGTCCAGGGTGATGCGCATGCCGATCACCAGGCTTTTCGCGCCGCTGTAGATTTCGCCGAAGTAGCCCATGGTCAGAACAGGTTGGTGAGCTTCATCAGGACGCCGCTGAGCAGGAGCGTGACGAGCGCCACGGGGATGAGGATCTTCCAGGAGAGGTTGAGCAGTCCGTAGAACTGGGTGCGCGGGTAGGTCCAGCGCGCCATCATGACGAAGAAGATCAGGGTGTAGAGCTTGGCGCAGAAGGCGCCGAAGCCGACGAGGGATGCCAGCCAAGGGTTGGCGGGCAGGGGGAAGAAGCCCGGGTGCCAGCCTCCGAGGAAGAGGATCGTCGCCACGGAGCAGCCGACGACGATGTTGATGTACTCGGCCATGAAGAAGAGGCCGAATCCCATGCTCGAATACTCGGTGAAGGAGCCGGCGACCAGCTCGCTCTCGGCCTCGGCGAGGTCGAAGGGCGCGCGGTTGGTCTCCGCGAGCATGCAGATGAAGTAGATGAGGAACGTGACGGGGACGAGGGGGTTGGCCAGCGTCCAGATGCCGCGCAGGATGTTCCAGTTCCAGAAGCCGCCGCCCTGCTGGGTGACGATGGTGCCGAGGTCGGTGGCGCCGGTGACCATGATCATGGTCACGATGGTGAGGAGCATCGGGATCTCGTAGGCGATGTTCTGGGAGACGACGCGGGCGGAGGAGATGGTGGCGTACTTGTTGTTCGACGACCAGCCGGCGAGCATCAGCGACATGACGTTGAAGGCGCCGAAGGCGAAGATGACGAGCAGGCCGAGGTCGATGCGGGTGGGGCTGAGGTAGTCGCCGTAGGGAAGGACGACGAAGCACATGAGCGCCGGCATGACCATCGCGACGGGGGCGATGCGGAAGAGGATGCCGTCGGCCTGGGCGATGGGGCTGAGCATCTGCTTGGCGAGCAGCTTGGCGGCGTCGGCCAGGGGCTGGATGAGACCCTGGGGGCCGACTTCCATCGGGCCGGGGCGGCGCTGGACGTAGGCGGCGACCTTGCGTTCGCACCAGACCAAGTAGGCGGCGTTGATGCCCGCGAAGGCGGCGGCGCCGACGAGGAAGAGGATCATCCGCACCCAGGGCCAAGCCGGGGCGGTGAACAAGAAGTCGATAATCGCGCTCATCGGTCGATGTCGGGGATGACGAGGTCGAGGCTGCCCATGAAGGCGATGGCGTCGGCGATCATCATGCCGGTGGCGGCCTCGGCGAAGAGGCTCATGTTGGAGAGGCAGGGCGTGCGGAGTTTCACGCGGTAAGGCTTGTCGGAACCGTCGGCGACGAGGCGGACCATGAAGCGGCCGCGGCCGGCCTCGGTGGCGTAGGAGTAGTCGCCGGCGGGGACTTTGAGGAGGCGCGGAACCTTCGGGTTGATGAAGGGGCCGGCGGGAAGTTTATCCAGGGCCTGCTCGATGATGCGCAGGGATTGCTCCATCTCGTCCATGCGGACGAGGTAGCGGGCCATCGAGTCGCACTGGGTGTAGACCGGGATCTCGAAATCGAAGTCCTTGTAGACGGAGTAGGGCTCGGTCTTGCGGGTGTCGTTGGCGATACCGGAGCCGCGGATGACGGGGCCGCAGGCGCCGTAGCGGCGGCACATGTCCTGGGAGATGATACCGATGCCCTCGAGGCGCTTGCGGAGGATCACGTTGTCGGTGACGAGATCCTTGTACATCTTCAGGCGCTCGCGCATGTAGGGCACGAAGGCCTTGGCGCCCTGGATGAAGGCGTCGTCGAGGTCGGCGCAGCCGCCGCCGATGCGGTAGTAGCAGAAGGTGAGGCGGGCGCCGGAGACGCTTTCGAGGAGGTCGAGGATCTTCTCGCGGTCCTCGAAGGCGTAGAGGATGGGGGTGAGGCCGCCGAGGTCCATGACCCATGCGCCCCAGCCGACGAGGTGGGAGGCGATGCGGTTGAGCTCGGAGGTGATGACGCGGATGTACTCGGCGCGGAGGGGGACCTCGATCTTGCAGGCGCGTTCGACGGCGCCGACCCAGCCGTGGGTGTACTGCATCGCGGAGAGGTAGTCGATGCGGCTGGTATTGGGGAGGAACTGCGCGCAGTTGCGGTTCTCGCCCATCTTCTCGTGCATGCGGTGCATGTAGCCGCAGACCGGCTCGGCGTGGCGGATGAACTCGCCGTCCATCGTGAGCTTCACGCGCAGCACGCCGTGGGTCGACGGGTGCTGGGGCCCGAGGTTGAGGACGAAGGTCTCGTTGGGCCCGCCGACGCAGTGGGCTGCGTGGGCGATGGCCTCTTCTTTATTCAGCTGGAGCACCGGCGAAGTCCTTCCTAAGCGGATGATAGGTGGCGTCCTCGGGGAGGAGGAACGGCGTGAGGTCGGGGTGGCCGACGAAGCGGATGCCGAAGAAATCGTGCGTCTCGCGCTCGTGCCAGTTGGCCCCTTGGAACACATGGGTGATGGTGGGCACCTCGGGCTGCTCGCGGGAGACGCGGCAGCGGATGGCGACGTGGCGGCCGCACTCGGGATGGAAAAAGTCGTACACGACCTCCATCAGGCCCTGGGCGAGCCAGTCGACGCCGGTGATGGTATCCATCGCGAAACCGTTGCGGCGCAGGACCTCGGCGGCGGCGACGACCGCATCGGTGCGGACGGCGACATCGAGATCGACGCCCTTGAGCGCGTGGTCGCAGATCTGGACCGGCGGCGGTGGGGGCGGCGGCGGCGCCGGCGGCGCGGGCGGCGTGCGCGCGCCGGCGCGCGC
>CAZXHR010000178.1:0-6249 GCA_964640465.1 uncultured Opitutaceae bacterium
GCCCCCTCCCACGGCCGCCCCCCTGCCTCTGCTGATGTGATTCCCCGCCCCGCCAAGCTAGTCTTGCCGTGACTCGTGTCGTCCGCCGCCCCGCTTGGCGCGCTGCGGCCCAACACAGAGAGAACCGAAATCACCATGCATACACCGGAACTTCGCTGCGCCGCGCTCATGCTGTCGGCCGTCAGCGTACTGGGGCTTGGCGCCTGCGCGACCGTGAACCCCGGCCCCGATTACGATCGCGCGGCCGCACATATCGAGGCTGCGACCTCCCAACCGTTCACCTACCGACCCGAGATGTCGCCCGCAAGTGGCGCCGCCCGCACCGCGCAGGTGCAGGCCCTGCTCGACGCCGGCCTCACCGCCGACACCGCCGTGCAGGTCTGTCTGCTCAACAATCGCCGCATCCAGGCCGACCTGCATGAGATCGGCATGGCCCGCGCGGATGTCGTTCAGGCCGGGCTACTCTCCAATCCGACGCTGTCGCTCGGCCTGCGCTTTCCCGACGCCGGCGGCCTCGCCAACTTCGAAGCCGCACTGGTGCAGAACATCGCCGATTTGTGGCAAATCCCCGCCCGCCAACGTGCCGCCGAAAGCACGCTCGACGAGACCATCCTCCGCGTCGCCCGCGAAGCGAGCGTAACCGCGTTTGAGGCGAAGGCCGCCTATTACCGCGCGCGCCACGCGGACCGCGCGCGTGAACTCGCGAGCGAGAGCGTGCAGGTCGCCGAGCAGGTCCTCGATCTCGCTCGAGCCCGCCAACAGGCCGGCGCCGGCAGCGAAATCGACGTCAACCTCGCGCGTTCCGAGGTCCTCGACGCCCAACTCGCATTGCGTGCGGCCGATGTCGCGGCGCTGGAGGGGCGTGCGGAACTCGCCCGGCAGCTCGGCCTCGCCTTGCCGCCGGCCGATCTGACGCTGACCGAAGAGCTGCCGCAGCCCCCCGCGTGGAGCTTGAGCGACGAGATCCTGCTCGCACTGGCAGCCGTCCAGCGCCTCGACCTCCAGGCCGCCGATGTCGCCACGACGGCCGCGGGCGCGCGCGTGCGGGAAGAAGAGTTGAAGCTCTTCCCGTCGCTCGAACTGGGTGTCGGCTTTGAGCGCTCCGAGCGACAGGCTCCGGCGGGCCGAAACATCCTGGCGGATAGCGTGCGGTCATCGATCGTCGAGCAGGAGCCGCGTTTCGAACTGGGCGATATCGAGAAGGCGTCAACGGATACGCTGCTCGGTCCGACGCTGGGACTCGAACTGCCCATTTTCAATCAGAACCAGGGCGGCATCGCCCGGGCACAGTACGCATACGCTCAAAGTCTGCGGCTTCAGGAAGAACTGCAACTGCAGGTGGACCAGGAGGTGCGTCTGGCCAGTGGCCGCGCCCGCAACGCTTCGGAGACCGTCCGTTTCTACCGCGACGAAGTTCTCCCGCTGCGCGAGGCGAGCCTCGAACTATCCCGTACCGCATATCAAGCCGGCCGCACCACGCTACTCAACGTCCTGGAGACCGAGCGCGCCCTGTTGAGCGCACGCAGCGGCTACGCGGAGGCTCTGAAGGCATCGGCCACGTCACTCGTCGAATTGGAGCGCGCGACCGGCCAACCGATCACCACACTCGTGGGACTGCAAAGCGGTCCCACGTCCGCCCCAACCTCGAAGGCAGGTGAGTAACCATGAAATCGACGTCTCCTGGCGCCATCTTCTGCGCCGTCATCGCCGGACTATTGCTCGGTGCAACCGGTGTCTATCTGAGCGTACAGCGCGGCTGGCTCGCACCCGAGTCCGGAACCGAGATTCACGCCGACGAACACGCGGGGCAGGAGCACGCCGGCGAAGCGTCCGCCCACGCCGGTGAGTCCGGCGAGCACGCCGAGGAAGGCGGCGCGCACGCGGAACACCGCGTCGTCATCCCCCCCGCCGCCCGCGTCACAGCCGGCATCGAGCTCGCCGCAGCCGGCCCCGGCGACCTGGAGCAAGTGCTGTCCCTGCCCGGCGAGATTGTGCTGAACGCCGATCGCGTCGCCCACATCGTGCCGCGGGTCTCCGGCATCGTCCGCCGCGTTGACAAGGTGGCCGGCGATCGCGTCGAACCCGGCGAAATCATGCTGCAATTGGAGAGCCGCGAACTTGCCGAGGGCAAAGCCGCGTATCTGGCCGCTCAGCAACGTCTGACACTGGCGCAGGCGAACCTGGAAAGCGCCGAGAAGCTGCACACACAGAAGATCATGCCCGACCTGGAATTCCTCGCGATCCAGAAGGCCGCCGCCGAGAGCAAGATCGACGCCAACGCAGCCGAGAATCGGTTGCACGCGCTCGGCATCACCGATGCGCAGCTCGGCGAGCTGCCACCGAACCCCGACGACCTCGCGGTCTTTGAGGTGCGGGCCCCCTTCGCGGGCACCGTGATCGCCAAGCACTGCTCGCTCGGCGAAGTGCTTAGCGCGGATGCTGACGCCTTCATCCTCGCAGACCTGTCGACCGTCTGGGCAAACATCACGGTCTACGCGCAGGATCTCGCACGCGTGCAGGTCGGCCAGACCACTACCATTCGCGCGGCCGGCCTGCCCGCGGACGCGACGGCCCCCATCGCCTACATCACGCCGCTTCTCAACGAAGCGACACGCGCCGCTTACGCCCGCGTGGAACTACCCAACCAGGACGGGCGCTGGCGTCCGGGCACGTTTGTCACGGCCACCGTCCAGGTCTCTCGCGAGCCGGTCGCCGTACTCGTACCGCTCGACGCCCTTCAGCGTCTGGAGGACCAGTCCGTCGTCTTCGTCGAGGAGGACGAGGCGCTCGAAGCACGCTCCGTGACCGTCGGCCGCACCAGTCCCACTGCGGCCGAGATCGTCGGCGGTTTGGCGCCGGGCCAGCGCTACGTCATCCGCGGCGCATACGTCGTCAAAGCCGATCTCCTGAAGTCCATGGTCAGCCACGAGCACTAGGCCGCTGGAGCTAACCGATGCTGAAAAACGTCATCCGCTTTTCCATCCAGCAGCGTCTGCTGATCGTGCTGGCCACCATCGGCCTCGCCGCGCTGGGTATCTGGAATTTCTCGCGCGTCAACATCGACGCCGTGCCCGACGTCACCAACAAGCAGGTGCAGATCAACACGGCCGTCACCGCTCTCTCGCCCATCGAGATCGAGAAGCAGATCACCTTCCCAATCGAGTGGGCCATGCAGGGCATCCCCGGCGTGGACGAAATCCGCTCCGTCTCGTTCTACGGCGTCTCACAGGTAACCGTCATTTTCAAGGACGAAGTCGACCTCTACCGTGCCCGCCAGCTCGTTGCGGAACGTTTGGCCGAGGCCAAGGAGAGTCTGCCCGTCGGCGTCGGCACACCGTTCCTCGGGCCGATCTGGACCGGCCTCGGCGAGATCTACTTCTGGAGCGTCGATGCCGTCGGCCCCAAACCGGACGGCACCGCCTACACGCCGATGGACCTGCGGACGATTCAGGAGTGGATCGTCAAGCCGCAGTTGCGCACCATCCCGGGGCTCACGGAGGTTAACAGCATCGGCGGGTACGACAAGCAGTACCATGTTACGCCCGACCCGCTGAAGCTCATGGCGTACGACCTCACGTTCCGCGACGTGCTCGACGCTCTCGGTAACAACAACACCAACGTCGGCGGCGGCTACATCGAGCACGCCGGCGAGCAGTACATCATCCGCTCCACCGGCCTCATCCAGACCGAGGCCGACATCGCGAACATCAAGCTCGGCACGCACGACGGCACGCCGATCTACGTGAAGGACGTTGCGCAGATCGGTCTCGGCAAGGAGCTGCGTACGGGGGCCGGCACGTCGGGCGGCGAGGAAGCCGTTCTGGGCACCGCCATTCTGCTCTACGGCGAGAACAGCCGCACGGTCTCACACCGCGTCGCGCAGAAGATCGCCGAAGTCAACAAGTCGATGCCGCCGAACGTGAAGATCAACACGCTCTACGACCGCACGTACCTCGTCGACGCAACGATCGCGACGGTGCGCAAGAACCTCTTCGAAGGCGCCGTGCTCGTCATCGTCGTGCTCCTCCTGATGCTCGGCAATGCCCGCGCTGCCCTGATTGTGGCTCTCGCGATCCCCCTCTCGATGCTCTTCGCCGTTACCGGCATGGTCCAGTCGAACGTCAGCGGCAACTTGATGAGCCTTGGGGCCATCGACTTCGGCATCATCGTCGACGGCGCGGTCGTCATGGTCGAGAACTTCATGCGCCGCCTCGGCCGCCGCCAGCACGAACTCGGCCGCCCCGCCACCCGCGCGGAACGCTTCCAGATCGTCGAGGAGGCCGCCCGCGAGGTGGCCCGCCCGACCGTCTTCGGTATCGCGATCATCATGATCGTGTACCTGCCGATCCTCACGCTCTCCGGCGTCGAGGGCAAGATGTTCACGCCCATGGCCCTCGTCGTGCTGCTCGCCCTGGCCGGCGCCCTCCTGCTGACGTTCACGGCCGTGCCGGCCCTCGCAGCGCTGCTGCTCGGCGGACGCGTGGTCGAACGCGACGTTTGGCTCGTCCGCGCCGTGAAGGCCGTCTACCGCCCGGTGCTGACGCTGGCTTTGCGAGCGCGCGGCGCCGTGGCCGTCGGCGCCATCGCGATCGTCGCCGGCACGCTGCTGCTGGCGAGCCGCATGGGCAGCGAATTCATCCCGCGTCTGACCGAAGGCGCGATCGCCGTGCAGCCTGCCCGCATGCCGAGCATCTCGCTGACCGCCAGCGTCGCCATGCAGAAGCAGGTCGAGCAGCTCCTGCTCCGCGAGTTCCCGAGCGAAATCGCCACCATCTTCGCCCGCACGGGCACCTCCGAGGTCGTCACCGACGTCTGCGGCCAGGAAGTCTCCGACACCTACATCATGCTCAAGCCGCGCGAGCAGTGGCGCCGCGCCAAGACCCAGGAAGAACTGGTCGAAGCGATGTCCGAGGTCGTCCGGCAGATCCCCGGACAGAATTACGAATTCAGCCAGCCCATCGAACTGCGCATGAACGAGCTCGTCTCCGGCGTGCGCAGCGACCTCGCCGTCAAAGTCTACGGCGACGAGCTGGACACGCTGCTCCAGTACGCGAACCGCATCGCCGCCGAACTCCGCGGCGTAGCCGGCGCCGACGATGTCAAGATCGAGCAGATCGCCGGCATGCCCATGGTCAGCATCGAGATCGACCGCGCCCAGGTCGCCCGCTACGGCCTGAACGTGAAGGACGTGCAGGATGTGGTTGAGATCGCGCTGGGCGGCGTCAGTGCCGGCCAGGTCATGCAGGGCGACCGGCGCTTCGAACTGGTCGTCCGCATGCCCGACGAGCAGCGCGGCGACCTGCAGGCGATCGGCGCTCTACCGATTCCGCTGCCCAAGACGGATGCGGTGGACACCGCCGCCGCCGTCCATGGCGGACACGGCAAGTCCGCGACCGCCGACAGCGAGCTTCAGCCGCCGCCCGGCTACATTCCCTTGTCCAGCGTCGCGCGCATCACCGTCGCCGAGGGGGCCCGCAAGATCGGCCGCGAGAACGGCAAGCGCCGCCTCGTCGTGCAGTGCAACGTGCGCGGCCGCGACCTCGGCTCGTTCGTCGCCGAGGCCCAGCGGCGCATCGAGCAGCAGCTCGGCCGCCTGCCCGAGGGTTACTGGCTCGGCTGGGGCGGGCAGTTCGAGAACCTCATTGCGGCTCGCGAGCGTCTCGCCATCGTTGTCCCGTTGGCCCTGGCACTGATCTTCATCCTGCTATTTGCGACGTTCAATTCGCTACCGCAGGCCTTGCTCGTGTTCACGGGCGTGCCGCTCGCACTGACCGGCGGCGTGCTGGCCCTCTGGCTACGCGGCATCCCCATCTCGATCTCTGCCGGCGTCGGCTTCATCGCCCTGTCCGGCGTCGCCGTGCTGAACGGCCTCGTCATGGTCAGCTTCATCCGCCAACTACGGCAGGCGGGGCACACCGTGCACGACGCCGTACTCGAAGGCAGCCTCACGCGCCTGCGCCCCGTGCTCATGACGGCGCTCGTGGCGTCCCTCGGCTTCGTGCCGATGGCCCTCGCGACGGGCACGGGCGCCGAAGTCCAGCGCCCGCTCGCGACCGTCGTGATCGGCGGCATCATCAGCAGCACGGTGCTCACGCTCCTCGTGCTGCCCGCGATCTACGCCTGGTTCGACCGCGGCCGCTCCGAGCGCGAGGCGTGACGTAGCGTCCGACGTACGCGCCCCACGCCGCGGACGACGCTCGCCGGTGGCAAAAAAGAAGGTGCACGGGTCCGCCCACGGCACCCGTGCAC
>CAZXHR010000178.1:6259-8889 GCA_964640465.1 uncultured Opitutaceae bacterium
CCCGGCGCGCCGCCCCCCGGCGGTCCCAAAAGGCGCGGCCCCGGGGCCCCCCCCCCCCCCCCGGCCCACCACTCCACTGGCCCCCCGCATTAGCTCTACTTCTTCTTGCCGCTCGTCGCCGGAACCGGCTCTTCCGCCAGCTCACCCAGCCGGGTGGCCGCGCGCGCGTAGCGGGTCTTGAACTCTTCCGGCGCCATGCGCGCCGCGCCCGCCAGCTTGCTCAGCATGAGCGGGTTCTCCAGGTCCGCCTTCTCCAGGCGAATCTGATACGCCCGGCCGACCGTGTATTCGTCGGAGCTGATGTCCACCAGCCGCACCGCCGTCCGGTTCGTGTCGGGCTGGATGATGTCCTTGAACTCGACGGCTTCGAGGTTGCCGTTGACCAGCGCCACCATCACGCCCGTCTTGCGCTGCTTGTCCATGAACAGGCGGATCGAGTGGAAGCCCAGGGCCCGGCAATACGCCATGTCGTGCGGCGTCGGGTCTGCGGAACGCAGCTCGTAGCCGATGTTGTGCGTCACGAGCGGGAGTTCCTGCCCGCGTGCCTTGAAGCGCGCCTGAATCTCCTTCTTGATGAGCTCGAGCAGCGGCACTTCCGCCAGGCGGATGTGACCGGCCGCATCGACCGGCACTTCGCGACCGAGCAGGCGCTCCAATTCCTCGCGATCTCCGAGGCGGTACGCGACCCCTTCCGCCACCACCGCGACGCCGTCGCAGCGTCCCAGGACGTGCCGCTTGAGGATCGAGCCTTCGAGCACGTCCACGATCGCCGCGACCGTCGTCTTGTCGCCGAATTCCTCGGGGATCAACGTGACCGTCGCACCCGCGGCCTGCCCGATGGACATCGCCAGCCAACCGGCGCTGCGGCCCATGGCGCTGACCAGGTACCACCGGCCGGTGGTCTGCGAATCGGTCATCAGGTTCTTCAGAAGTTGCGCGCCGATCATGCGGGCCGTCGAGAAGCCGAAGGTCGGCTGGTTCTGCGGCAGCGGCAGATCGTTGTCGATCGTCTTCGGCACGTGCACGACCTGCAGGTTGCCGCCGGCCGCTTCGGACAGGAAGCGCGCGGACAGAGCCGTGTCGTCACCGCCGATGGTGAGCAGGCAATTGATGCCCAGTTCGCGCAGCCGGCCCAGCGCCAGCGAGACCTTGCCCGGGTGGGCCTCGGCGCGCTTGCTCGTCTTGAGCTTGTCGGAGTCGATCAGGTTCGTGCGGGCAGTCCGTAGGATCGAGCCGCCGTCAAAGTGAATCCGCGCCACGCGGGCGATTTCTAGCCGCGTGGTGTGCGTCGGCGGATCGAACTCGTCCGACACCAGCCAGCGGAAGCCGTCGTAGAAGCCGACGACCTCGAACCCGCAATTGATCGCCTGAATCGCCGCCGCTCCGATGACCGCATTGATGCCCGGAGCCGGACCACCGCCAACCACGATACCGAGTCTACGCGTTGCCATGCACACACCATCCTAGATAGCTTCCCGCAGCCCGCGCCCTGCGGCCTTGGTACACAATCCTTCTTTTTATCGGCTATGGGCAGTACAGAGAACCAAGGCGGGTGAGGTTTTTTGCCTTACGCCGAACCCCTGGACCGGTCGCCAGGGAGTGAGCGACCGGCCGATGTGCCCCGGGACGCGGCTGAACCGGTTTCCGGGCACGAAGCGCTAGTATAGTGGCCGAACCCGACAAAGCAACCCGAAGATGCGGGAAAGGCCCGTCCGGCCCCGCTACGCCCGCCGGAGTCCTCTCCCCGCCCCCCCGGTGGCCCTGGCACGACGGACCGGCCCCGCGGCCTCCCGGCCGGCCTTCCGGAGGCTCCCGCCGCCCGCCGCCGCCTTTTCGGCCGCGCCGACACCGCGCGGCAGGCCCTTGTCCCTGCCCGCCTAAGCCCCTATACTACCCGGCTCGGACCTATTAGCAGGAACCCGATTCATGGCAAAAGCAACGACGAAGCACAAGACGCACAAGGGTATGCGGAAACGCGTCACGGTGTCGGCCGGCAACAAGATCCGTTACAAGAAGTCCTTTGCCGGACACCTGATGAGCGGCAAGTCGGGCCGTCGCAAGCAGCGTTTGCGGCGCGCCTCGCTCGTCAAGGGCGGTTTTGTCGACAACGTCCTCCGCGCCCTCGGCCTCGCGTAGGCCGCGCGCCGTAAGGAGAGTTTCCGATGCCTCGCGTCCGACCTGGCGCTGCGACTCGGCAGCGACACAAACGCATCCTCAAGAAGGCCAAGGGCTACCGCGCCTCGCGCAGTACCCTCTTCCGGCCGGCCAAACAGACCGTCATCAAGGCCGGCATGTACTCCTTCCGCGACCGCCGCGTCCGCAAGCGGGAATTCCGGGCGCTGTGGATCATTCGCGTCAGTGCCGCGGCCGACGCGCGCGGGCTTTCCTACAGCAAACTCATGAGCGGTCTCAAGAAGGCCGACGTCTTCCTCAATCGCTAGATGCTGAGTGAAGTGGCCATCGCGGATCCGGCCGCTTTCGACAAGCTGGTGGAGCTGGCCAAGAGCCACGTGACCACCGCCGCCTGAGCCTTTTCGCAAGCCTCGCGAAGAATCTTGCCCGTGTGCCGTCCGAACGATGGCACGCGGGCAATTCGCCATGGGCGCAACCGAATTCCCCCACCCTCGCTC
>CAZXHR010000179.1:0-8870 GCA_964640465.1 uncultured Opitutaceae bacterium
AGCGAGGCCGGAGTCGTCATGGAGACGGCGGCGCCGGAGAGGACGGTGTCGAGGGAGCCGAGGTCGCGGACGTCCTGGAGCGAGGCGTTGCCGCCGCCCCAGTTGGAGAGGATGACTGCGAGGCTGGGCTGGTCGACGGCGCCGGGGACGGGGCGCTCGACGAGGTTGCGCAGCCAGCACAGGACGGTGGCGTTGGCGCCGATGCCCAGGGCGAGCGTGATGACGACGACGGCGGTGAAGCCGGGCGACTTGCGGAGCTGGCGGAGGGCGTAGCAGAGATCCTGGAACATTTTCGAATTTGGATTGCCGATTTTCGATTCGGCGGAGGGCGGACGAATTGCGTTCTCCCGTGCGGGAGAATCTTCGAGATTTCGGAAAACGGATCGCGGATTGACGGAGCGCTCTGGGAGTTGGGCGAGGCGGAGGAAGCTCGGGAGAAGGGGGGCGAAGCAGCGCCCCGTCACTCGCTGCGGAGGGCGATCATGGGGTCGACCTTGGTGGCGCGGCGGGCGGGGAGCAGGCTGGCGACGAAGGCGGTGGTGAGCAGCGGCAGTGCGGCGAGGAGGTAGGTGATGCTGTCGGTGGCGGAGAGGCCGAAGAGCTGGCTTTGCAGGATACGGCCGCCAGCGAAGGCCGCGACGGCACCGAGCGCGGTGCCGACGATGACGAGCGCCAGACCGGAGCCGAGGATCTCGCGGAGCACGTCGAGCGGGCGGGCGCCGAGGGCCATGCGGATGCCGATCTCGCGGGTGCGGCGGCCGACGTTGGAGGCGAGCACGCCGTAGATGCCGATGGCGGAGAGCAGGAGGGCGACGCCGCCGAAGAAGGCGAATACGCCGGTGTTGAAGCGGCGGTCGGCGCTGCGTTCGGCGATGCGGTCGCTCATGACCTTGACGTCGTAGACGGTCTCCTGCGGGGCGGCGGTCTTGAGGACGGTGCGGACGGAGGCGAGCAGTGTGGCGGCGTCCTGGCGGGAGCGGACGACGAGGTGGTAGCCCATCGGCATCGGGAACTGGCGGATGGCGGCGTAGAACTCGGGCGGGGGGCGATTCTCGCGTCCCTGCTGGGCGGTGTTGCCGACGATGCCGACGACGTGGAACTGCGGCAGGTTCGACGTAGGAGGTCCCATCTGGAAGCGTTTGCCGAGCGCGTCCTCGCCGGGCCAGAGCATCGCGGCCATGGCCTCGCTGACGACGCACTTGATCTCGAAGTTGCGGTAGATCTGGACGAACGAGGACTCGGAGATCTCGACGTTCTGAGGCATGGGAGGCGGCGCCTCGTGGCCGTCGAACCCCTCGCCGCGCAGGAGCGGGATTCCCATGACGCGGAAGTAGTCGGGCGTGACGACGTGGGAATTGGCCGAGGGCTGGTTCTCGGGGGACGGTGCGGGGTGGTCGAGGGCGAAGACGGTGCTGCTGGAGGTGTTCCAAGTGAACGGCAAGGAGGATCCGAAGGCGGCGGACTCGACCTCCGGCAACGCGCGGACCGATTCGACGATGCGCTCATGGAAGGCGACGAAGGCCATCGGGTCGCGGCGGTATTCGGACATCGAGGGGGCCGAGACTCGCAGGGTGAGGACCCGCTCGGGCGACAGGCCGGTGGGCACGCGGGAGAGCAACCAGAGGCTGCGGATCATGAGGCCGGCGCCGATCAGGAGCATGAGGGCGAGCGCGACCTGGGCGACGACGAGCAGATCGGGAAGGTGGAGACGGCCGACGATGGTGCGGACGAAGCGGCGGGTGTTCTTGAGCGCGGCGTTGGGGTCCTGACGGGCGAGGAGCCAGGAGGGCAGCAGACCGAAGGCGAGGCCGGTGACCACGGCCAGGACGGCGCTGAAGAGGAGGACGCGGAGGTCGAGCCCGACATCGTCGCCGAGGATGTTCTGGAGCTCCCAGGGCATGAGGCGGCGGGCGAACGCGCACCCCCACGCGCCGAGCAGCAGGCCGAGGAGGCCGCCGGCTGCGGCGAGGACGACGCTCTCGGTGAGGAGCTGGCGGAGCAGAGCCCAGCGGGTGGCGCCGAGCGAGGTGCGGATGGCCATCTCGCGTTCACGGGTGCTGGCGCGGGCGAGGAGCATGTTGGCGATGTTTACGCAGGCGATGAGCAGGATGGCGCCGACGGCGCCGAAGAGCAGCAGGAGCTTGGCGCGGGAGGAGCCGGTGAACTGCTCGTGGAGCGGTACGAGCCCGGCGGAGATGCCGGTGTTGTCCCTCGGGTAGTCCTGCGCGAGGCGCGCCGCGATGGCGACCATCCGGGCCCGGGCCGCCTCGGGGGAGACCCCGGGCTTGAGGCGGGCGACGACCTCGGTGCCGTTATGGTTGCCGCGCATCTTGAGGAACGTCTGCTCCGCGTACGGGGCCACGGGGACGACGAGATCCATCTGCTGGTGGAATCGGAATGACTCCGGGAGTATCCCGGCGACGGAGACTGCTGTGCCGTCGACTCGGATCGTGCGGCCGACGATATCGGGCGAGCCGGCGAACGTGCGTAGCCAGAACTGGTGGGCGAGCCAGGCCACGGGGGCGGCGGCCTCGCGGTCGTCCTCGGCGGAGAGGGCGCGGCCGAGGGCCGGGCGCACGCCGAGCACGTTGAAGAAATCAGCCGAGACGAAGCCGACGATGGCGCGCTCGGTGGCGGCGTCGGTCTCGACCTTGCCGGAGGCGGTGCGGTAGATGGCCAGCTGCGTGAAGACATCCTGCGCCTTCTGCCAGTCGCAGAAGTTCGGATAGGAGACGGACTGTTTCGGCCACTGGCGGCTGCACTCGAAGACGCGGACCAGCCGGTCCGGCTCGGGGAAGGGCAGGGAGCGCAGGAAGGTGGCGTTGACGATGCTGAAGATGGCGGTGTTGGCGCCGAGGCCGAGGGCGAGGGTGAGGACGACGACGGCGGTGAACCCGGGCGACTTGCGGAGCTGGCGGAGGGCGTAGCGGAGATCCTGGAGCATCGGAAGAATAGCGGGCTTCGGGGTACGGACTGACCGAGCGGAGCTGTTGATCGCGGTAAACGGATAGTGCGGACGGGGCGGCGGGTCAGCGGCGGTGGCCGCGTAGTGTGATCCAGCAGATGAGGAGAACGAGGGCGAACGAGAGCGAAGCCGCTCCGGCGAGCCCGACCGGAAGTGCGGCATGGCCGCTGGACGGAGTCAGGGACGGCGTCGAAAGAAGGATCGTGGCCGCACTGGAGCGGATGCTACTGAAGAGGGGAAGCAGTGAGGAGCACATGGCGAATCCCCGGGTAATTGCAGGGGGGATGCCAACGGAGCGCGAGGTTGCTACATTCAGAATGTCAACGACATGGGCGATGATGCCCGCATGGGCGTGCCGGGCGGAGGACCGGAAGCGACACGGGGGCATCCCGGAAATGGGACGAGGGCGGAGCGGAGAACACGCGGCAACACCACCGAGGCGGATCATGCCTGCCGGAAACGGCGATCTCCGACGGCGGAGGAGCGCTGCTGGCGACTGAGCTTCCGGTCATTAACTCGCCATAGCGCCCTTTCCGAAGGCCTTTCAGCGGCTTCGTCGAGGCGGGAATCGGAGTCCGAAATCTGGGGGCCGAATTCCGTCAGTCGGCGCGGAGGGCGACCATGGGGTCGACGAGGGTGGCACGGCGGGCGGGAATCCAACACGAGAGAATGGCGACGGCGACGAGCGCGAGGGAGACGCCGCTGAAGACTACGCCGAAGTCGAGGAGGCGCATGCCGTAGACCTGGCTCTGCATGCCGAAGGCGGCTGGGATGCTGGCGAGGGCGCCGATGCCGATGCCGACGCCGACCAGCAGCAGACCGCCGCGCACGACATCGCGGAGGATCTGGTCGGATGCGGCACCGAGGGCGATGCGCACGCCGATCTCGCGGGTGCGCTGGGTGACGGAGTAGGCCATGACGCCGTAGAGGCCGACACAGGCTAGCAGGAGCGCGATGCCGGCGAAGAAGCTGACGAGGGCGAGCATCATGCGACGCACGCGGAGCAAGGTGGAGCTGTCGATCGACTGACGCATGGTGCGCAGGTTGGCGATGGGCTGGTCGGGATCGACGGCGCGGATGGCGCGGCGCACGGCATCGGCGGCGGCGAGCGGGGAGCCGTGGGTGCGGATCGCGAGGGTGATCGACCACGGGAAATCGCGCGTGGGCAGATAGACCATCGGTGGCGGCGGGGCATCGAGCTGGAAGCGGCTGATGTTGCCGACGATGCCGACGACCTCCCAGTCGAGGTTCTTGAAACGGACGTGGCGGCCGAGCGGGTCGTCGTCGCCGAAGAGCTGACGGGCGAGGGCCTGGTTGATGAGGAGGACCTTGGCGGCCTCCTCGAGGCTGTCGGCCTCGCCGAGGTAGCGGCCGCGCAGCAGCGGGGTACCGAGGACTTGGAAAATGTCGCCGCCGATGCCGTCGAAGCCGGTGTTGATGTCGGCGTGGGGATCGGGGTTCTCCGAGCGGCGGATGGTGTCGCCGTAGAAGCGCTGGTCGTTGAAGGGAGCGGCGGAGATCATGCCGGAGGATACAATGCCGGGGCTGCCGGCGAGTTCGCGCAGGGCCGACTGGATGAAGCGCACGCGGTGGGCGGGGGTGGGCGAACCGGTCGAGGTGCGGCTGATGTCGAAGAGCAGGATGTTGTCGCGGTTGAAGCCGGTGTCGGTGTCGAGCGTGGCGATGAAGCTGCGCAGCAGCAGGCCTGCGGCGAAGAGGAGCACGACGGTCAGGGCGGTCTCGGCCACGATGAAGGTGCGCTGGAGCCTGTGGCGGGCGCCGCCGACGGCGCCGCGCGAGCTTTCCTTGAGGTCGTGGGTGACATCGGTGCGGGCGATGCGCAGGGCCGGGACGAGGCCGATGAGGATGCCGGTGGCGAGCGAGATCAGGAGGGTGAAGAGGAGGACGGTCGGGTTGAGCCCGATGGTGAGGTTGGGGATGAGGTTGGCGGCGCTGAACTTGACCAGCGGCCCGATGCCGAACGAGGCGACGAGCAGGCCGGCGATGCCGCCGAGCAGGGCGAGCAGGACGCTCTCGACGAGCAGGAGCCGGACGATGCGGACGGCGCTGGCGCCGAGGGCGATGCGGACGGCGATCTCGGTCTGCCGTGTGGCGGCGCGGGCGAGCATGAGATTGGCGACGTTGGCGCAGGCGATGAGGAGAACCAGCCCGACGGTGGCCATGAGGATGACGAGATAGGGGCGTGCGCCGCTGGTGCCGGAGGCGTGGAGGGAGTCGACGGTGACGGTCCAGTCGGACTTGTTGGGCGGGTAGAGGGAGCGCAGGGAGTTGTTGACGGCGACGAGCTCGGTCTGGGCCTGGGCGAAGGTGGCGCCGGGCTTGAGACGGCCGACGACGGTGACGACGTAGTTGTAGTTGCGGAGCTGTTTCCATCCGGCGGCCTCGATGGCGGCGGGGATGAGGAACTCGATGTTGGGGGTGTTGAGGGCGTCGGGAGGGAGGACGCCGATCACGGTGAAGCTGCGGCCGTCGAGCCGGATGGTCTTGCCGAGGATGGAGGGGTCGCCGGCGAGGCGGCGCTGCCACATCTCGTGGGTGAGGACGACGACCTGGTTGTCGCCGCCGGCGGCGTCGTCGGCCGGGGTGAAGCCGCGGCCCAGGGCGGGGGAGATGCGGAAAACCTTCAGGTAGTCGGCGGATACCTCGTAGCCGGTGAGCTGCGCGGGCTCGGCGACTCCGGAGAGATTCAGGTCGGCCTGGTGGATGGCGGCCAGGGACTCGAAGGTGGTCGCGTGCTGCTTCCAGTCCATGAAGGTGCCGCCGTCGGCGCCGGCGTTGGCGCTGGCGAAGGCCTGCGGGGAGTGGCCGACTTGGGCGATGCGTCCGGAGTCCGGGTACGGTAGCGGGGAGAGGAGGATCGCCTCGACGACGCTGAAGATGGCGGTGTTGGCGCCGATGCCGAGGGCGAGCGTGAGGATGACGACGGCGGCGAAGCCGGGTGCCTTGACGAGCTGGCGGATGGCGTAGCGGAGATCCTGGAGCATCGGAGGAATTGCGGGTTTCGGATTGCGGAATGTGGAGTGGACGGAGGCGGAGCGGCGAATTTGGGGATCTGAGATTTGAGATCCGAGAGCGGTGGCGGCGGGGCGACTGCAGTAATCGGCAATCGAAAAGCCGTCAGTCGGCGCGGAGGGCGATCATGGGATCGACGCGGGTGGCGCGGCGGGCTGGGATCCAGCAGGCGAATACGGAGACGGCGCAGGCCAGGCCCAGCGCGGCGAGCATGGCGGGGATGTCGATGGCGCCGATGCCGAAGAGCAGCGAGCGGAGCGCGGAGGCGATGGCGAACGCGCCGGCGATGCCGATGGCGGAGCCGAGCAGCGCCCAGCGCAGGCCTTGGGCGACGACGATGGTGCGGATGTCGCGGCGGGTGGCGCCGAGGGCGAGTCGGATGCCGATCTCGCGGGTGCGTTCGCGGGTGAGGTAGCTGAGTGTGCCGTACAGGCCGATGGCGACGAGCAGGAGGGCGAGGCCCATGAAGACGTTCACATACCAGACGACGGGGCGGAAGCCGGAGGTGGCGTCGTAGATGAGCCGCTTGAGCGTGCGGGCGCGGGCCAGGGGAAGGTCGGGGTCGAGGGCAGTCACCGCATTCTGGAGGGACTCGGACAGCTGATCGGCCGGTTGTTGCGAGCGGACGATCAGGAAGACTTCCTTGTTCCAGGCACGTTCGGTGCCCCAGTAGATCTCGGGTTGCGGATCGCTCGTGGCACCCCATTGGCGCACATCCTCGACGACCCCGACGACAGTGGCCGTCCATGCGGGCGTTGCCGAGTTCTGGCGGATGAGCTGCCCGAGGGGATCTTTGCCCGGCCAGTATTTCTCGGCGAGGGTGCGGTTGATGACGACGCCGACGTGCTGCCCGCCGGTATCGCCCGATTGGAGCGTCCGGCCACGCAGGAGTTTGATGCCGGCGGCGGAGAAATATTCGGGCGTGATGCTGGAGATCTCGATGAGGGGGCGCTTTTGAGTCGGGTCGGCGACCTCGTCGTTGGCGAGGATGGTCGTATTGCTGCCGCCTTCCAGGGGGAGTTTGGAGGTGGTGCCTGCGGCTACGACACCGGGGAGCGTGCGTGCGGCTTCGACGAGCTGGTCGCAGAACCGGGCGCGGGCCTTGGAGTCGGCGTAACGGTCTCCCTGGAGGCTAAGGGAAGCCGAGAGGACAAATTCGGAGGACAGGGCCTTGTTGACCTCGCCCATGTTGCGGTAGCTGGTGGAGAGTAGCACGGCGACGTTGACGAGCAGGAAGGCGATGACGATCTGGGCAACGACTAGGGCGCGCAGAGACCGGTGGCGCGCATGCGAGCCGGTGGCGGTGCGGGTGCCGGAGCGGATGAGGTCGGCGACATTGGTGCGTGTGCTGGCAAGGGCTGCGGGGATGCCTGCGATCAGGGTGGTGAGCAGCGACAGCGCGGCGATGAAAAGGAACTCGCCGGAGCCGATCGCGATCGCGGCTTTGCGTGCGTCCGAGACGGGCACGGTGGCGGCCACCAATCCGACCGAGAGGTCCGCAACGAGGATGGCGAGCAGCGCGGCGCCCGCTGCGAGCAGGAAACTCTCCGCGAGGACCAGCCGGACGATGTCGCGACGGGTGGCCCCGATGGCGGTACGCAGGCCGAGCTCGGCCTGGCGGAGGGCGCCGCGCGCCAGCAGCATGCTGGCGACGTTGGCGCAGGCGATGAGTTGAAGGAGCAATACAGCGCCGAAGACCATCCAGGTACCCGTTCGCATGGGCCCGGCCATCTCCTCATGCAGGGTGGTTACGAGGAAATTCTTCCCTGTGTTCGTGTCGGGGTAGGCGGCGGTGAGGCGGCGGCCGATGGCCTTGATCTCGGCATCGGCGGCACCGACGGTGACCCCGGGTTTCAGACGGGCGAGTGCGCAGAGCCAGTGGCTGCCGCGGTCGCCATCGCCGCGGCGCATCTGAAGCGGCGTCCAGAGTTGGCATGTCACTCCGCGCATCCAGGGCGCGGCAAATTCGAAGGAGGTTGGCATGATGCCGACGACTGTGACGGAGCGGCCGTTGAGCCGGATGGTCCGACCGACAAGGGTGGGATCGCTGGCAAAGGTGTTGCGCCAGATCGAGTGCGCGAGGACGGCTACGGGCAACGCTCCCGGGGCTTCGTCGTCGGCTTCGATCAGACGCCCGTGGAGGGGCTGCACGCCCAGCGCGCGCAGGACGCCGGACGAGCAGGAGACGGCGGGCACGTTTTGAGGCCTGTCGCCGCCTCCGATGTTGGCGTGCGTGGGCATGTAGATGCCGAAATCGGAGAACGAGGAGGTCTGATCGCGGATGTCGAAGTAATCGGGCGTGGAGAGGGGCCAGTGCGGGCCGGACCACACGTGCACGAGGCGGTCCGACTCGTGGTAGGGGAGCGGGTCGAGGACGAGTGCCCGCAGGGCGGCGAAGAGTGCGGTGCTGCCGCCGATGCCCAGGGCGAGGGTGAACATCGCGATGAGCGTGAAGCCGGGCGAATTGCGAAGCTGACGGAAGGCGTAGCGGAAATCCTGGAACATTTTCGATTTGGGATTGCCGATTTTCGATTCGGCGGAGGGCGGACGAATTGCGCTCTCCCGTGTGGGAGAATATCCGAGATTTCGGAATGCGGATTGCGGAATGGGCGGAGGGGGACTCGGACCGGCGTTTACGAATTTTGGACGAGGGACGTTGGAGAAACGTAAGCTCCTGGTGGCGGATACTTGTCACGTATTACGTGACAAGTCCGGGGAGGACGGAGGGACCGAGGATGGCGGGCGGACGATCATTGGCGGAGGGGGGCGAGAGCCGGGGCGGGGGATCGGGGGCGGCTCGCGAGGCGGTCGGGGAATCGGCAAGCGGAAATGCCCTCAGGCGGCGCGGCGCGCGACGCGCGGGTCGGTGCCG
>CAZXHR010000180.1:0-8860 GCA_964640465.1 uncultured Opitutaceae bacterium
ACGAGTTGCTCAAGCTCGGCGTCGAGACCGGAGCAAGCGATTGCATCATCAAGACGAACAAGGTCGGCTACCTGCGCATCAGCGGGCGGCTCAAGCCCGTGGCCATGGACCCGATCCCGCGGCACATCATCCAGGCCTTCGTCGACGAGTACGTGCCGGTCGTCTTCAAGCCGCAGTGGGATACCGACGGACAGATCGACTTCGCTTACACCGCCGAGAACATCGGGCGCTTCCGCGTCAACGCCTTCCAGCAGCGCGGCTCGATCTCGATCGTCTTCCGCCACATCAAGAGCCACATCCCGACCTTTGCCGCCCTCAATCTCCAGCCCGAGCGCCTGATCAAGCTCGCGCAGGTCAAGGACGGCTTGGTGCTCGTCTGCGGTCCGACCGGCTCGGGCAAGAGCACGACGATCGCCTCGATGCTCAACTGGATTAACCAGAATCTGGAGCGCCACATCGTCACGATGGAGGACCCGATCGAGTTCACGTTCCAGGATGGCAAGTCGATCTTCAACCAGCGCGAGATCGGCATCGACACCCCGAGCTTCTCATTGGCCGTGCGCTCGGTGCTGCGCCAAAATCCCGACATCATCCTCATCGGTGAGATGCGCGACGCCGTTTCGCTCGAGACCGCGCTCTCCGCCGCCGAGACCGGTCACCTAGTCATCACGACGCTCCACTCGGCCAACGTCCAGCAGTCGCTCAACCGCATCTTCGAGTTCTTCCCCCACGAGGCACACGAGCAGATCCGCCGGCAGATTTCCGCGGTGTTGAAGGGCGTGGTCTGCCAGAAGCTCGTCCCCGCGCTCGAGGGTGGCGGCCGCTACGCTGCGCAGGAGGTGCTCATGGTCGACTCGACCGCGCGCAACCTCATCCTCGAAGGCCATTTCGACAAGGTGCAGGCGCTGCTCGAAGCCACGACCGAGACGAACTCCATCTCCTTCAACAAGGACATCTATCGGCTCATCAAGGAGGGCAAGATTGCCAAGAGCGACGGCCTGCGCATCTCGCCGAACCCGCAGGCGCTGGAGATGAACCTAAAGGGCATCTTCATCCGAACGTAGGCGCGGCGCGCGACGGACATTAGGAAGCGAACAGCCGGTAAAGGGCCGCAAGAAAAGGCGACGGAGGACGTCTTGCCCGTGCTGGCTTTCGTGCCCCATCCAAGCGGGGGGGGGCTTGGCTTCTGCCGATCTCGCGATCCCGGGACGTCAGGCGGACTTTGGTTGGCGGACACCGGCCGCCTTGGGCCTGCGTCTTGCGGCTGCGCTCTACTGCGCAGCCGGTGCGGGGGCTGGTGCCGGAGTTGCGGAGGAATCGATCTGGCGGGCCTTCTGCACGAGGGAGAGAAAATCGCGGCGTTGATTGGTGGTGACGGTGTCGCCGGTGGCGATGCCGGCGTTGGCAAGCGCCTCGACCATGTCCCAGCTCGCGGTGCCTCTGTTGGGGTTGTCCTGGAGGATGAGGCCGAAACCGGCCACGGCGGCGGCGAACTTGAAGTCGGGCGTGGCCGGGGCCGTATCGGCGGCGATGTTGGCGTGGAGCGGCACGATGACGGAACGGTTCTTGGCGGCTTCCGGCTCGGTGTAGCGGAGCTTCACCGTGAGCCATGCCGCGGTGTCGGACGGATCGGGCGTGGGCGGCGGCACGGGCTTGGCAGCGACGGTGGTGTGCGGTCTGGCCGCGGGCAACGGGATGATCTCGTAGAGCGCGGTGACGCTGCGGCCGGCGGCCAGATCGTTGTCGACGGCGGACTCGGCGGCGTCGCCCTTGAGCAGACGGTTTTCGTAGCCGATGAGGCGGTACGCGAGGACTCGCTCGGGATTGAAATCGACCTGGACCTTCACGTCGCGAGCGGCGATGGCACGGATCTCCGCGGCTGCGCTGGCGGTGAGGTGTTCGCGGGCGGCATCCTGCGAACGGGCGGCGGCGAGAGAGGGGGCTGTCTCGCGTCCCTGGAGCCCGATGCGGACGAGCAGGTGTCCGTCGGACCAAGGGGCGGGATGCATTTCGGTGCTGAGGGCGAGCGCGGCGTCGCCGGTGGGCTGCGGGTAGTTGTAGCGGAAGCTGTTCACCAGTTCCTCGATGCGGACGAGGCCGGTGGAGGGACGTTCGCCCGCTTCGAGGCTGCGGCGGACGTCGGCATACGCGGCGGTGTCGACGTTGACGGCGAAACGCGAGGAGGGGTTCTGTCGCGCGGTGAGGAAGTAGCCGGTCTTGAGCGTGGTCGACGCCGATTCAAGTCCGGTGGGTGCTGATGGGCTGGGCGATGCTGGCGTGGCGGTGCTGGTTTCCGCGGTGCCGTCGGGGGCATCGGCCATCGCGATGGGGATGCCGGAGGGACGGGCGGAGGCCGTGCCGGTGCTGTTGTGGGCGAGATCTTGCTGACGTCGGTACTCCGGAATGTAGACGCGCCAGAAGAAGAGGGCGAAGGCCGCGGCGGCGCCGAGCGGCACCCATATCGTCCAGCTTTCGGTGAAGAGGCGGCGCAGCCAATGCGGCCGTGTGTACGTATGCGGGGCGACAACGCTGCGCTCGGGAAGTGGCTCGGAGGCGAGGGCGCTGGAGAGGGCCGAGGCCGTGCGGCGGATGTCCTCGACGAGGACCCGGGCGGCGGGATCGTCGCGCAGCAGCGTTTCGAACTCGGCACGCTCGGCGGCGGGCATCGCGTCCAGCGCGTAGGCGGTGAGTCGCGGGTCGTTCTGGTCGATCTTGGACATGGCGAAAGTCTCCTGGTGTTGACGTGGGGTCAAACGGCGCTGGGGCGTGTCATCTCGCGGCGCAGGGTGGCGAGCGCGGTGTGGAGGAGAAAACCGACGTTGCCCATCGAGAGATGGGTGATGGCGGCGATCTCCTGGTAGCTGAAGCCCTCCTGGAACTTCAGGCGGACAACCTCCTGCTGGTTGCGGGGCAGCCGCGGCAACAGGTCGAGAACCTGCCGGCAGGATTCGCGGGTCTCAGCGGTGGCGGCCGGTGTTGGATCGGCGGAGACGAGGCGTTCGGCCTGTCCTTCCGCAAACTGGCTCATGCGGCCCTCCTTGCGGAAGACGTCGAGCACCGCGCGGCGGGCGACGGTGAAGAGCCACTCCGCCGTATGGCCGTCGATCTCTGCGATGGGCTGGCGGCAGAGTTTGACGAACGTGTCCTGGACGATGTCGCGCGCACGATCGTGGTCGCCGAGCAGGTGGATGACATAGCGCAGCAGTGGCCGCTCGTGCAGGCGGATGGCCTCGCGGACAAAGACATCGTGATCATCGTTCGGCGGGCTCATGCCGGGTTGGGGTTGAAGGATGGGAGTCGAGAAATCAGCTATCCTAGGAAACGTGCAAGCAGCCGATTTCTTAGGGGAAATCTTGAGGTAAGTCATGCACCGCGGGTGCAGTGCGACTAGAAAGGTCTGCGTACGAGCCAGAAGCGGCAGTTGTCGGAAAAGTCGCGCACGGCGTGGGACTCGCGGGCGAGATCGTTGCGCATGATATCGTATTCGTGAACCCAGCCGGTGGCGGCGAGCTCGACGAGCATCTCGGCACGGGTGGGCAGGTGCATGAAGGTGCGGCCGTGCTCGTGCTCGAAGTAGCGGTCGCCGTACTCGTGGAGGCGCGGGTCCTGCGTGCCGGCGGCCCAGCGCTTGGCCTCGGCGCGCCAGAGGTGGAGCTCGTCGGGTTCGTCGCGGTCGTGGGTGGTGAAGAGAAAGGGGGCTCCGGGCGTGAGCAGGGCGGCAATGTTGCGCAGGGCGGCGCGGCGTGCGCGGCGTGTGGGGATCTGCATCAGGCCGTTGAAGAGGAAGAGTGCGCCGGAATACGAACGACAGACGACAGACGACGGAGAACGGAGGGCGGAGGCTGGAGGGCGCAGCAGTGCGCGGAGCTGCGCGGGCTTGGTGGCATCGGCATGATGGAAGCGGATACCGGTGGCGCCGCGCTCGGCGGCGAGATTGCGGGCCTGGTCGACGAGTTCCTCGGCAAAATCGAAGGCGGTGAGGTCGCGGTAGCCGAGCTCCCACAGGCCGAGCGTGGCGCGGCCGGCACCACAGCCGGCTTCAAGCAGCGGGGCGTTCTTGTCGGTGAAGAAACGCCCGATGAGCTGCTGCTCGGTTTTCCACAGACCGAGGCGATGGGCGGCGCGCGTGTAGTGCACGACCGCCTCGACGGCGTTGAAGTCGGCGCGGACGGTGGCGCCGGTGATGGGGGTTACTTTCTTTGCCATGCGGCGACGAACATGCCGTTGGCGTGGAGGTCCTGCGGCCAGAGCACGAGGCCAGAGGCGAGAGGCGAGAGGCGAGAGGCAGTTTCGGAGTCGCCTCTCTCGCGAGCGGCGCCACAGGCGGAGGCCGACAGAGACAGGGGTGTGAGCTCGGGGTGTGCGGCGGAGAAGGCGGCGGCGACGGCGGTGGTCTCGCGGCGGGCGAGGGTGCAGACGGCGTAGATCAGGCGGCCACCGGGCTTGAGCGAGCCGGCCACTTTGTCGAGGAGTCCGCGTTGGACGGAGGCGAGCTCCTCGACATCCTGCGCGGTGGTGGTCCAGCGGGCGTCGGGGTTGCGGGCCCAGGTGCCGATGCCGGAGCAGGGTGCGTCGACGAGGATGCCGTCGAACTTGGTTTTCGTCGGCAGGGTGTCGGGCGTCTCCCAGGGGGCGAGACGGTAGTTGTAAAGTTGGGCGCGGCCGAAACGGCGCTTGAGGGTGTCGAGCCGCCGGTGCGAGCGGTCGCTGCACCAGAGCGTGCCCTTGTTCTGCATCTGGTCGGCGAGATGGAGCGACTTGCCGCCTTCGCCGGCGCAGGCGTCCCACCAGGTCTCGCCGGGCTTGGGCGCGCAGAGGGCGCCGACGATCTGCGACGCCAGATCCTGAATCTCGAACTCGCCGGAGTTGAAGGCGTCGGAGACGTAGAGGTCGGCGGAACCGGAGTAGCGGAGCGCGTCGGGAGCGAGCGGATGCGCAGCAGGCTCGCAGTGGCCGAGGGTCTTGGCCAGGGCGGCGGCGCGGCCGGGACGGGCGCGGAGCCAGAGCGGGGGCTTGATCTGGAGAGAGCGGAGCCAAGCGAACTTGCGGGCTTCGGCCTCGGCGGGCTCGCCGCCGAAATCGAGCTCGGGACAGACCCAGTCGGGCACGGCGCGGGCGGCGAGTGTCTGGTCTTTCACGCTTCGCGGGTCCTGGGCGAAGCGTTCCTGGAGCTTCGAGGCTGCCTCGATCTGCTCGGGCAGACGCCCGTCCTCAAGCCAGCGCAGCCAGCGGAAATAGGCGAAGACGGCACGGGTGAGCTTCTCGCGGCCGGGTTGGGGAAACTTTGGGTGCCGGCGCATGAAGTCGCGCAGGGCGGCGTCGGCGTTCATGCCGTCGCGCCAGCGGCGGATGGCTTCTGCGGCGTAGTTGTAGAGTGCGGCGGGTGCGGACATGCGGTGTTGGACGGTCCGCAGCGTGGGCGAGCCGTGGCGCCAGAGCAATGCCGGTCGTGCGGGCCGGTCGCGGTACGGCTTAGGCGGCGGAGTTCAGCGGCTGCTGTTCCCAATGGCCGCTGTATGAGGAGGTGCGTTCGGCGTAGCCGGTAGCGGGTAACGCGGGGGCGGCGGTCACGAAGGTGATGCGGTCGGTCTGGCAGCGCAGCACCCAGCGGCCCTCCGCGTCCACATCATAGCGACGCATGCCATAGACGGAGGAGATGCGGTCGGTGGTGGCGCGCTCGCGCAGGTTGGCACCGCGGAAATCGACGCGCACGGCATGGCCGAGCTGGGCGGCGACCCACACGGAAAACTCGAGATCCAGCGCGGCGGTGCGGCGCGCGGCGGAGAACCCGATGCAGCGCACTCCGTCGACCACACGTTCCATCGAGCGCTGGACGGCGCCGGTGGCGGTGCCGAAAAGTGGGTCGGCGGACTGGAGCGAGGCCTCGACGGTGTCGAGGAGGCCGTGGGCGTGCTGGACCAGCGGGTCAAAGGCAGTCTCGGTGCGGCGGCCGGCGGACTCGACGAGTCGGGCCATGGGCTGACCGTTGGCGTCGGGTGCGATGTTTGTGGCGAAGTACACGGCGATCTCGCCACTGGTCGGGCATAGGCCGATCTTCTCAACGACCTCAACCAGCCCCGGCAGATAGCGGGCTCCGAACTCGGCCCGTTTCACGGCGCGTTCCCAGAGTTGTTTCTCGAGGGACGCTGCCTGCGCTGGCTGGGACGCAGCTGCGGAGACGAGGCGTGTGACAGGCAGTCGACGGAGGATGGGCTCTGTGGCGGTCATGAAAGTAAGTGGGATCGATGATGCCAGAATCGACGGCGCCGGTATCGCAACTCCGCGCGGACGGAGAATCCGGACCAAGGGCGGGCGCCACGGTGCGGCGAGTGGTCACGCGCGAGGTGCGCGGAACCACAGCGCTATGCGTCGAGCGACAGGCGGGCTCCGGGCGGTGAGGCGGGTGGCGCGGGGCCGTGCTGGTGTGTGGGATCTTGGGAGGCGAAAACAGACGAGCCTGCAAACGCGCGGTTTGCAGGCTCGTAGTGAGAGAGGGGGACTGGCTCAGATCTTTCCGGCCTTGCGAGCCTCGATGAGGCGGTAGAAGTCGACGAAGAGCGGATCGGCGTCGTTGGGACCGGGGGCGGCCTCGGGGTGGTACTGCACGGAGAAGACGGGGAGCGTCTTGTGGCGCAAGCCTTCGACGGTGCCGTCGTTGAGGTTGATCTCGGTGACGACGGCGCCGGACTTTTCGAGCGACTGCGGGTCGGCGGCGAAGCCGTGGTTCTGCGAGGTGATGGAAACCTTCCCCGTCTCCAGATTCTTGACGGGTTGGTTGCCGCCGCGGTGGCCGAACTTCAGCTTGAAGGTGGTGGCGCCGAGGGCATGGGTGATCATCTGATGGCCGAGGCAGATGCCGAAGGTCGGGTAGTGCGGGAGCAGCTCGCGAACGGTGCCATGGACGTAGCTGAGGGCGGCCGGATCGCCGGGGCCGTTGGAGAGGAAGAGGCCGTCGGGGGCGAGTTCCTTGACCTGGGCGGCGGTGGCGGTGGCGGGGAGGACGTAGACCTCGAAGCCGTGGCGGACGAGCTTGCGGAAGATGGTGTGCTTGGCGCCGAAGTCGAAGGCGGCGACCTTGAAGCGCTTCTCGGGGATCGGGCTGGCGCCGAGAGTGGTGCCGGTGGGAAGGTAGGCGACGTTGGTCGGATCCTTCGGGTCCCAGACGAAGGACTTTACGCAGGTGACGTCCTTGACGTAGTCGGCGCCGACGATGCTGGCACGGGCGCGGGCGCGGGCGATGGCATCCTCGGCGGAGAGGCCTTCGGTGGAGAGGCAGCAGCGCATGGCGCCGGCGACGCGGAGCTTCTTGGTGATGGCGCGGGTGTCGACATCCTGGAGGCCGGGGATGCCGTGGTTGCGGAGAAACTCGTCCAAGGACAAGCGGCTGCGCCAGTTGCTGACGATCGGGCTGAGCTCACGGACGACGAAGCCGGCGACTTGGGGACGGGCGGACTCGTTGTCTTCGGGGCTGATGCCATAGTTGCCGATCTGGGGCGCGGTCATCGTGACGATCTGGCCGAAGTACGAGGGATCCGTGAGGATCTCCTGGTAGCCGGTCATGCTGGTGTTGAACACCGCTTCGCCTGCGATGGTGGCGCTGGCGCCGAAGGCAAGGCCGCGGTAGACGCTGCCATCTTCAAGTGCGAGAATTCCGTTGGGCCGAGTGGACATCGGGGGTGCACGCAAAGGAGTTTCGGCGGTGCTGCCAAGGGTTTTCTGGGCAAGTGAATCGGGGGCGTTGCAGGGGGGCGCAGCTTGTGCCGTTTGACAGCCGTTGGCTGCATTCTACCCTGCGGCCACTCCTCTATGCCCTTCACCGACGAACGCGACGAATGGACCAGCGGACAGGGATTGTGGGCGCACGTCCCGCCTGAACAGTGGAACGACTGGGCCTGGCAGCTCAAGAACCGGGTGAGCACGTTGGACGAGCTGGAACGGCTGCTGGAGCTCACGGCCGATGAGCGCGCCGGCTGCGAGAATGCGCAGCGCAAGCTCGCCTTCGCCATCACGCCGCACTTTTTCAATCTGATCGACCGCAACGATCCGAACTGCCCGGTGCGCAAGCAGGTCATCCCGCGCGCCGGCGAATCGGTGGTCGCGGCCGAGGAACTGCTCGATCCGGTGGGCGAGGAGCACACGATGCCCGTACCCGGGCTCGTGCACCGGTATCCGGATCGGGTGCTGTTTCTGATCACCGATCGCTGTGCCTCGTACTGCCGCTATTGCACGCGCAGTCGGCTGGTCAGCAACGCCCAGGACTACAACTTCCACCCCGAGTACGAGCGCGGTCTGCGCTACATCGAGGAGCATCCCGAGGTGCGCGACGTGCTGCTGAGCGGTGGCGATCCGCTGTTGCTCTCGGACCGGAAGCTCGACCATCTCCTGGGGCGGCTGCGCGCGATCAAGCATGTGGAGTTCATCCGCATCGGTTCGCGTATTCCGGTTTTCCTGCCGCAACGAGTGACGCCGGAGCTTTGCGAGGTGCTCAAAAAGCACGGCCCGGTCTGGATGAGCATCCACGTCAACCACCCGAAGGAATGCACCGTTGAGCTGCACGACGCTTGCGAGCGGCTCAGCTACGCCGGCGTGCCGCTGGGCAACCAGTCGGTGCTGCTGCGCGGCGTGAACGACGATGCCGAGGTGATGAAGGCGCTCGTTCACCGCCTGCTGCGGATGCGCGTGCGGCCCTACTACCTCTATCAGTGCGACTTAATCACCGGCAGTGCGCATTTCCGCGTCGATGTGCGCAAGGGGATCGAGATCGTCCGCGCGCTGCGCGGCCACACGACCGGCTACGCGGTACCGCAGTATGTGATCGATGCGCCCGGCGGCGGCGGCAAGGTGCCGATCAACCCCGAGT
>CAZXHR010000181.1:0-8800 GCA_964640465.1 uncultured Opitutaceae bacterium
GCAGCTCGAAGATTGCGGCCTCGAGCAACACGCGGGGAAACGCCTCCTCGAAACTGGAGCAGACGAAGACATCGGCTGCGCCGTAGTAGGCGAACGGATCGTCGACCTCGGGCACGATCTCGACGTTGGCGAGGTGGCGCAGCGCGATGTCGTGCCGGAGCGAGTCGAGGTAGATGCCCTCGCGCCCGCCGACCATGAGGTAGAGGCGTGGCGGCAACGTGGCGCCGGAGGCGGCGAGTTCGCGCTCTAGCTGCTCGATGGCGCGGACGTAGATGTGCTGGCCCTTGCGCTCGCAGACCGAGCCGATGTTGGCGACGACGAGCGCATCGGCGGACAGGCCGAGCTTGGCGCGGAGCGCGGCGTGGGGGTTGGCGGCGCGGTAGGACTCCAGGCGAGCGACGTCGATCCAGCTCGGCGTGTAGAGGAAGTTGCCGTGGCGCTCGTGACGGGCGTGCACGGGCATCGAGGCGGCGGCGATGAAGGCGACGCGGTCGGCGAGACCGAATGCGGCTTCGACTTCCGGGATCAACGCGGGCGGCAGGAGCGGCGCGAAGAAGCGCCGGACCGGTGCGCTCTCGTGCACGTACATCAACGACGGCACGCCGAGCTTGTGGGCGAGATGCACGCCCCAGAACGCGACCATGGTGTTGGGGACGACAAGGTTGTACTTGGCGGCGGCGAAGCGTGGCGCGAGTTGCGCGAGCGTGGCGTGGAACTCCGGCGCGGAGCCGGCGGTGAGCGCGGGCTTGAGATCGACGATCTCGACAGAGATGCCGGTCGCGGCGAAGCGTTCGCGCAGAGGGCCGTCGACCGGCGAGACGAGGTGAACGGTGAAGCCGGGCTGCGACGCGAGGTAGCGGCCGTATTCGAGGAGGAAGAGCGGTGCGCCCTCGAGGTTGAGGTTGTGGGTGGCGAGGAGGACGTGGAGGGGACGGGAGGAGAAGGTCGAAGGTGGAATGCAGAATGCAGAAGTTCCGGAGGCAGACTTCGACAGTCTCCGTGGGGCGTCGTCGCGGTAGATGCGCCAAGCGGAACGCGCGGCGGCGAGGAAACCGGCGGTCGGGAGTTGCTGCGCTTTGGCGGCGCGGCGGAGTGCGAGAGCGGCGCGAGCGAAGAGGCTGGCCGAGAAAGCCGGCAGGGGCGGCTCGGCGCCGGCGACGATGTCGGGCCGGAAGCGGCGCGTGAAGACGAGCTCGCTGTGGCCGTTGTCGAGGGTGGCGAAGATGCGGAGCGCGGCGGGCAGCGGCAGGCCGGCGGGCAAGTCGACGTTGCCGAGGAACTGCGAGTTCTCTGTTCCGCGGAGATTGGCGAAGACGCCGGAGACATCGCGGCGCGGTTGGCCGTGGAGCAACGGGATCGGCGATTGCGGGTCGAGGACGGCGGTGAGTGCGGTGATGGCGTGCTCCTTGTGGGCGAGCCAGCCGGTGACGGTGAGCCGGCCGTACTTCAGGCGGCCGGTGGCGGCAGGTTCCTCAAGCTTTCCCCAGAAGGGCGGATTCGGCTCGGTGTCGAGCGGTTGTGCCCGATGTGCGGCGACGACTTCGGCCGCGAGTGATCCGAGAGGCGCGGCAGGGGAGCTGCGGTGCGACTCGAGGAGCTGGCGGAGCAGTGTGGCGTAATCGGGCGCGGGCTCGGCCGGGGCGGGCTGGGCGTCGTCGGTGACGGCGATGTCCAACGCGGCGAATTCCTCCCAGTGACCCGAGAGGTCGCAGACTTCGAGGCGGAGGTGGCGGGCGCCGCGGTGCGGCTCGAGGAGAAAGGAGAAGCCGGCGGCGGGAGCGTCGGTGCGGCCGGCGATGGATTCCTGCACGTCCGGGCGCGGCAGGGCGCAGAGGCCGAGGAACGGCCGGTGGTCGATCCATGCGCGGACATCGGCCGGGGCGCGGCCGGTGCGGGAGACGAGCCAGCCGGCGATCCACGACTTGCCGGCGGGAAAGTGCCAGTCGGCGGGATGGATTTCGAGGGCGTGTTGCCAGTCGGCGGGCGGCATGGGTGGACGAAAGGTGAACCGCTAATGGACGCTGATCGACGCTAATGAAGAGATGAGGACAGGCTCCCACAATGCAGGCGTTGTGCATGGAGTTACGGGACCGCAGAGCGAACGGACGGCTCGGAGAGCCGTCCCTACCGGCGCCGACGGAGCGGCGTCCTCCATCAGAAACGTGCGGCTCCGACAGATGTTCATACCTGCACGGCGGCGGTTTCGCGGGCTAGGGCGAGGTGGAGTGGTTGCACGCGCTCGGTGGTGAATGTCTGTTCGAGGCGGCGGCGGGCGCGCTGGCCGAGCTGCGCGGCCCAGGCGGGCTGCGCGAGGATCTGCTCTAGCGCCTCGGCGAGCGCCCACGTGTCGCCGGGCGGGACGAGGAGGGCCTCCTCGTCGTGTCGCACAATCTCGGGCACGCCGTGGACGGCGGAGCTGACGATGGGCAGCGAAAACGCCATCGCCTCGAGGATGACGCGCGGGAACGACTCCTCGAAACTGGAGCAGACGAAGACGTCGGCAGCGCCGTAGAAGGCGGCGGCATCCTCGCTCTCGGGCACGACAGCGAGGTTGGGGCGGTTCAGGACGGCGAGCTGCGCGACGAGGTCGTGGTCGTAATGGGTGTCGCGGGTGCCGACCATGAGGAAGCGGACCTTCTCGGCGGCGGGATAGCGGTGGCAGAGCAGGTCGACTGCGCGGGCGAAAAGGATCTGGCCTTTGCGGTCGCAGACGGTGCCGAGGTTGACGACGAGGCGTTCGTCCGGCGCGAGCCCGAGGCGGCGGCGCAGATCGTCGCGCGTGCGCGCGGTGCGGACGGCGTCGAGCGAGCGCAGATCGATCCAGCCGGGGGCGATGCGGTAGTTGGCACCGTCGGAGAACGGCGCATAGTATTGCCGCGTGGCGGCGGTGAGGAACGAGACGCGGGTGGCTGAGGCGAAGGCCTGCTGGATGCCCGGGAGCGCGGCGGGGGTGCGGCCGTGGAAGAAGGCGGCCGGTGTGGTGCTCTCGTGGATATAGAAGAGGGACGGGCGGCGCGCGGCGCGGGCCGCGTGAATCGCCCAGTAGCTGGCGAGCGTGTTAGCGATGACGAGGTCGCAGGCGGCGAAGTCGAGCTTGGCGACAATGCGGCGCAACGCGGTGCGCTGGGCGGACGGCGAGGCGGCGTGGACCAGAGGTGTGAGGTCGACGACGTGGATTGTGGCGCCGAGCTGCTCGTAGCGCTTGCGCAGGGGACCGTCGCGGCTGGTGACGACCGTGAACTGGGCGTGCGTGGTGCGGCGGCAATAGGCGGCGAACTCGGCGAGGAAAAGCGGCGCACCCTCGATGTTGAGGTTGTGGCTGACGAGGAGGATGTGGCGCGGGTCGGACTGCGCCGGGTCGGTGGTGAAGAGTTCGCCGGAGAGTCCCCCCATAGAGGGCCCGAGGCGCGGCGCGAGTGTGCGGAACGAGCTCCAGATCGGGAGCAGCTCGGGAAGGAGTGCGCGAAGATTCTCGGTTAGGATACAGCGGCGGCGCAGGGCGGCGTGCAGCGACCATGCGGCGGCGAGAAAGGCGCGGTGGGTGAAACGTGGATAGCCGCGCTTCTCGGTCTCGACGTCCCAGAGAAGGGTGTGTTGGACGTTGCAGAGGTGCCACGAGCCGTCGGCGAGCTCGGCGTAGAGGCGGAGCGTGCGCGGTTGCGGGAGCTGCGCCGGGCAGTCGACGAAGCCCTTCCAGCGGCAGTGCTTCGCGTTGGCGAACTGCGGGAAGCGCTCCGTGACCCCGGCGTAGTCGCCGGCTGGTTGCAGTTCCTGCACAGTCTGGAGGTCGAAGGTGGCGAGGACGCGGCGGACCGGCTCGGACTCGTGGAAGAGCCAGCCGGTGAGGTTCACGCGGCCGAAGGCGCCGCGGGTGATGGCGGCGGGCTCGTCGAAGTGGGCATGGAACGGCGCGTGGGCGAAACGCGTGGTAGCGGGATGAGGTAGCGCCGTGGCGATCTCGGTGGCGAACGTCCCCCAGTCGGGGGTCGCATCGCCGGCGGCGCGGCGAAGCAGCAAGTGGAGTGCGCGGGCAAACTCCACGGCGCGCAGGGGGGCGGAGCCGGCGGCCGCGGCGGGTTTCTTCGACGCCGGTTCGGCCGGTGCAGGACCGGCGGTGATGATTTCGGTGTGCACGGCGAGCCATTCGCCGGCGAGTGTGCAGACTTCGAATACGATCGAGTTCTGGCCGGCGGCGAGGATGACGGGTTGCTCGAAGGCTGCGAGCAGGCGGGGTTCGCGGGCCTTGAAATACTCGGCGAGATCGGGGCGCGGGAGACCGTAGATGCCGGGATAGACGCGTTGGCCGACGCGGGCGCGGAGGTCGACGAAGTGCCGGCCGGGTTTTGCGACGAGCCAGCCGCGCAGGACGGTACGGCCGGCCGGCGGCGTTTCGCTTGGCGCGGGCGAGTCGAGGTGGAAGGTGGCGTTGGGCGTCTCGATCATGTGACGCGGAAGGGAAAAGGGAGTGGGGGAATAAGGGAGGAACCGCTAATGGACGCTGATGGGCGCTAATACGGAAAGGTAGAGGTAGGAGCTTGCTCGCAGGCGATCCGAGACGTAGGTCGTCCCTTTAGGGCGACGAGGCGGGTGGTGTTTGCGGAATGGGTGCGAGCACGGAGTCGGGCGGGGCGGGCTGAAGCGCCGCCCCACGCGCAGGCGTGAATTGGGGAGTCGGGCGGATTCATCGTCAGCCCAGCGCGGCCTCGCGGCAGAGGGCGAGGTGTTGCGGGAGGAGTTTCGTGGTGTCGAAGTGACGGTGCACGCGGGCGCGGGCCATCGAGACCATCCAGTCATTGCCGGCGAAGTGCTCGCCCAGCGCTTTCGCAAGCGCGGCCGAGAGCTTCGCCGGGTCGCCGGCGGGGATGAGGTGCGCCTCGTCGTTGGCGACGAGCATCTCGGGGATGCCGAAGACATCTGTGCTCACGATGCGGACACCGAAGGCCATCGCCTCGAGCAGCACGCGCGGGAACGACTCCTCGAAGCTCGTGCAGACGAGGAGATCGGCCATACGGAAGAAGTCGTCGATGTCGCCGCGCTCGGCGAGCACGCGCACCTCGTCGAGGCCGAGCAGGGCGATGTCCTGCTGGATGGTCTCGAGGTAGAGACCGTCGCGGGCGCCGATGATGAGGAAGAGCGGGAACGGTTTCCCGGGAAACGCGGCCGGCCATTCCTTGCGCAGGCGGTCGATGCCGCGGAGGTAGATGTGCTGGCCTTTGCGCTCGCAGACGGAGCCGACGTTGATGACGAGCGGCGTGTCGAGCGGGATGCCGTGCTTCTGCCGAAGCGCGGCGCGGTCGGAGGTGGCGGCGAACTTCTCGATGCGCGCGACATCGACCGCACTCGCCACGTGGCGGAAGTTGTCGTGGTGGTTCTGCTCTTGGAAGACGGCCTTGGTGGCGCGGGCGGCGAAGCAGACGCGCGTGGCGTCGCGCAGCGCGGCCTCGGCGGGCTCGCGCAGGCGCGCGGGCAGGCCGGCGCGGGCGAAGAGCTTGTCGAGCGTGCAGCTCTCGTAGACGTAGAGTAGCGAGGGTTTGTTCAGCCGCGCGGCGAAGGGTACGGTCCAGAAGGTGAGGACGGTGTTGCCGACGACGAGGTCGACCTCCGGCAACGGGTGCGCGGCGGCGAGCGCGGCGATGGCGGCGTCGCACTGCGCGGCGTCGGTCGCAGTGAGAATGGCGGCGGTATCCCAGACTTCGACCGGGATGCCGAGCGCCTCGTAGCGGGCGCGCAGCGGGCCGTCCTCGGGCGAAACGACGCGCACGCTCACGCCCGGCACCGTGACGTGGTGACGCGCCTGCTCGAAGAGGAGGATCGGCGCACCCTCGAACTTGAGGTTGTGGGTGACGAAGAGCATCCGCAGCGGACGCGCGGTGTCGGCGTAGCGGTAGTGGTAGGGATTGAGGCGCGGAGCGGCGGGCGGGAAGTCGTAGGTGTCGCTGAGGAACGGATCGCGGTGCGCGCCGTGGCGGGCGACGAAGGCGAGGTGCTCCTTCTCGGTGTACTCGCGGCCGCGCGAGGCGCTGCCGACGTGTTGCAGGACGGCCTGCGGGGTGACGACAACGCGTTGGCCGCGTTCCCAGGCGCGGAGGCAGAAGTCGACGTCGTTGTAGGCGACGCGGAAGTCGGTCTCGTCGAAACCGCCGAGCTCGCGGTAGAGCGCGGTGCGCGTGAGCAGGCACGCACCGGTGACGGCGGCGACGTTGCGCGCGGCGTGCGGCAGGAAGAGCAGGCCGAGGTCCTCCGACGGCTCGCGCTCGAAGAGCGTGTGCGGCAGGCGGTCGTGGCGGCTCAGGCCGATGCCGGCGTGGTTGATCGTGCTGTCGGGGTAAAGCAACTTCGCGCCGACGACGCCGACTCCGGGGATGGTGAGCCAGCCGGCGAGCTCTTCGAGCCAGCCGGGGCGGAGCGCTTCGACGTCGTTGTTGAGGTGGAGGAGCAGCGGCGTGTCGGCGCGGGCGGAGCCGGCGTTGACGAGGCGCGAATAGTTGAAGCCCGCGGGATCGGCCGGGAGGTCGAGCACGGTGCAACGCAGGTCGGCGCGCGTCGGGAGCGCGCGGAGCAGCTCGAGCGTGGCGGGCTCGTCGGAGCCGTCGTTGACCACGATCACCAGCACGCTTTCGCGCGGCGTGGTGCGGGCGAGCGAGTCGAGGCAGCGCACCAGGAGATCGCCGCGGTTCTTCGTCGGGATGACAATGGTGACCGGATTTTCGCGGAGGATCGCCGGGTCCCAACGCAGCTGGTGCAGGCAGCAGGCGTAGCGCGTGGCCCACTCGGGCAGCATCGGCTCGGCGCGCAGGCCGCGGCGCTGGCAGGCCTCGGCGATGGCGCGGCGTGCGGCGTCGAAGAGGTAGCCCTTCTGGTCGCCGCGGGAGGCGGTGCTCTCGGCGTGGGCGCGCCAGTGGTAGCAGACGAAGGGGACGTGGACGACGTCCTCGTGCTTGATGCGTTCGAAGCAGCGCAAGAAGAGGTCGATGTCCTGCGCGCCGTTGAATTCGGGGCGCAGGCCGCCGACGTCGTTTACGACGCTGCGGCGGATGACGGTGAGATGGTGCGTGTAGTTGTGCGTGATCGCCATCTCCGGCGACCAGTCGCCCTTGAACTGCGGGTCGAAGCGGCGGCCGGTGTCGTCGATCTTGTCCTCGTCGGTGTAAAGGTAACCGGCGGTCGGATGCGCGAGGATCGCCTGGGCAACGTGGAGGAGTGCGTCGGGCGGCAGCAGATCGTCGTGGTCGAGGAGGGCGACGAACTCGCCCGAAGCGATCTCGAGCGCGGAGTTGGTGGCGCGGGAGATGTGGCCGTTCTCCTTGCGGAAGACGGGGCGGATGCGCAGGTCGGATTTCGCCGCTTCCTCAATGATCGCGCGAACGTGTGGCTTGGGCGAGGCGTCGTCGGCGATGCAGAGTTCCCAGCGCGGGTAGAGCTGGGCGCGGAGGCAGTCGATGAGCTGGCGCAGGTAGTTCTCCGGCGTGTTGTAGGCGGGGACGAGCAGGCTGATCAGCGGACCGCCGGCGGCGACAGCGGCGGTGGCGTCGAGGCCGAGCGCGGCGAGGAGGCGCGTGGTGGGGCGGTTGTGCCAGGCCCAGCGCGAGTAGGGATCCTGCTGGCTGCGGCGGACGACGACGGCCGGTGGCGGCGGGGCGCCGACGGTGCGGCCGAGCGAGCGGTCTAGGTCGCCGCGGAGGCGGTTGATCTCGGAGAACGGATACTTCCAGTCCTGGAGCTTGAAACGTCCGAGGTAGGCGCCGCGCAGCAGCGCGAGTTTGCACAGCCAGAACTTCCACGGGCGGAAGACCGGCACGGGGCCGCTGTGCTCGTCGCGTTTGTCGAGGAACATGCGGCGCGAGAAGACCAGCAGGCGGCGGCCATCGGGCTGGTCGGCGTAGATGCGCAGGTGGGCGGGGCCGGGGAGATCGGCGCGCACATCGACGAGGCCGTAGAAGCCGGCGCGCAGGGCGTTGGCGTGCTCGGGGTGGCCGTCGGCGACATCCTGTCGCTTCTTCGGATAGATGAGACGGTTGCCGGTGCCGACACCGGTGGTGGCGTGGAGGCGGGCGATGTCGAAGCCGATGCCGAAGGTCCAGCCGGTGACGCGGAACTTGTCGTACTGCGCTTGGAGCCAGTAGCCGGGGGTCTCGATGAAGCCGTGGAAACCGTCGCCGCGCGGCACCTCGGTGGTGAAGACAAGAACTTCGCGCAGCATGCGGTCGGCCTCGCGGCACATCGTGAGGAACGACGCGCTGTGGCACGCGCGATAGAGGTGGTCGAGCGTCTCGTAGACGTACGCGGTCTTCAGGACCTTGGGCTGGCGTGGCGTGGTCGGCAGCGCGGCGATATCGAGCTCGGTGCGAAAGAACTCATGCCAGGCCCCGGCGGCGTCCTGCCAGTCCAGCGCGACGGCGCGGGCGCCGGTCCAGACGTGGGCGGCGATACGGAAACCGCTGCGGCGCGCGACGAGATTGCCGGGGAAACGCGCGACGAGGTCGTCGCGGTCGAGACCGTAGAGACCGAGGAAGACGCGCTTGTCGACGCGCGCGCGGATATCGACGCAGGTGGCCTCCCCTTCCAGGTACAGCCAGCCGGCGATCTCCAACGCAGGCGCGACGAGGCGCCAGGAGGCGGGTTGATCGATGCTGAAGGAGATGTGCGGACTCGATGCGGACATCGCGTGGTGAGCGCCAAAGTCTTACCGGGGCGGCGGGAAAGCAGTAAAGATTCTTAGCGGAGAATACGTGGAGGAGCGTGTGGCACCCTAATCCTCACGATTCGCGGGGTTGGGTGCATTTTTGGTGAAGGCGGCGGG
>CAZXHR010000182.1:0-8706 GCA_964640465.1 uncultured Opitutaceae bacterium
CGCTCATGGTCTGTCAGGACGGTTTCATCACCAGCCACTCCATCCAGACCATGCAACTCGAGGACGACAAGGCCGTGCGCGCCTTCGTCGGCCCCCACAAGCCGCTCAACAGCGTCCTCGACACCAAGCACCCCGTCACCTGGGGCGCGCTCGACCTGCAGGACTACTACATCGAGCACAAGCGTTCCCAGGAACAGGGCATGCGCAACGCCCTCCGCGTGATCGAGGAGGTCTCAGCCGACTTCGCGAAGACCTTCGGCCGCAGCTATGGCCTCTTTGAAGCTTACCGTCTCGACGATGCCGAGATCGTCCTCGTCGCCCTCAGCTCCGCCTGCGGCGAAATTAAAGAGGTCGTCGACGAGATGCGCACCAAGGGCGAAAAGGTCGGCCTGCTGAAGATCCGCAGCTTCCGCCCCTTCCCCTACGCACAGATCGGCATGGCGCTCTCGAGGGCGAAGATCGTCACCGTCCTCGACCGCAGCGCCAGCTTCGGCGCCCACGGCCCGCTCTTCGTCGAGATCAGCGCCACCGTCGGCAGCTACACCGCGAACCGCCCGCTGCTCCTCGGCCACACCTTCGGCCTCGGCGGCCGCGAACTCACCTTGCGCCACATCGAACACATCATCAGCGAAAGCCGCATCTGCCTCGACAAGGGCTCCGTCGGCGACCGCCAGGGCCTCTGGGTCAACGTCCGGGGAGACAAGCTATGACGAAGCATCCTACCACCGGCAAACTCGCCGAACTCTCGCCCGAGACGAAGCAGATGTGCGCACGCCCGGGCACGTTCTCCGGCGGCCACCGCATGTGCGCGGGCTGTCCCACCGGCATCTTCACCAAGATGCTCACCCGCGTGTCCGACGAGTATGAGATCGTCGCCGGCAACGCCACCGGTTGCCTTGAGGTCGCCAGCTCCATCTTTCCGTTCTCCGCTTGGCGGATACCGTGGATTCACACCGCGTTCGAGAACGCCAGCGCCACCATGAGCGGCGTCGAGGCCTGCTACCGCTCGCTCGTCCGCCAGGGGAAGCTCAAGAAGAAGCTCAAGTTCGTCGTCATGGGCGGCGACGGAGGCACCTACGACATCGGCCTGCAGTCCCTCTCCGGCGCGATGGAGCGCGGCCACGACCTCACCTACATCTGCTACGACAACGGCGCCTACATGAACACAGGCGTCCAGCGATCGTCCGCCACCCCGCTCGGCGCCGCGACCACCACCACGCCGGTCGGCAGCCAGTCCTACGGCCGCAAGGGCAACCGCAAGGATCTCACGAGGATCATGCTCGCCCACAATCTCGGATACGTCGCCCAGGCGAGCATCCACGACATCGGCGACCTCTTCCGCAAGATGAAGAAGGCCATCGACCACGATGGCCCCTCCTTCATCAACCTCCTCAGCCCCTGCATCCCCGGCTGGAAGATCGATGCCGACCGCGCCGTCGAGAGCGCCCGCCTCGGCGTCGACTGCAACTTCTGGCCGCTCTTCGAGGTCGAGCAGGGCCGGTTCACGATCAACTACCGTCCCGCGCAGGTGAAGCCCGTCGCCGAGTGGGTCTTCTCCCAAGGCCGCTTCAAGCACCTCAAGAAGCACCCCGCCGTCGTCGCCGCCTTCCAGGCCGAGGTCGACAAGCAGTGGGCCTGGCTGGAGATGGAGGAAGCCCGCACCAACCCGTCACGGAAGAGCTGATTCCGCCCGCTTCCCCGTGGCGACATCCGTGAGGGCGTCGATCCGTCGCCGCGGCCCAGCTCAACCGCGCCATTGGCGAACCCGCCGCGCCGCTCTGAGCGTGCGCGAAGTGCGGAGAAGTCGCGTTCCAGCCGTGAACTGTATCCGGCTTCGCTGAAGCCGGCCCCTCCGTCGCGGGGCGCGTGAACAGCTCCCGCCGCCGCACAGACCGTGCGACTCACGGCGTTGGCCTGCGCGATCTCCGTCCCCGAAATTGGTGTGCATCGGTGGACGTTCGTGGTTCCCTTGCTTGCGATTTTCGCCCCCCGATGCTCCCTCGCCGCCAGTTCCTGTCCCTCGCTCCGTTCGCCGCCTGTGCGCTGGTATTCGTTCTCGCCGGCTGCGGCCACCGCGAGACCGCTGTCGAACGCGCCAGCCGCGAGCAGACCCTACTCGTCAGCGCCGGCGCCGGACTCACCGACCTCGACCCGCAGCTCGCCACCAGCGTCGGCGAGTTCAACGTCTGCCTCGCCTTCTTCGAGGGGCTCACCGACCTCGATCCCGCCACGCTCGTGCCCGTCCCCGCCGTAGCCGAAAAGTGGGAAACCTCCGCCGACGGCCTCGCGTGGACCTTCCACCTCTCGCCCGCCGCGCGCTGGAGCGACGACCGCCCGCTCACCGCGCTCGATGTCGTTGCCTCCTGGAAACGCCTCCTCTCGCCCGCCCTCGGCGCCGACTACGCCAGTCTCCTGCATTGCATCGCCGGCGCGGAAGACTACCACCGCGGCCGCAGCACCGACTTCGCCCAGGTCGGCGTCCGCGCCACCGACGACCACACACTCGTCTTGCGCCTCGCGCACCCCACGCCAGAGCTGCCCGCCATCCTCGCCATCCCGCCATTCTTCCCCGTGCCCCTGCACGTGATTGAGAAAACCGGCGCCATCGACCGCCGCGGCAACGCCTGGACCAAGCCCGTCACCTTCGTCGGCAACGGCCCGTTTCGCCTCGTCCGCTGGCAGTACGGCCAACAGATCGACGCCGAGCGCTCTCCCACCTACCGCGACGCCGCCTCCGTCCGCCTGCGCGCCCTCCGCCTCCAGCTCACCGAGAACATGGAGACGGAGGAGCGCATGTTCCGCGCCGGCCAGCTCCACACCATCAGCGCCCTCTCCATCGGCCGCATCGACGACTGGCGGCAGAACAACTCCCCCGCCCTGCGCACCGTCCCCTACTTCGGCACCGACTTCCTCCGCCTCAACGTCTCCCGCCCACCGCTCGACGATCCCCGCATACGCCGCGCGCTCGCCCTCGCCGTCGACCGCGACCGGCTCGCCGCCAACGCGCTGCGCGGCACCAAGAGCCCCGCGCCCACCCTCGTGCCCGACGGATTCCCCGGCTACATGCGCCCCGCCGGCCAGAACGCCGCCTGCGACGAGGCCCGCCGCCTCCTCGCCGAGGCCGGCTTCCCCGGCGGCAAGGGCCTGCGCCCGCTCCAGATCCTCTACAACAGCTCCGACCAGCACCGCGTGGTCTTCGAGGCCGTCCAAGAAATGTGGCGCCGCGAGCTCGGCGTGCAAGTCGAGCTCGCCAGCCAGGAGTACAAGCTCGCCGCGCAGGCCCGCCGCACAGGCGAGTACGACCTCATCCGCTCCACTTGGACGGCCGACTACTGCGACCCGCTCACGTTCCTCGACGTCTTCACCTCCGCCAGCGGCAACAATTACACCCGCTGGGCCAACGCGGAGTACGACCGCCTGATCGCCGCCGCCCGCTCCACAGCCGATCCCGCCGCCCGCTCCGCCGCGCTCGCGCAGGCCGAGGCGCTGCTGCTAGCCGAGGCGCCGATCATCCCTCTCTACCACTACACGAACTACTACCTCGTGCACCCATCCGTCCACGGCTGGTCCGGCAACCCCATGGACCGCCGCCCCCTCAAGCAGCTCTGGCTGGAGCCGTAAGCGAGCCCAGCGACGTCTCAAGCGGCGCAGACAGCACACTTTCTGTCCCGATCGGACGGGAAAAGCGTGCTGTGGATGCAAACCCGACGCTCAGAGCGTCACGCCGTCCTTGAAGATCGCGATCTCGCGGAAGCCGTTCACCTCGTTCTTCGCCAGCTGGCCGCTGGCAACGGCGACGACCTGCCGCAGCAGCGCATCGGCGGTGTCGGCCATCGTCACGCCATCCAGAAGGCGGCCGGCGTCGAAGTCGATCCAGCCGGCCTTGCGCTTCGCCAGGTCGGAGTTGGTCGCGATCTTGAGCGTCGGCACGGGCGCGCCGAGCGGCGTGCCACGGCCGGTGGTGAAGAGGATCAGGTGCGCGCCCGCGGCGGCCATCGCCGTGCAGGAGACAATGTCGTTGCCCGGGCCGGTGAGGAAGTTGAGCCCCGGCTGTCTGAGCCGCGCGGCGTACGGAAGGATCTCGACGACCTCGGAGGTGCCACCCTTCTGGAGACAACCAAGCGACTTTTCCTCGAGCGTGGTGATGCCGCCGTCCTTGTTGCCCGGCGAGGGATTCTCGTAGACGGCCTGGTTGTAGCGCAGGAAGTACTCCTTGAAGCCGTTGATCATCGCCACGCAGTCGTCGAAGACTTGGCGCGTGCGGCAGCGGTTCATGAACAGCGCCTCGGCTCCGAACATCTCGGGCACCTCGGTCAGTACCGACGTGCCGCCGCGGGCGACGAGCAGGTCGGAAAACGCGCCCACGAGCGGGTTGGCGGTGATGCCGGAGAAGCCGTCGGAGCCGCCGCATTTCAGGCCGACGCGCAGGCGTGCGACCGGCGTGGGCTGGCGATTAGCCTGCGCGGCGTGGGCAAGCAGCTCGCGGCCGAGCGCGACGCCGGCGGCGATCTCGTCGGTCTGGTCCTGCGCCACCAGAAAACGGTAACGCGCCGGATCGACCTCGCCGAGCACCTGACGGAAGCTGGCCATCGTGTTGTTCTCGCAACCGAGGCCGACGATGAGCACGCCGGCAGCGTTGGGGTGGAGGGCTAGATCGGCGAGGACCTTCTGGGTGTTGGCGTGGTCGCCACCGAGCTGCGAGCAGCCGTACGGATGCGTGAAGACGTGCACGCCGTCGACGCCCGCAGGCAGCCCGTCCTCGACGAGGCGGCGGCGGATGGCCTGCGAGACCTCGTTGACGCAGCCGACCGTGGGCAGAATCCAGAGCTCGTTGCGGATGCCGACCTCGCCGTCGGTGCGGTGGTAGCCGTCGAAGGAGAGCCCGTCGGTGATGGGCGCGAGCTTCTCGATCTTGGGCTGGTAGCTGTACTCGAGCACGCCGGAGAGATTCGTCTTCAGGTTGTGCGTGTGCACCCAGCCGCCAGCAGGGATCGCCTCGGTGGCGTGGCCAATGGGCTGTCCGTACTTGACGATGTCCGCTCCGGCGGGGATCGCTGCGAGGGCGAACTTGTGGCCGCAGGGAATCGAGGCGGCGAGCGTCACGCTGCGGCCGCCAATGGCAATGCTCTGGCTGGCAGGCAACGCAGCGAGGGCGACGGCGACGTTGTCGCGCGGGTGGATGTGGAGGACGGAGGCGGGCATCGGATTTTCGATTTGGGATTGCCGATTTTCGGTTGGTAGGGCGAGGCGTCACGCCGAGCCGCGGCTCACCGGGACGGTTCGCCCTACCGCCGAATCACATCAGTAGCTCGTGGCGACGACCTTCGCGACGGCGGCGCGCATGCCGTGCGCGGCGATGTCCTGGAGGCCGGAGGCGACGAGATCGGCGAAGCCGGGGATTTCGTTGAGATCCCGTCCCCAGAAATCGGTGCGACCGAGCGTGGCGACGGCCAGCGCGCGCAGCGACTCGGGCTTGAGGTCGGCGGCCTTCTTCCATTCCTCGACGAAGAACGCGAGCACCGGGGCGTCGTCCCTGATCGGGTAGGACTGGCGGTTGCGGTGGCCGCAAAGCTCGTTGGCCGAGACCGGCTCGCCGCAGTAGAACCAGATTAGCGCAGCGAGGGAGAACGAGAGCGCCGGCGGCAGCTTGCCGAAATCCTTCCGGCAATCGAGCAGGGAGGGCAGCACGCGCACCTTCCATTTGGAGACGGAGTTGAGCGAGATCGAGAGTAGCTCGTGGCGGATGAACGGATTGCGGAAGCGCTCCAGGACGGAGTCGGCGTAGGCCTTGCGCTCCATCGGCGGCAGCGGCACTTGGTGGAGGATCTCGTCGAAGACTGCCTTGCGGATGAGCGCGCCGCAGACGGGATCCTCGACCATCTCGCGCACGGTGTTGCAGCCGGCCTCGAAGGCGGCGAGCACGCTGGCGGTGTGCGCGCCGTTGAGGAGGCGGACCTTGCGCGTGCGGTACGGCGTCATGTCGTCGGTCCAGACGACGTTGAGCCCGGCCTTGTGGAATGGGATCTCGTCGGCGAGGTGCTGGGGGCCCTCGATGACCCATAGATGGAAGTACTCGGCGGCGACGAGCAGCTTGTCCTCGTAGCCGAGCTCGGAACCGATGCGGGCGGCCTCGTCGCGCGGGTAGCCGGGGACGATGCGGTCGACGAGCGTATTGCAGAAGTGGTTGGCGGACTCGACCCAGGCGACGAAGGCCGCGGGGAGGTTCCAGGCCTTCGCGTACTGGAGGATGCACGTGCGGAGGTTCTCGCCGTTGCGCTCGATCAGCTCGCAGGGCAGGAAGACGAGGCCGCGTTTGGCGTCGCCCTTGAAAGCCTCGAAGCGCTCGAAGAGGAGCGCGGCAACCTTGGCCGGGAAGGTGTTCTGGCAGACGCCGGGCGTGTGCTTCTCCTCGGCGTAGGCGATGCCGGCCTCGGTGGTGTTGGAGACGACGAAGCGCAGCACGTCGCCGCGGAACGCCTTCACCAGCTCCGCCCACTGGTCGTAGGGGTTGACCGCGCGGCTGATGGCGGTGACGACGCGGCGGGACTCGACGACCTTGCCGCCCTCCACGCCGCGCAGAATCACCGTGTAGAGGCAGTCCTGAGACTGTAGCTCGGCGGCCATGCCCTGCTTGATCGGCTGGGCGACCAGCACGGAGCCGCCAAAGGCCCCGGAGGCGTTGAGCACGTCGATCTTCCAGTCGACGAAGGCGCGCAGGAAGTTGCCCTCGCCGAACTGGACGACCCGCTCGGGGAAACGGGCGGCAGGCCCGCACGCGACCATGGCGGAGGGCAGACCGAGTTGCTGGAGGCTGGAGCGATTAATGCGGTTCATGTGGGAAAAACAAAATTCTGCCACGTTAGGCCGAAGCGGCGGCAGGTTGTCCACGCAGAACCTCGCAACTCCGCGACGGACCAGCGCGCGCATCGTTGCCGGCACGGCAGCCGCTGGGTGTCGGCGCCGCCTCAGGCAGGCTCCACACGGAGCCGGATCGACGGCGATCTGTGTCAGCCTGTAAGCCGCCGCTGCTCGGCACAGGCCTGAATCCACGTTTCGAGCCGGCGGGTACGCGTCTCCGTTTTCTTGGAGGCGACCACCCAACGCGTCACCGCCCGGCGATAGCTCGGCGGCAGTTTCTCATAGTATGCCCAGGCCGCTCCCTGGCTCTTGAATCGCCGTAGCTCGTCCGCCGTCAGCTCTGGATTGTCCCGCTGCGCGCAACTCGCCTCGTTCTGAGCCTCCTCGCCCCGCTTCGCGAAGGCGGCAAGCCCTGCCGGCTGCATCCGCCCTTGAGCCTGAAGCGCCTGCACCCGTGCGACGTTCACCGTGCTCCACGACGAACCGGCGCGACGCGGCGTGAAACGCACCGTGTAGCTATCGGCATCGAGCTTCCGCCGGATGCTGTCGATCCACCCCACGCACAACGCCTCATCGACCGATTCCGGCCACGTGACGCTCGGCACACCGGTCGCCTTCTTCTTGTAGGCGACGATCAGCTCGCCAGCTGTGGCGGCGTTCTTCGCAAACCAAGCCCGCAGTGCGGCGGCATCGCGAAAAAATCGAGGCTTGGTGGACCTGCCTCCAGCTTGCGGAAGGCCATCCGGATCGCCACGCCCCCTGCTCTCAAGCGGCCCCGGCTCCTTGGCGTTACTCTCTTTCGCGGCTTTCGCGTGTGCCTTCATGTTGGCGTGCTCAATCCCTCAGCTACTAGGTGTCCCCGCAATAAGTCCCGGGCTATCCCTGACTTGCCGCGGTGTGTGACACCCGAGATGTCACACACCGCAGACTCCTAGTCAACCTGTCACACCATGCCCCCCCCGATGACACACTACGCCCTGCCACAAGGTGCACGTAGATTTCCACTAGTTGCTTACCTATAGAATCTTACAACTTAATCCATTCGCTGGCACCCCACCTGCAAGAAGAAGTCCATTCGCGCACCCACATAAACCACAGCGCACACCACTTCTGAGGACTTTCACATGAGCAAAATCATCGGCATCGATCTGGGCACCACCAACTCCTGCATGGCAGTCTTGGAGAGCGGCGAGCCCGTCGTCATCCCCAACGCCGAAGGCGGTCGCACGACGCCTTCCGTCGTCGCGTTCACCAAAACCGGCGAACGCCTCGTCGGCCAGGCCGCCAAGCGCCAGGCCGTGACCAACCCGAAGAACACCGTCTTCTCGGCCAAGCGTTTCATCGGCCGCAAGTTCTCCGAGGTCCAGAACGAGGCCAAGAACATGCCGTTCAAGGTCGTCGAAGGGAAAAATGGCGACGCCTACATCGAAGTCGAGGTCGGCGGCAAGACCGAGCGTTTCGCCCCCGAGCAGATCTCCGCGATGGTCCTCGCCAAGATGAAAGCCGACGCCGAAGCCTACCTCGGCGAGCCGGTCAAGAAGGCCGTCATCACCGTCCCCGCCTATTTCAACGACGCCCAGCGTCAGGCCACCAAGGATGCCGGCGCCATCGCCGGCTTGGAGGTCATGCGTATCGTCAACGAGCCCACCGCCGCCTCGCTCGCCTACGGCCTCGACAAGAAGAAGGACGAGACCATCGCCGTGTACGATCTCGGCGGCGGCACCTACGACATCTCCGTCCTCGAACTCGGCGACGGCGTCTTCGAGGTCAAGTCCACCAACGGCGACACCCACCTCGGCGGCGACGACTGGGACGCCCCCATCATCAACTGGCTCGCCGACTCCGTCA
>CAZXHR010000183.1:0-7238 GCA_964640465.1 uncultured Opitutaceae bacterium
TGATCCCCCGACCGAAGAGGAAGTTCCCCGACTCCCAGTCCCTCCGCGCATCCGGGGGAAGCGCCCGGCTCCCCATCCTGCGGGTCAGCTCCTCCGGATCGAAGGCCCAGGGGGCGAGGTCGCCGTAGCCCCCCACGTCCACCACGTCCACTTCGTCCACACAGTCCACAGCGTCCACCACTGTCCCCAGCGCCACGCCTGCGTCTTCCCCAATCGAAAATCCGAAATCCGAAATCGAAAATTCCGCCGCCGATCCCCACGCCTGGCAGAACCCGCTCCTCGTCGCCACCTACGTCGCCAACATCCGCGACGCCCTCGCCCGCGCCAACCCCGCAGCCTCCGCGCTCTACGCCGCCCGCGCCGCCGCCTACACCGAGCGGCTCACCGCGCTCGACCGCTGGACCCGCGAGCAGATCGCCACCATCCCGCCAGCACGCCGCAAGCTCGTCACCTCGCACGATTCCCTCGGCTACTTCGCCGACGCCTACGGCTTCGAGACCGTCCCCCTCGCCGGGCTCTCCACCTCCGCCGAACCCGACGCCCGCTCCATCGCCGCCACCGTCGATCTCATCCGCCGCGAGCAAGTCCCCGCCGTCTTCATCGAGCTCACCATCAACCCCAAGCTCGTCCGCCAGATCGGCGCCGACGCCGGCGTCCGCCTCGCCGAGCCGCTCTACACCGACACCGTCGGCACCCCCGGTTCCGGTGCCGAGACCTACCTCGACCTCTTCCGCACCAACGTCACCCGCATCGTCTCCGCCCTTCGCTGATCGACCTGTAAACAGCTTCGCCCGTGGCACGGGTCTCCAGACCCGTGATCCGCACATTCCCAACACCAGTCCATGGCTCTGGAGAGCCATGCCACGACCGTCCCCGTCTGCCTCCGTCTCCCCGCCCGCGATCAGCGAGCGCCGACAACCGCCTCCACGCTGGCGATCAGCCAGCGGACACCTCCAAGGTTTCGCCCATTGGCGAAACCCATCAGCGGTTCCCCAACAATCCGATATCCGCTCCTCTCCGTCCCCGCTTCCTCGTTCCCTTCGTTCTCTTCTGTCGTCCGTTCCTCCTCCTCCTCGTTGACCACGCCCCACACCACCGCTTTCCAAGTCGACGCCCCCGCCGATCCGTCGTTCCCTTCGTCTCCATCCCGTGAGTCCGTCCTCTGAATTCCGTCCTCTCCCGCCCGGCTCGCGCGACACTCCGTCGTCCGTCGTCCGTCCTCCGTCCTCCGCCGCCTGCCCGCCGTCCTGCGACCTCGGCGCCGCGCACCAGCACGACATCATCCGCCTGCAGGACGTCACCGTCGCCTCCGGCCGCCGCCTCGCCGTCGACGGCGTCACCGCCCAGATCCACTGCGGCAGCCTCACCGCCGTTCTCGGCCCCAACGGCGCCGGCAAGAGCACCCTTCTGCGCGCCATGCTCGGCTGGATGCCGCTCGCCCGCGGCGAGATCCGCATCGGCGACTCCCACCCGCAGCACGCCCTGCCCCGCCTCGCCTACCTCCCGCAGCGCGTCGACGTCGACTGGGACTTTCCCATCACCGTGCGCGTCGTCGTCGAGCAAGGCCGCTACCCCGCACTCGGCGCCTTCCGTCGCTTCCAGAAGATCGACCACCAGCTCGTCGACAACGCCCTCGCCGAGATGAAGCTCACCGCCCTGCAGGACCGCCAGATCCGCGCCCTCTCCGGTGGCCAACAACAACGCGTCTTCCTCGCCCGCGCCCTCGCCCAGGGCGCCGACATCTTCCTCCTGGACGAGCCCTTCGCCGGCCTCGACGCCCCCAGCGCCGCCGAACTCGCCGCCGTGCTCAAGTCCTGGGAACAGCTCCACCGCACCGTCGTCGCCGTCCTCCACGACCTGCCGATGGCCCGCCGCGTCTTCTCGCACGCGCTCATCATGGACACCCGCCTCGTCGCCGCCGGATCCACCGCCGAGGTCCTCGCCCCGGAAAACCTCGCCCAGTTCTACCCGGCGGCGAACAACAGCTGATTGTCCTCCCGATGAAGACACTTCCAATCCGCTGCTTCATCCTAACCGTAATGATAATGGTCTCCGGCTGCACGACCGTTTTCTCTCCGTCAGAGCCGCTCACAATCAAAGCCGTTATCACCGAAGAATTCATCACCGAATTCGGCAACTTCACCAACGCGTGCTACGTCGATCAACGAGTCCTGGTGCGAATCGTTGAGCCTTCGGTCATGAAGGATGAGGTGATCGCAATTTCACTTGCCGACGGGTGGACGCCAAACGTGCGTGAACACCTCGGCACCGAGTATTGGGATAAGCCGAGAGGTTCAGTGGTAGAATTCCAAGTAAAGAGCCGCGACTTGCGAAAGGGTTGGCCATCGGCTCCGCGTCGGATCAACGCTGACAGAATACGCACCGTGAATTGGCACCTGATCACAGGTACGAGATCTCCGTCTCCCGACGCGGCAGCAGCAACTCCCGCCCAATGATCTCCTTCCTCCTCGAACCGTTCAGCTACGCCTTCCTGCAGCGAGGGCTGCTGGTGGCGGCGTTGCTCGGGCTGAGCGGCGGGCTGCTGGGCTGCATCCTCGTCCTCCGCCGGCTCTCGCTCATGGGCGATGCCCTTTCGCACTCGCTCCTGCCGGGCATCGGCGTGGCGTATCTGCTTTTCGGGCCCAGCATCCCGGCGCTCCTCCTCGGCGCATTGCTGGCCGGCCTGCTCACCGCGCTCGGCGGCGGACTCGTTAGCCGACTCACCCGAATCAAAGAGGACGCCGCGTTCGGCTCGCTCTTCCTCGTGCTCTTCGCCGCCGGCGTCGCGCTCGTCAGCCGCCTGCCCGCGCGCGTCGACCTCCTGCATTTCCTCTTCGGCAACATCCTCGGCGTCGGCCCCTCCGATGTCGCCCTCGCCGGCGGTGCCGCCGCGCTCACCCTCGCCGTCTTCGCGCTCTTCCGCCGCAGCATCGTGCTGGAAACCTTCGATCCCGTCTTCCACCGCGCAACGGGTGGCCACGGCGGGCTCACGCATCTCGGCCTGCTCGCGCTGTGCGTGATCAACCTCGTCGCCGCGCTGCAGGCGATGGGCGTGGTGCTCGCGCTCGGGTTGTTCCTGCTCCCGGCCGTGACCGCGTACCTCTGGTGCGACCGCCTGCCCGCGATGCTCGCATTCTCCTCGATCACCGCCGTGCTCGGCTCGGTCGTCGGCATCCTCGTGAGCTACCACGCCGGCCTGCCCAGCGGCGCCGCCATCGTGCTCGCCCTCGGCGCGTTCTTCCTCGTCTCCGCCCTCGCCAGCCCGCGCTACGGCATCGTCGCCCGCCTCCGCCACAGCCACCAGGAGCGCAAGGCGATCAAGCACACCTGCGCCTGACGCCGCCTCGCGCTCCGCTGTTCGTCGTAGGTCGCTGCTTCAGCACGACCCGCTCGACTCCATCCTCGCACCACGCCCGGGAGCCAGCCCGGACCAGCCGGGTCGTCCTGAAGGAGCGACCTACTTCGACTCCGCTCTTGCCCGATCTCCGGATACATCCAGGCTATGCGCTATGCCGGAGACCCGGGAACGCTGGCACAAACGCCTCCCTCATTGGGAGGTCGAGGGCCGCCCCCACTTCGTCACCATCCGCAGCGCCGGCTCGATTCCCGCCGCTGCCGCCGAGCGCCTGCGCGAGATTCATCGTTCGCTCCAAGCCGTCACGCCGCACTCCGTCGAGTTCGCCCGGCTTCAGCGGCACAACTTTCTCGCCAGCGAGAAATACCTCGATGCCGGCACCGGCTTCTCGCCGTTCACCGACTCAGCCATCGCCTCCCATTTCGCCACCGAACTCGCGCCGCTCGAAACATCGCACGGCTGGGCTTGCCCGCACTGGGTAGCGATGCCCAATCACGTGCATCTTCTGCTCACACCGGCCACCACAGGGGCCGCCCCTCTGCATCTGGCCATTGCCCGGCTCAAGGGCCACTTCGCGCGTCTCGCCAACACCGTGCTCCATCGCACCGGTCCGTTCTGGCAAGCCGAGTGGTTCGACCACTGGGTGCGCGACGACCCGGAAGAAACCCGCATCGTCGACTACATCCGGCAGAACCCGGTGAAAGCCGGGCTGGTCCCAAGCTGGGAACGCTACGCCTAGGTAAAGTAGGTCGCTGCTTCAGCACGACCTGTCCGGCTCCGCCCTCACATCGGACGCGGGAGTCATCTCGCATCTGCCCGGTCGCCCAGAAGAGCCCAAAATCCTCACGATACTTCGGCAGTGAGGTAAACGTTGCAGGTTCGCCCCGATCCTCGGGCCCGCCCGTTGACACCGTCCCCCCCAGCCCAGATGATCGCGCCATGCTCGTGACCGAACAGACCTTTGAAGGTTGGCAGGCACGCATTCGGCCGGAAGGCGCAGTACGTTTCATCGGCGCCGCGTTCCTCGCCTTCTGGCTCTGCGGCTGGGCGGTCGGCGAAGTCTGCGTCCTCGGTGTCCTGATTGGAGGACTCTGGACCCTGGTCTCCGGCACGCCGCCCCACCCGCACTTCGCCATCGCGCAGGATACCGCCGTCTGGCCGATCGCCGGGTTCCTGCTGCTCTGGCTCATCCTCTGGACCTACGGCGGTGTCACCGCCGGCTGGACTATGCTGCGACTGCTCTGGGGCGAGGACCGCATCACGCTACGCGCCGACGGCCTGCGCCTCGATCGCCGCGCCACCCCGCTGCGCCGCATGCGCGAGCTCAGGGGCGACGAGATCCGCTATTTCTACCGTGTGCGCCCGAAAGGCGCGCAGTACCAGCTCTTCGCCAACACCGCCCGCGGACCGGTCCTCGTGACCGATCTCGCCTCGGCCGCGGATCTCGATCCGCTCGAGCAGGCGCTCGCCCGCGAGCTGCGACTCCAGCCGGAGCGAGCGCGTGAGCTGCCCTCCGGCTGGGAGCAGATCCCGATCCCCGAGGGCGGCACCGCGCTGGTCGAGTCGTCCGCACGGCGTCGGCGTTTCGGCCTAGTCGTGGGCTTCTGCGCCTGCCTCCTTGCAGTATCCGCGCTCTGGGGCGCCACCGCCCGCCAGCCGGTCGCGCTGGGCGCCGGCGCGCTCGGCGCTGGCCTGCTCGGCTGGGGTGCTGCGCGGCTGCTCTTCGGGCGCCACGAGTGGCAGTTGGCCGGCTCGCGCCTGCGCTTGGCGTGGCGCTTCCGGGGCCAAGCCCGCACCCTCTGCGAAGGCGATCGCCTGCAGTTGAGTGTGGTGACCGACAGCGACAACGACGACTCGTACCGTCTCGAACTGCTCCCGGTGCGAGGCCCCGCCGCGACCGCGCCGCGGCCTCGGTGCATCGTCTCGGCGCCGCACACGCCCGCAGTGCCGCTCGCGCTGGTCGAGTGGCTCACCCACGAGACCGGTCTGCAGTTCGAAAACCGGATTCCAACGCAAGTGCAGAAGGACGAGCAGTACGCAGCGATGCGCCGCAAACTCGAAGCCTCGGGCCAGTTTGGCCGGTGGATGGCGAAACTCCTGCCGTCCCGCCGCCCGGAGCGCTGAGCCAGGCCGACGCCCGGTTCGTCGCTACCATTTCTCCACACCGGCAGCTGAGCGGAAAGGCCAAGGCCGGATCGGACTCCGCGCTCGCACTGGCCCCGGGAGCCATCGCGCATCCGCCCGGTCGCCCCGAGGGGATGATCAACTTCCTATCTGCCTACCGCCCGGCTCGCGAATCTGCCTCCCGGTCCCGCCGCGCCAGCGTCCGCGTCTCCATTCTTTCGGGCCGCATCCCCGCTACGCCCGGCATCCTCGTGAGCTACCACGCCGGCCTGCCCAGCGGCGCCGCCATCGTGCTCGCCCTCGGCGCGTTCTTCCTCGTCTCCGCCCTCGCCAGCCCGCGCTACGGCATCGTCGCCCGCCTCCGCCACAGCCGCCAGGAGCGCAAGGCGATCAAGCACACCTGCGCCTGACGCTGTTCGCGCCTTCGGCCGGGTCCGAGCCACGCCACAGCGAAGCCCGTGCCGCGTTCGCACAACGCACGCAAGATTGCGCCGCCGCTTCGCCGCGACAAGGTTCCCCCAACATCCCCACCACCATGCCGGACGACACACCGCGCAAGCCGCGCCTCATCGACACGCCCGATCCCGAGCGCCCGCCGACGGAGCCGGAACAGCCGCGCCAGAAGCTACACCTTGGGATCAAGCAGATCACCGAAGTGAACCGTCCTTTGGAAGCCACCACGAAGCCCATCTCCGTCCACGACATCCTCGCCGAAAACCTGCGCGGCACCGTCCCGAAGGAGAAGCCGATGGACCTGCGCAAGCGCCCCTCGCGCCGCAAGCGCGACTACTGGCTGTGCCTCGTGCTCGGCAACGCCCTGTTCGCCTCCTCGCTCCTCTTCTCGCGCAGCTCGATCATCCTCATCTCCACCATCGGAATCTGCGCGGTCTTCACCGTCGCCCTCACCTGGATCATGTGGCAGGTGATGAGCGACTACTGAAGCCGGCCCTCACCGCATTAATCCGAACGCGGCACCGTGGTATCGCCCCGGCCGGGGCCGGTTTTCGCTCGCGCGCTCCGCGTCCCGGCCGTTCGCTCGCCCACGCCATGTTTCCCCCCATGCATCCCCTCCGATCCCTCGTCCTCGCAACCGCATTCGCCGCCTCCGCCACCTCGCTTCTGGTCGGGGCCAATCCACCAGCCACCGACAGCCCGGCCGCTTCCGTAACTCCAGCCGACACCGCCGCCGCGCCGCGCGAGCGCCAGAACTTCGACGCCGGCTGGCGCTTCGCCCTCGGCCACGCCACCGACCCGGCGAAGGACTTCGATTTCGCCACCGCCTACTTCTCCTACGTCACCAAGGCCGGCTACGGCGACGGCCCCGCGTCGCCGAAGTTCGACGACCGCGCCTGGCGCCGGCTCGACCTCCCGCACGACTGGGCCGTCGAGGCGCCCTTCGCCGCCAACGCCAGCCATAGCCACGGCTACAAGGCCATTGGCCGCGCCTTCCCCGAGCGCAGCATCGGCTGGTACCGCAAGACCGTCACCGTCCCCCCCGCCGACGCCGGCCCCCGCATCCCCATCGAGTTCGTCGGCAGCCCCTCGCACCTGCCCAAGGCCAACAAGGGCCGGGTGGCGGTGCTCGACGTGGCCTTCGCCTCCGGCGACAAGTACGACGCCGTCACCGAGCCCTTCATCCACAAGTTGGGCGACCGGCTGGCGCTCTGGTGCGACCACCACGAGCACGCGCTGGGCTGGTCGAGGTTCCGGGCGGATCCGCGCTTCCTGCTGGTCCCCAACCGCGAGGCGCACGCCTGCC
>CAZXHR010000183.1:7248-8625 GCA_964640465.1 uncultured Opitutaceae bacterium
CCGCCGCCGACGCCGGCCGCCGCATCGCCATCGAGTTCGACGGCGTGTTCCGCGACTCGCAGGTCTGGGTCAACGGCTTCTACCTCGGTCGCCAGGCCAGCGGCTACATGGGCTTTTGCTACGATCTCACCGACTACCTGAAATACGGCGGCGAAAACGTGATCGTCGTCCGCGCCGATGCCACGCTCGAGGAAGGCTGGTACTACGAGGGCGCCGGCATCTACCGCCACGTCTGGCTCACCAAGACCGCCCCCGTCCACATCGCGCAGTGGGGCACCTCCGTTTCGGCCGAGGTCGCGCCCGACTTCGCCTCCGCCACCCTCACCATCCGCACCACGGTGCAGAACGACGGCACACAGCCCGCCCGGTTCCAAATCGCGCGGACCATCCATGCACCCGACGGCACCGAGATATCGGTCTCATCCGACGAGCTCCACAGCTTGGACGCCGGCACCTGCGGCGAATTCGTCGAGACGGTCGAGGTGGAGGCCCCGCAGCTCTGGTCGCTCGAGAATCCCCAGCTCTATCGCCTCACGACCGACGTGAACGACGGCAGCCCCATCGACCGCACCGAGACCACCTTCGGTATCCGCACCCTGCGCTTCGACGCCAACCAAGGCTTCTTCCTTAACGGCCAGCACGTCGTCATCAAGGGCACCAACAACCACCAGGACCACGCCGGCGTCGGCGTCGCCGTGCCCGACGCGCTCTGGGAATTCCGCATGCGCCGCCTGAAGGAGATGGGCAACAACGCCCTCCGCACCTCGCACCACGCGCCCGCCCCCGAGCTGCTCGACGTCTGCGACCGCCTCGGCATCCTCGTCCTCGACGAGCAACGCCTCATGGGCACCAACCCCGCCCAACTCGACGAACTCGCGTCGCTGATCCGTCGCGACCGCAACCACCCCAGCGTCTTCCTCTGGTCCTTGGGCAACGAGGAGTGGGCCATCGAGGGCAACGACTTCGGCGCCCGCGTCACCGCCACCATGCGCGCTTTCGCCGAGCGCCTCGACCCGACCCGCCGCACCACCGTCGCCATCAGCGGCGGCTGGGGCGCCGGCAGCTCCACCACGACCGACGTCATGGGCTACAACTACTACACCCACGGCAGCACCGACGAGCAGCACGCGAAGTTCCCGAACCAGCCCTCCCTCGGCACCGAGGAGACCACCGCCCAGTGCACCCGCGGCGTCTACTTCACCGACGCCGCCCTCGCGCACCAGGCCCACAACCCCACGCTCATCGGCGACTCCGGCGGCAACTGCATCGCCGGCTGGAAACACTTCGCCACCCGCCCCTACCTCGCCGGACTCTTCTACTGGACCGGCTTCGACTACCGCGGCGAGTCCAACCCGTACAACTTCCCCGCCGTCAGCG
>CAZXHR010000184.1:0-8585 GCA_964640465.1 uncultured Opitutaceae bacterium
CAGCGCCTCTCTCCATCATCCCGAGCCAAGCTCAATCCTTCGTGAGGATCGGGGGTGCCGCCGAGCGGGCTGTCGCGATCTTGCCTTTGGCGCCGGTGGCGGTTCGCTTGTTCGTTTCTCCCTATGCGACGCTTCATCTTTGTTTTCGCGACTACTGCTGGACTGATCCTCCCGTTCGAGGCCTCGACCTACGGCGCGCCGACCGGTTTGCTCGAGCCTGCTGCGGCCACTGCGGGCGCCTCGAAAACCGTGACTCCGACCGCTGGGGATCGCGAGGAGTTGCGGGCGTTGGCGCGCAAGGCGGAGACCGAGCTGCGCAGCAATATCCTGCCGTTCTGGCTGAGGCACCTGCGCGACACCAAACGGGGAGGTTTCTACGGAGAGGTCGAGAATGACCTGAAGGTGCGCGAGGGCGCGCCGCGCGGGGCGTTGCTGACGGCGCGCATCCTCTGGACCTTTTCGGCGGTGCAACAGGAATTCAAGGACCCGGCTTATGCATCGATGGCACGCGCGGCATTTGCCGATCTGCAAGATCGGTTCTGGGACGAGGAGAACGGCGGTGTGTACTGGTCGGTGAAGGCGAACGGCAAGCCGCTAGACACGCGCAAGCAGATCTACGCGCAGGCCTTCGCGATCTACGCCTGCGCCGAGTATTATCGGGCAAGCGGCGAACAGGCTGCGCTGGACCGAGCCATGGAGCTGTTCCGGCTGGTCGAGCGACATGCCTACGACGCAGAGCAGGGTGGGTATTTCGAGGCGTTTACCGACGGTTGGTATCCCCTGCCGGAAGGAACGCCCAGCGTGATGGGCGTCGAGGAACCGAAGTCGCAGAACACGATGCTCCACATCATGGAGGCGTACACGAATCTCTACCGGGTCTGGCCCGACGACCTGTTGCGCCGCCGGCTTTCGGAGCTGGTGGACCGGATGGTCACGCGCGTGCTCGATCCGCGGACGATGCATCTGTACCTCATGCTCGCCACGGACTGGGCACCGCGGTCTCGCGAGTTTTCGTACGGTCACGACATCGAGTTTAGCTGGCTTCTGCGAGAGGCGGCGGAGGCGCTCGGTGATTCGGCGCTCGTCGCCCGGCTGCGGCCGGTCTCGGTCGCGATCGCCCGCGTGGCGCAGGCGGAGGGGATCGACCGCGACGGCGGCATGTTCAATGCGGGCAGTCCGGATGGCATCAAGGATGGCACCAAGGATTGGTGGCCGCAGGCCGAGTCGGTCGTCGGATTCCTGAACGCCTATCAGCTCTCAGGCGATCCCGGCTTCTTGCGGACGGCACTGCGCTCGTGGGATTTCGTCGAGCGGCACATCGTCGACCGGGAGAACGGCGAGTGGTTCTGGGGCCGGGATGCCAAGGGGCGCGTGAAGGGCAAGATGCCGAAGTCCGGTGTCTGGAAGTGCCCGTACCACAACGGACGCGCGTGTCTCGAGACGATCGCGCGAGTCCGCGAGCTGCTTGGCGAGGAGACGTCGGCGAAGTAAGCGCGAGTTGCGCCCGATTCTGTTTTCACAGCGCGTGCCGGAGATCCCGGCACGCGTTTTCGTTTCCGTCGAAGCTGGTGCAGCGGGCTCAGGATCGGCCGGGATCGAGCCGGGCGACGAGCTCGGGCAGGGCGGAGCGCACGGGCGAATCGACGAGGTACTGGCGCGCCTCGGCACGTTTGCCGCGCGCGAGCAGTCCGGCGTAGACGTGGAGCTCGAACTGGAGATCGAGCTGGGCGTGCGCCTCGTGCAACCCGAAGGAGTCGAGCAGAAACAGGAGCGCCTCGATCGTGGAGAACTGGTTGTCGCCCTGCTGGGTGCGCAGGCGGAACCGGCTGGCCCCCGACAGCGGGAGGCGGACGGTGCGGCCCCAGCCGGCGAGCGAGCGGAGGAGATCGGATGCCTGTTTCCAGCTGCCGTCGATAAGGAGCACCTGCGTGTTCTCCGGGACGGCGGAAGACGGCGGCGGCTCGCCCTGCGGATGGAGTATCCAGAGCTCGCGGTCCGGCCGCTGGACGGCGGCCCGGTCGATCGGGCGTCCGCCGCCTGCGACGAAGCAGCGTGACTCGGGGACGAGGCGGTTGATCAGGGCGCCGGTGCTGCTGGGGCGGTGGACCTCGCAGTAGTGCATGAGCACATCGATGCCGAGCGGGCAGACCACGGGGCGGTAGGCATCGCAGATGCACCAGCGCCGCGGCAGCCGGCACGCGGGGCAGCGTGCGTAGGGCGAGTCGTCGGCACTGGTGTTCATGCCGTGATGGCGGCGTAGGGTAGGGTTGTGGTCAATGGCGGACTGCGCCGGTGCGGGGCGGCACGCGTACGGGCGGTCGGACCGAGGGTTTGGGGCTGGTGTTTTGGGCTGTTCGGCTACCCTAAGCCCATGCGCCACCGCCTATCGCTGCTGTTCGCACTGCCCCTGCTGGCATGTCTCCATGCCGAAACGAGCGCTCCGGTCCCGGAGCCTGATCCGAAGGCCGATCCGGCCTATACTTGGGATATCGCTCCACTGTACCGCGACGGGAAGGCCTTCGATGCGGCGAAGGCGAAGTTTCTGGCCGAGCTGCCCGGACTGGCCCGGTACCGCGGGCGGCTTGGAGAGAGCGCGGCGACGTTGCGCGAGGCGATGGAGCTGCTCACCAACCTGAAGGAACAGTACTACCGGCTGGCGATCTATGCGATGCTTGCCTCCGATGTGGACACTCGCAACGCCGCGGCGCTCGAGCGCAACCAGGGGATGGACATGGCTGGCGCCGAGTTCTCCAGCGTCTCCAGCTTCGTCGATCCCGAGCTGCTGGCCGTGGGCGAGGCGAAGCTGCGCACGTATCTCGACGCCGAGCCCGGGCTGGCTGCGTACCGTTTCCCGATCCTCGACACGCTGCGGCGTGCGCCGCACACGCTGGGCGACGAGGCTGAGTCGGTGCTCTCGTCGGTCGGCATGATCGCCGATGCCCCCAGCTCGCTCCACTCGATCCTATCGAATGCCGACATACCGTGGCCGACGATCAAGCTCTCCGACGGCACGGAGGTGCGGCTCGATCAGTCGGGGTTCTCCCGTGCGCGCATGAGCTCGAACCGGGCCGACCGGCAGGCCGCGTTCGAGGCGTTCTGGCCGAAGGTGAAGGAGTACGAGCGGACGTTCGGCGTGGCGCTGTTCTCGCAGGTGAAGACCGACTGGTTCGGCGCCCGGATGCGCAAGTATCCGAACTCCTTGGCGGCGGCGCTCGCCGGAAACGACATCCCCGAGGCCGTCTACCGCACCATGCTCGCCGAGGCCAACGCGAGCCTGCCGACGCTCCACCGCTACTACCGGCTGCGCGGGCGGATGCTCGGCATCAAGGAGCTGCGCTACTGGGACCTCTACCCGCCGCTCGTGAAGCTGGACAAGCCCTTCACCTACGAGCAGGCGAAGGGCCACGTGCTGGAGGCTGTGCGCCCCCTCGGCGCGGAGTATGGCGCGGCGCTCGCCGCCTGCCTGAACGGGCGCAACACCCACGTCTACCCGCAGCAGGGCAAGCGCTCGGGCGCCTACCAGATCGGCGATGTGCGCGATGTGACGCCCTACGTCCTTCTCAACTACAACGACGACTACGAATCGGTGTCGACGGTGGCGCACGAGTGGGGCCACGGGATGCACTCGTACCTGGCCAACCGCAGCCAGCCTGCGCCGCTGGCCGAGTACAGCACATTCACGGCGGAGATCGCATCGACGCTCAACGAGTCGCTGCTGGTCGAGCACATGGTCGCTGTGGCGGCCGACGACGACGAGCGGCTCTACTATCTGGGCAGCGCGCTGGAGGAGCTGCGCGCGGCGTTCTACCACCAGGCGATGTTTGCGGAGTTCGAACTACGGATACACGAGGAGGTTGAGAAGGGCAACGCGCTCTCCGGCGAGACATTCACCCGGATCTATGCCGAGCTGGTGCGGCGCTACCAGGGCGACGCGGAGGGCGTGGTGAAGGTGGACGATGACGTGACCGTCGGTTGGGCGATGGTGCCGCATTTCTACCGCGACTTCTACGTCTACCAGTATGCGACCTCGATCGCCGCGGCGCAGGCATTCGCCGACAGGATACTGCGGGGCGAGCCCGGCGCGATCGAGACCTATCTCGGCCTGCTGAAGGCCGGCGGCAGCGCGCATCCCTACGAGTTGGTCAAGGGCGCGGGCGTGGACCTAGCCACGCCGGAGCCGTACCGCGCGTTGGTGAAGCACATGAACGGAATCATGGACCGGATGGAGGAGATCTTGGCGCGGCGCGGGAAGTAGCCGTGGGCCGGGGCGAGGGGAGGACGCCCGGAAGGGCGTTATCCCCTCCGGGTAGGAGTAGAAATTATTTCGCGTGCGAGCACTGGCGCCGGCGTGGGGCGGGGCGTATCTTTCCGCCGGTCCCACAGGAGGTGCACATGACTCGCGGCACGATCCAGAAGATGTTCCTCGAAGCAGCGGCGGGCACGGCTGGCCAGGTATTCGGGGAACCGACGCATAGAATCGCCCTGTCGGGCGGTGCCGCGACGCAGGAACATAGTGTGCACAAGTGGTTCGGAGTCAGGACAGGGGACCATGTCGGTGAAAGCCGTGCCCGCCCGAGGAGCCTGTTCTCCTCGCACAGCACCCGGTTTCTGCCCGCTGCCGCCGACCGCCGTGGATATGGGCGGAGGCGGCAGTCAGCCGGACGGTAGTCGTGCCAGGGTTGCAGGGGCGACCATGCGGGGTCCAAGCATGATGCCGTCCGGTGGGGCAAGGGGTGGCACCGATGGGAAACCACTCGGAAGTGATCGCGGATTTTGCGTGAATCAGACGGCAGAGGGATCCGGCTGCATCCCGTCTCCACATCAGCCGTGTTACCTTACGTAGTAGCTGCTGCAGCGCGCCAAGTGTGTTCGGCGTGCAGCGGAATGCCGGGACGCTATTGCCACAATAGACGCCATCTCGAAACGGATCGTTCGGTGCTACGGCTTTGCGCGAAGGCTAACGATCAGGGGGCGCAGGTGCGCGGAGTGAACCTAGCCCGCCTTGCCGCCCGCAGCCAATCAGGATGAAGACTACGGGGGGCTGACGAGTGCTGCGGGGAAAACGGCTTTAGACCGGTGCGGCTTCCATTGCTGAGAGCGGCGCGGTGGTGGCATCGAGCATGTTCTCGAGTTCGCCGAACGCTTCTGTCTCCATCGACAGGACATGCGCGAGCGTCTCGGCTTCGCGGGTGCGCACGGCCGCAGTCCACTGGTCCGAGCCCTTGCCGGTCCACGGGCCGAGGAACGCTTGTTTCTCGGTGAGGATGTGGCGGAGGCTGCGAGCCTCCTCGGCGAAGAGTTCGGCGGCCAGGAGCAGGTGCCGGTGCGGGCGGCCGATGAAGAGATCGGCATTGCGGCGGAGGAATCGTTCCGCGGCGGCGCGAGCGTCGGCGAGCGAGTCGAAGTTCCACCAGTTCACGAAGAACAGGAGCTTGCGCGCCTCGGCATCGAGGCGGTCGGTCTGCTGAATATCCTCGTGCCACTTGTGGAGTGCGGCGCGTCCGAACCAGAAGCGGCCGGTGGTCGTGGCGACGTGGCTGCGGTGCCAGTTGGCGACGGCACGCTCAAGGGCGAGAAGCAGGGCGTCGTGCGGGCCGATGGGGGGGCGCTGGCGACCCAGGAAGCAGAGGAACGGCCCGAGCTTTTCGATGGGAAGGCGGAGCATGGGCTCGTCGGTCATGTAGTCGCGCATCAGAAGCACGCGACCCTCGTCCTCAAATCCGAATACGACGCCGACGTTGAGCTGTGGTTCGTAGGCGAGCAGCGGGCGGCCGGCGCGGATCTCGGCGGCGATGGAATCGGCGAATTCCGCCGGGTGCCGGTCGCAACGGTCGAGGCCGATGGCGATATCCAGATCCCAGCCGATGGCCTGGCGGAGGAGTGCGATTTCCTCGGCGGTCTCACCGACGGGGCTGGACGGGCAGCAGCGGCGGCCGCTTGTGCCTTGGAACCAGCGGGTGCGGAACGCGAGGGCGCTCCAGCCCATGAGGTTTTCGTAGTTGTGCGGGGTCGCCGTGACGGCCAGCGCCGCCTCAAGCGAACCGATGAAGGTGCATTCCTTGCCTCTGCCCCAGGCCAACTGAGGGATGGCCTCGATGTAGAGTTTGCCGGCCTCATTGATGATGATCGGCAGTTTCATGATGGGACTCCGGTAAAGGTTGGAGTAACGCGACTACGGCGCGCAGGTCGTGTGGGGACATGCGGCGCCGCGTGGGAGTGTGTTGCGGGTAGTTTACCCTTGAGCCGGCGGTGAGTCAAAAGCCCAAAGCCCAGGTGGGCACACGACGGGCCGGTCGGGCCGGGTTTGCACAGGCACGAGCCGCCGGTCGGTGGCGAAGTGTCAGGCCACGGAAGTATTGCCGAGGTACTTTTCGATGACGGCGCTGACCGCTTCGGGCGTAAGGGGCTTCGAGATGTAGTCGTCCATGCCGGCACCGAGGCAGATCTCGCGGTCGCCTGTGAGGGCATTGGCGGTCATGGCGACAATGCGCAGGTTGGGCGAGAGGGCGGGATCGCCTTCCTTCTGGGCTTTGCGGATGCGGCGGGTTGCCTCGAGACCGTCGAGGACCGGCATTTGCACATCCATGAAGATGAGATCGTAGGGCTGGCGGTGCAGGGCGTCGATGGCTTCCTGGCCGTTGACGACGAGGGTGGCTGCGCGGCCGATGCTCTGGAGGTAGCGCATGGCGACCTTCTGGTTCACGGCGTTGTCCTCGGCGACGAGGATGCGTGCGGTGCCGGTGGTTTGGGCGGGATGCGGCGAGGGCGCGGATTTGGATGCAGCGACGACCGCTGGCTGAGGCGGCTGGGGCGGTGCCGCGACAGCCGGTTCCGTGGGCTCGGCCTGCTTGTGGTTGAGTGCAGCGAGCATGATGTCCTGCAGACGGGCCTCGGAGATGGGTTTGAATTCGCAGGTGGCGATGCCGCTTTGGCGGAGGAGCTTGCCGGGGGGGCGTTCGCCTTGCGAGGTGAGCAGGATCATGGCGGGGCGGCCGAATTCGGGGGTGGCGGAGATGGTGTGCGCGAGCGTGAGGCCGTCGGTCTTCGGCATCTGCTGGTCGAGAAGGACGATCGTGTAGGGCTGGGCAGCGGCGGCGGCGCGTTGGAGTTCCTGCAGAGCGGTGGCGGCGGAATCGGCGACTCCATTGGCGACGTGCCACGAGTCGAGGATGCGATGGAAGATCTTCCGGTTGGTCGAATTGTCGTCGACGACGAGGACGCGTTGCTGCGCGAGAGTACGGTCGACGCTTGGCGGCGGCGGCAGATCGGCGGGGCCGAGGCGGACGGTGAACCAGAACAGGGAGCCTTCGCCCGGAGTGCTGACGACGCCGATCTCGCCGTGCATGAGCTCGACGAGGCGGCGGCAGATGGCGAGGCCCAAGCCGGTGCCGCCGTAGCGGCGTGTGGTGGAATTGTCGGCCTGCGAGAAGCGTTGGAAGAGGCCTGCCTGGCGGTCGGGCGGGATGCCGATGCCTGTGTCCTGGATCTCGATGCGCAGGTGGCTTGGCTCTGTGGCGGGACCGGCGGGGAGGACGCGCAGGACGACTTCGCCGCGCTCGGTGAACTTGATGGCGTTGCCGAGGAGGTTGAGAACGATCTGGCGGAGTCGGACGGGGTCGCCGCGGTGGCGACGGGGGACGCTGTCGGCGAAGTCGAGGACGAGCTCGAGGGCTTTCTTGCGGGCGAGTCCGGACTGGAGATCGAGGGTGCGCTCGAGCTGTTCGTGGAGATCGAAATCGACGGACTCGAGGACGAGGCGGCCGGCCTCGATCTTGGAGAAATCGAGGACGTCGTTGATGACGGAAAGGAGCGTCTCGCTGCTGAAGAGGAGAGTGTCGACGAGATCCTTCTGTTCGTGGGAGAGCGAGGTGCCGAGGAGAAGATGTCCCATTCCGATGACGCCGTTGAGCGGGGTGCGGATCTCGTGGCTCATGTTGGCGAGGAAGACGCTCTTGGCCTTGTCGGCGGTCTCGGCGGCCTCCTTGGCGACCTGGAGTGCGGCGTTGGCGGTATGGAGTTGGTTGGTGCGGAGGAGGACGCGTTGTTCGAGGGCGCTGTTGAGCTCGCGGTAGCGCTCCTCGCTGGCGGCGAGGGCGGCGGATTTTTCGGTTGTCTCGCGGATCTGGATATTGAGCTGGCGGTTGGCGGAGTCGAGCTCGGCTGTCCGCTCGGCGACGAGGTGCGCGAGCCGAGTCCTTTCGCGGCGCTGGAGATAGGTGACCAGCCAGAGGACGAGGGTGCCGGCGCCCAGTGCGAACAGGCCATAGAGGGTGAGCGCGACCGGGGTGCGGAACCAAGGCGGGCGAATGACGAAGGCGACTGTGGCTTCAGTCCCGATACGAACGCCGGAAAGCGGGCGAACGCGGAAAACGTAGCGGCCTTCCTTGAGGCGGTTGAAGGAGGCCGAGCCGACGGTGCTGTTCGGCGTCCAACTGCCGGCGGTCTGCCCTGATCCTTCGAGGCGGAACTCGAAGGTGACCGGCGTGGTGAAGGGGTTGGCGGAGCAGGCGAAGCGGAAGGTGAGAGAGTTGTCCTCGAAGGGGAGGTCGGGGACGATGAGGCCGGCGGCGCCGGCGGCGGCCGCT
>CAZXHR010000185.1:0-8546 GCA_964640465.1 uncultured Opitutaceae bacterium
ACGCCGTCCGCCGGATGCACGACAGCGGCTACGTCCACAACGACCTCGGCGGCCAGAACCTCCTCCTGCGCCGCACCGGCGACGCCGCCTGGGCCGACCCGTGCTTCATCGACCTCAACCGCGGCGACCTCTGCCCCGCGCTCACGCTCCGCCAGCGCGCGCGCGACCTCGCCAAGCTCGAGTTCCCCTCGCACTTCCGCCGCATCTTCTTCCGCATCTACTTCGGCGACGGCCCGATCCCGCGCGCCTTCGCCCGCTGGGAAAACCTCCAGCGCCTGCGCATCACCTGGCACAACGAGAGCCGCAAGTACCGCCACCCCATCCGGCACCTCCTGCGCCACCGCAACAAGATCGTCTCCACCGGCCGCCCCGCCTACCGCGACACCTGGCTCTGGGACGCCAAGTCCGGCCAGCCCTCCGTCGTGCTCGAGTCGCGCGACCGCCGCCGCGAACGCCCCACCGCCGACCTCTTCCGCGTCGCCTGGCACAACCTCCTCCGCGGCCCCAAGATCTGGAGCCGCTACCGCGCCCTCCTCCGCGAGGCCTATAACAACCCCGTCGACCTCACGCGCCGCCTCGGCGTCGCCGTCGAGACCGGCCCCCACTTCGCCGCGCAACTCGCGCTCCTCGCGGAAACGCCCGGCCTGCCGGTCTTCGTCCGCTGCTACTTCCATAAAAACACCGCCGGCCTCGACGCCTGCGCCGACGCCGTCGCGCAACTCGCCGCCCGCGGCCACGAGGTCGCGCTCGGCCTCATCCAGTCGCGCCGCTCCGTGCTCGCACCCGACGAGTGGCAGACGTTCTGCGCCGAGGCGCTGCGCCGGATGCACACGCACGTCCGCTTCGTCGAGGTCGCCCACGCCGTGAACCGCGTGAAGTGGGGCCAGTGGAGCCTGCGCGAGACCGTCGCCCTCTGGGACTCCGTCGCCGAACTCCGGGCACAATTTCCGACGATAAAGATCCTTGGCCCGGCGGTGAACGACTTCGAGTACCACTACTACCCGCCGCTGCTGAGCAAGTTGGCCGGCCAGATCGACGGCCTTTCGAACCACCTCTACGTCGACCGCCGCGGCGCACCCGAGAATTTTCAAGGGAAGTTCTCCCTCCTCGAAAAATGCGCCCTTGGCCGCGCCGTCGCCGAAGCGCACGGCATCCGCGGCGGATTCTCCATCACCGAGACCAACTGGCCGCTGCGCGGCACGGGCGAGTACTCGCCGCTCGCCGGCGCCTACACGCCCCGCGACTACATCGAGAGCCCGCTGCATGTCGACGAGGCGACCGCCGCCGCGTACCTGATCCGCTACGCGCTCATCGCGCTCTGCTCCGGCATGACGGAGCGCGTGTGGTGGTGGAACCTCACCGCCCACGGTTTCGGCCTCGCCGACGAACTCGCCGCCTGCCGCCCCCGCCCCGCCTGGCGTGCCCTCGCCCACTTCCACCGCACCGTCGGCACCTCCACCTTCCGCAGCCGCGAAACCCGCGACGGCGCCCTCTGGTTCCACTTCGACCAAGCCACCGTCGTCTACGCCCTCGCCCCCACGACGATCACCGTGCCGCCCGCCATCACCGCCGTGCACGACCTGGAAGGCCACGCCCTCCCCGTCCGCCCCGGCGAGCCGCTCCAGATCGCCGGTCAGCCGATGTATCTCCGTCGCTGACCGTCGGAGAATCTGGAACTCACGGACAGCGGAACGGCAGGACGGAAGGCGCCCTATCGCACGTTTCGTCAAGATTCACGCCACGCCCCAATCGAACCTATTCTTCGTGGTTTGTTCGCACCATATTCATCGGTGTTCCACGTAACGGTCTGGAAGTCGCGGCCCCTCGAGATACTCCCGCCCCGCGGAATTCAAAGGTGGCCGGAAATGGCGAATCGCACATCGCTCTGCCTCGCGGACTCCAAATGGCTGGATCAATCGTAACTCCGGAGGCGCAATCTCTTGCTGGATCTCCTCCGGCTTCCACAACTCGACTGTCCAGCCAAGTGATGCCGGCCAATTCGCGACAATACACTCGCCGAGGGGCGAAAGACGATATGAGCCCCTTCCCTCGATCGCTAGATGCCATCGCAAGCGACTACCAAAGGCCGCTTCGGTCATTCCAACGTAAAATACATCTCCTTCTTCGCGCACTATATATACGCATTGGACGAATGCGGGATGGAAATATCCGCTAGGCTCCAAGCCCAAGAATGAGTCAGCGATCGCCTTTCTGAGGAGGAAAGATTTCATTCTTCACCAGGCGCACCAAGCTACAGAGATTGTCGGCATCATTTCCAAACAGGTGCTGCATCCGCGATCACTAAGCCGCGTCGAATTTGGCGCATCTATTTCGCATACCGCATGGCCTCTTCGACGCCTCACAGCACGACCTTAGTCACCTAGTCTCTCCTGCTTTCCTTCACGCGCGTTGTCCGGATGAACTCATTCATGCCTTCTTGTTGTTCACGGGTTGCCACGGAGATGTGACGAAATACCGCAAGCGCCTCCTCAATGAGTTCGGATTCGAAGTTGGCGTAGCAGATTCGGTCTGCGATCGGGAAGCCGACATGGAAAGCGCCTACCTTTGTCGCCCGATCTCGAATCACGTACGTGTATGCGATCTCTCCGGCGCCGTTTCCAAGGCTCAATTTTCCAGGATCCACAATCTCCACGCTGGGATGCTCTGCTTCGAATTTCTTGATACTTTTCTCCGAAATAGCACCGTCATTGGGATCAAGCAGTTGTTGTTGCTCCACCGCGGTTGCGGTAACCAACCGGATGTTCATCTGATGGCCATCACGAGTCCTGAGCACGAGCATCGACTTCACATCAATGTGCGTCGGCCACTCCCAGCGGTCAGAAAGAAGAATTCCAACGCCCGATGAAGGATCGGAAATATATGTGAACGGGTTACGCCAAAGCTTGCCCTGCTGGCTCGCGATGTACTGCGCGCTTTTGTCAAGCTGCTCCAAATCGAGAGATCTCTTCTGCAATCCGTCACGCAATGAAAGCGCCAGAACGTGTGCATCATAGTTCCGACCAAGTGCGACAACACGTGCCCAAACATAGGCGCCTGCTGGATCAACATTGCTGAGCATGCAGGCAAGCTCGAATCCCGCATCATCGTCTCCTTCGATAACTCGCACTATGAGAGATTTGCTTGGCTCGCTTCGATTAGCACCTGAAGTAGAATCAGCAGCTGAAGCCAAACAGGAAAACGCAGCCAGCGAGATACAGCCAACTTGCTTTATAATGGGTACGATCCGGCGATATATGTGGAGCATAAACCGAAAAGTCGAAAGGGTGGATTGAAAGGGTCAGGCTTTGCGCATTGTGATCAACCGGGCGGGCGACGTTCGTTCAAGCAGCGGCACGGCCGGAGACGAGTGCGGTGGATCAGACAGGGCCAAAGCGCAGCCATGTTGAGCTTGGGCTTCGGCCGCGGAAACCGGAGTGGCGGGGTTCACGGCCGGCCAGCGTAACGGCGGGTCCGATGCAGGCAAGGGGGAAGGCAGGCGAAAGGCTGGAGGCGAGAGCGAGGAGGCGCGATGTCCGAGGTAGGGCGAGGCGTCCCTGCCGAGCCGCTCCGGATCAGTGTCCATTAGTGTGAATTAGTGGTTACCCTTCCGTCCTCTGTCCTCAGCGCCTCAGCGCCTCTGCGCGAGAACCTCCGATCCGCCGGGGTCGGCGCCTCCGGCTACCGCCGAGCCGCGGCTCACCGGGGCCGGTTCGCCCTCCCCGCGCGGCCCGTTCCTGAGTTCATGAGTTCCAGATTCTCCGATCCTTCCGCTCCTATTCGCGACAGTGCAGCTTTGGCCGGTTCGCCTCCCTCGTCCGCAGACTTGCCCGGACCGGCGGAGCCGGCACAGTAGGCGCCATGCCCATGACCGTTGACCAGATCGTCGAACAAACCCGGTCGATGCCGCAAGACGTGGTGGCCGAGTTGGTGGACCGGATCCTTCTGACCATGCATGGCGGCCAGGAACCGGCGGCGGCAAGCGCGTGGTCGGGCACGGTCCAGCGGCGCATCGCGGAGATTCGCAGCGGGCAGGTGCAGGGCATCCCCGGCGCCGTCACCTCCGAGAAGATCCGCCAGATCGTCGGCCGGTGAAGCCGCACCTCTTCCATCCGGAAGCCGATGCCGAGTACGCCGAGGCGGCGCGGTTTTACGCCGAGATCCAGCCCGAGCTGGGCGGCCGTTTCTACGACGAGATCGAGACCGCCATCGCAGCGGTCTGCGCCCATCCACGCCAGTTCCACGAGTTCGACCCGCCGGCGCGGCGGTATCTCGCGCAACGCTTTCCGTATGCCGTCGTTTACCTCGATGAACCAGATCGGATCTGGATCGTCGCGGTGATGCACCTGCATCGCCAGCCCGGTTACTGGCACGAGCGCCTTAGTTGACCAAACGGCCGTGGTAGGGCGAGGCGTCACCGCCGAGCCGCTCCGGATCAGCGGCCATCAGCGTGTTCTGCCGAATGGCAGAATGGTTCCACGTCTCGGAGGCGCACCGCGCCGGAGATTCTCCCGCACGGGAGAACGTCCCCTGCCGAGCCGCGGCTCACCGGGGACTCTTCTGTTCAGCAGAGCAGGCGGTTCGCCCTACCCTCGCTTTCCGTTCCAGCCATCCCGCTTTCCACATTCCTACTCCGTCCTCTGCGTCTCTGCGCCTCCGCGTGAGAACCTCCGCTCCGCCGGGGTCACCGCCCCGGCTACAGCCGAGCCCGCTCCGTTCCTGAGTTCTTGAGTTCCAGATGCTCCCCGTCCTTCCGCTGCGCCAGCGCGGGAAAGGCGGCCGTTGACCGCCCGATTGCGCCGCACAAAGTGTGTGGCATGACACGCATCGAGGCACTGACACGCGAGGCGGCAGCGTTGCCCAGGACCGAACGGCTGGAGTTGGTTCGCGCCTTGTTGGAGCTGGACGGCGGTGCGGTGGCCGAGGCCGAGGAAACGTGGGACGAAGAGATCCGCGCGCGGGTACAGGCCGTGGACGAAGGCCGGGCCGCCAGCGTTTCGCTCGACGATCTGCGACGGGAGATAGACGGTCGGCTCGGTGCATGACCGTCCGCGTACTGACCGAAGCCCGATTGGAACTGCTCGCCGCAGTCGAGCACTACGAGCGCGAGCAGAAGGGGTTGGGCCGGCGGCTCTGGGATGAGCTTGCGGAGCATCTGGCTTGGATCGCCCGGAATCCGGAGGTCGCGAAGCTGAGGGCGGGCGGCTACCGCCGAGTGAATCTGCGGGTGTTTCCGTACTTCGTGGCGTACGTGAACCGGGGAGATACGGTTTGGGTGCTCGCCATCGGCCACGTCCGGCGTCGACCGGAATACTGGATCAAGCGCCTACGCTAGGAGTTCGCCCGCGAGCCCGTGTGGTGGTGGAACCCAACCGGCACCACTCGCCGCCCCCGGCTACAGGCGCTCCGCTCCTGAGTTCGTGAGTTCCAGATCCTCCCGTCCTTCCGATCCGGATCTGTGCCGATCGGTGTTCATCGGTGGCTCAATCCTCCGGTCTCGGTCGCGCCGCGCAGGATCAGCGTCCATCCGCGTGCATCTGCGGTTACCCTTCCGTCCTCCGCCGAGCCGCGGCGCACCGGGACGGCTCGCCCTGCCCTCGCAGCGCCGCACCTACTCGCGCGTGGTGATCGTGGCGATCGCGCTGGCCTGGCCGACCTGCTCGTCGTCGAGCATGTGGAAGGCGCGGTATTCGCGGTCCTCGCGCACCCCGGCCTGCCGCGGTGGGCGGCGGTCGAAAAAGGGCGAACGCGTGCTCCGGCCCAGCAACGTCCACACCTCCTCGCCGGCGTACCGGCCGTACACGTTGATGCCGTCGGTCCCGTTCTTCACGTAGGCGATGCGCACCGCGTGGCCGGGCAGGGCCAACAGCTCGAGGGTCGGCTGGAGGGCGACCCAATCCACGTCTACACAGCTTCGAGTAGGCGGTCGAGGCGTGGCCGGCAGAGCCGGGGAAGCTCGTTACTCACCTCCAGTTCTCGGGCTCGAGAGTCCGAACCACTTAACGACGCCATCCTCCACGCGAAGGGTAAACCCCTTCTCGTTCCATTCATACCGGGCGTTGCTCTCCACAGTCTGCTTGCGCTGCCGGCCGGCACACGCCTTGAGCTTGTTCGCAACCGCACCGAGTACGGCCGCAACCTGCGACCGCGGCACCGTATCCTCAAACAAGGTATCGCGAATCAGCCCGGGATAGCGGCCCAGCAGTTCATCGCCCCCAATGCCGATGACCGGTTTGCCATCGAGCGTTGCGCGCGCCGACGTGCAGGACACGAACTCGACGCGCAGCTCCGACTCTCCCGAGAAGTACACCTCCAGCCCAAGCCCGACATAGTGCCACTCCTCGTCACGAGTCACCTTTGCCGGACCATCCGATGAATGCTGCTCCTCGCTTATGACAACATCGGGCTGGATGCCGATGGCACGGACCTCCGCCCTTGTCATCCCAAGCCGGAAGCGCCCGATCCCGTTCATCATTGCCGCAGCAAGGCTGACGTCCCCGTGCGCAGTTGAACTCCCATCCCGGACCGCGCCAGCGGGGAGATAATCCATCCCGTCCTCAAGGTACTCACCACGTGCGGCCATCCAGCGCCGGATGCCGCGCGCCTCGCACTCGGAAGGAGCGTGAAAATCCCATTCCCGGGCAAACAAGGTGAACTGGCGAACATCGCCAGAACTGACCACAAAACCCACCCGCTTTGACGGATGCTCGTAGTACTGTGTATCCGCCCCCTCCTGCGCCATCTCACCTTCGACCAAAACAAGACCAGGGTAGCAGGTCTCCAGATCCGATTCCTTGAGCATACAGACCTGCCGCCCGTCCAACTTGGTCGAAAATGCTTCGAAGGTCATGCTCGCCAGCCGGAACTTTCCATCCAACTCAAAGCAAAGCCCCACCTCGAACTCTTCGTAACGCCAGTCGAGGTGAACCGATCCGTCGGCCAATGTGAAGGAGCGCTTCGAGTCCGGTCGGCCAAGGATGCGCTCAACCTCCTGCTGCGTGAGTCCGAAGCGGACTTTGTCGAAACCAACGAGCGATTTCGCTTTGATGGCAGGCTCGTCCTCCTCGTCCGAATCGTCGTCCTCCGCCTCCGCCAGCGACAACCGCTCCTGCGCAGTCAGTTTTCCCCGGAATACCTTCCCATAGATCACATAGCCCCACCAGAGAACATAGGCCCAGGCTACGATCTCCCCGCCGATGAACATCGAACGCAGCCACCGAATCCGCTCGGCGGCTTGGGCAGGGACAGCGGCCCCCCGCCCCCCCCCTGACATTCCAGAAAAAGTCGGACGAAACCAGGAGCGCCAACAAGGCCATCACCTGAGGCGCCACGGCAATCCAGAGTGAACCCACATCCTTCCGCCCCTCTTTCTCCCTTCGCTCCACCGTCGAGCGGGCGAAACCGAACAGGCCCCACTGCACAGCTGCCGCCAGCAGGAATGCCGCAAGAAACACCGCCGCGATCCTTGGCATGTCTTCGTCGGCTCTGGTGAGGATGAAGGTAGCAGCCAGGCCGGCAAGAAGCCCGAAGAACACCGACCTCAGTAGTCGCTGAATGGAGGAATGCCCGCCAGCCCCCACGTTGAACAAGATGATCGCCAGGATTGGTCCCGCGACAACGAGCGCCCCACCACGGCTTGAAGCCAGCAGGACAGGCAGATTCGGCATTTCCATTGAGTCTCCTTGTTTTGTTCGGTTTGCCACGACTCTACGGGCACAAGGTCGGGCGGACTTGAAGCGGCTAGTGGGGGAGTTTTCGAATGTCGATAGGTATTAAAAAAATACTTCCGGCTCCCGATCTCCCCTCTGAAAACCCCGCTCCGGCGCAGGAACAATGCGCGATGAACGAGAAGGCACGAAGCATTCACGGATCGGCGACCAAGCGAGACGCCCGTTCGCTGCGGACAACGACCGACTGCTGCACCGCGGCACCGTTTATCCTGTGAAGGCTGAGTTCTCGGGCCTTGTACTATAGACTGTCGCTTGTGGGTAAGTCTGCCCGCCCACTAGCGGGTCGGCGGCGCGGTCCGAGGCCGTCTCCCGATCACGCGTGGAGAAAGGCGTCCCGGCCGGACCGGTCTACATCAGTGGCGATAGGCCGAAAGTTCTGCCGAACGGCAGAGCGGTTCCACATCTCGGAGGCGCCACGCGCCGGAGATTCTCCCGCGCGCGAGAGCGGCCTCCGCGTCTCTGCGCCTCCGCGCGAGAAATCTCCACTCCGCCGGGTTCACCGCCCCCGGCTACAGCCGAACAGCGGCTCACCGGGACGGTTCGCCCTACCCTCGCTTTCCGTTCCTGATTTCATCAGTTCCAGATTCTCCCCTATCCTTCCGTTCCGGATCAGTGTCGATCGGTGTGCATCGGTGGTTCACCTCCTCCGTTTCCGACAACCGACCTCATCGCATCCGGCGACAGCTCAACCTAGAAACGGCAGTACGGACAGGTCACAGAGGCGAACTTGGGCAAGCGAAATGCGGTCCTACTCCCCCAAATGGTGAGCACTTCTGGCATCCAGTTTCTCGCCTCTCTCTGTGTACTCTTGCCTTATCT
>CAZXHR010000186.1:0-8493 GCA_964640465.1 uncultured Opitutaceae bacterium
ACGTGGGGCGGGTGGGCGGACTCGTGCGCCGGGAGTTTGTCACGTATTACGTGACAAACTCGGGAATGGTTTGCCGAGCGGAGCGGGGAAACCCGGCTGCAGAGCGGACCTCGGCAGGCTCGACTGCGGGCGCTTGGATGGGCGCGTTCTGTCCCGCGGCCGTGGCGGCGGCGGGACAGCGCGGCGCATTACAGGAAGCGGCGGCGTTTCGAGGCGGAGCGGGCGACGGTGCTGCAAGTCGCGTTTTGCCAACGTGAAACGGCGTGCGCGGCGCAGGGACGTTTCGGCGCCGAAAGGGTGGGACAGATATTGCTAGTGGTTGTCGGAGTTCCAATCTCTCCCAACCGCAGATTCCAACACTTTCCCCACCATGCTCTACTGGATCATCCTCATCGCCGTTCCGCTCGTGCTCGGTCTGTATGCGCAGATCAAGGTTTCCAGCGCCTATCAGAAAAACTCCCAGATCGGCTCGCGCGGTCGGATCACAGGCCGCGAGGCTGCCGAGGCGGTCATATCCAGCGCCGGCATCCGCGATGTGGAGATCGTGGAGGTCGAGGGCATGCTGACCGACCACTACGATCCGGTGAACAAGCGGCTGGCGCTCTCCGCGCACAACTACCACGGGGACAGCTTGGCGGCGCTGGGTGTGGCGGCCCACGAGGCCGGTCACGCGATTCAGCACAAGGAAGGCTACGCGATGATGAAGGTCCGGCAGACCATCGCGCCGACCGTGCAATTCGCCGCGCCGGTCGCGTACTTCATCTTTGGCTGGGGCTTCTTCCTCGGCGGCACTTTCATTCGGGCCATCCTCCCCTTCGCCATCGCCGCGATGATCGTGATGGTGCTGTTCCAGCTCGTGACGCTGCCCGTCGAGTTCGACGCCAGTCGTCGTGCGAAGCTGCAACTGGTCAACCTCGGCATCCTTGGCCGCGACGAGATGGAAGGTGTTGACGAGACGCTCGGCGCCGCGGCGCTCACCTACGTGGCGGCGTTCGTCGATTCGCTCGGCAAGTTGCTCTACCTGCTGCTGCTCTTCACCGGCGGGCGCCGGGACGACTGAGGGCCGATGACGTAGATCCCTTTGCTCTCCCAGGGCGGTGCTGCGGCACCGCCCTTTTCGTCGGATGGGGCGTTGCGAGATGTGTGGCCCGGGCGCGGACCGGGCGGCCCCCGCGCGGATGAATCAACCCCGCGTCGCGTATCCCCGCTTTGAGGCTTCGCGCTTGGCGCGGCGGGTGGGGTGCGGCAAGGCTTCGGCCACCCTATGCGATACCTCACCCCGTCACTTCGCCGGCCGGCGCGTGCTGCGCTCGGTCTTGCCTTGGCCGCACTCGGCCTGCTGCCTTCCGCCTCCAGCGCCACGAACGACTCCGCCATGTCCACGCCCGCCTACCGCAATCCCGCCCTTCCCGTAGAAGAACGCGTCGCCGATCTGCTCGGTCGCATGACCCTCGAGGAGAAGGTCGGCCAGATCATGATGTGGGACGCGCGCAGCGAGGATCTCTCGTTCATCGCCACGCGGCAACCGGGCTCGATCCTCCACATCCTCGGCGAGAAGATCAACCGGGCGCAGGATCTCGCCGCGCAAAACCGCCTGGGCATCCCGTTGCTCGTCGGCGAGGACGGCATCCACGGCCACTCGTTCTGGAAAGGTGCCACCATTTTCCCGACACAGCTCGCGCTCGCCGCGAGCTGGGATGCCGGGCTCATCGAGAAGGTCGGCCGGGTGACGGCCGAGGAGATGGCGCCGACGGGCGTGCACTGGACGTTCTCGCCGGTGCTCTGCCTCACGCGCGACCTGCGCTGGGGGCGCGTGGGCGAGACGTTCGGCGAAGATCCGTACCTGATCGGCGAATTCGCCGCGGCGATGATCCGCGGCTACCAGGGGAAGGGGCTCGACGACCCGACCGCCGTGCTGGCGACTGCCAAGCACTTCGCCGGCTACTCCGAGACGCAGGGCGGGCGTGACGCCTCCGAGGCCGACATCACGCGGCGCAAGCTCCGCAGCTACTTCCTGCCGCCGTTCGAGCGCGCGGCCCGCGCCGGTGCGATGACGTTCATGACCGGCTACCAGTCGATTGATGGTGTGCCCTCGACGGCCAACCGCTGGCTGCTCACCGATGTGCTCAAGGGCGAGTGGGGCTTCCGCGGCGTGCTCGTGACGGACTGGGACAACGTGGGCCGGCTCGTCCACGAGCAGAAGGTCTGCGCGACGTACGCCGATGCTGCGACCGTCGCCATCCGCGCTGGCAACGACATCATGATGGTCACGCCGAAGTTTTACGAGGGCGCCATCGAGGCGGTGCGTAGCGGTCGGTTGAAAGAAGCGGAGATCGACGCGCCGTGCGCGCGCTTCCTCGCGCTGAAGTTCCGCATGGGTCTTTTCGAGAATCCGCGCCGGGCCGACCTCGCCCGCGCCGCCGCCGAGATCAGCCGGATCGACCATCGCGCCGTCAACCTCGACGCCGCACGCGAGAGCCTTGTGCTGCTCCAGAACAACGGTCTGCTGCCGCTCGACCCCGCGAAGGTGAAGTCCATCGCCGTGGTCGGCCCCAATGCCGACGACGCGATCCAGCAGCTCGGCGACTGGACGCTCGGCTCGCCCCAGCATCCGCCGGAGGACGGCACCCAGCCGCGCGAGAAGGTGACCACCGTGCTCGATGGTATCCGCGCTCTGGCACCGAAGGGCTGCACGGTGAGCCACGAGCGCGGTTGCTCGATCAACGACGGCGATCTCGCCGGCATTCCGGCCGCCGTCGCCGCGGCGCAGGCGGCGGATGTCGTCGTAGCCGTCGTGGGCGACCACCTCTGGTATATCGGCGAGGGGCAGAGCACGGCGACGCTCGAACTCCAAGGCGGACAGGTGGCGCTGCTCGACGCGTTGGAGAAGACGGGCAAGCCGATGATCGTCGTGCTGGTGAACAGCAAACCGCTCGTGCTGCCGGCATCGGCCAAGCGCGCGGCGGCTATCCTCGAGGGCTTCAACCCCGGCATGGAGGGCGGCCGCGCGATCGCCGAGGCGGTGTTCGGCCAGCTCAACCCGAGCGGCAAGCTCACGATCTCGATCCCGGTGCATGTGGGCCAGCAGCCGGTGTTCTACAGCCAGGTGCGCGGGCAGCACGGCGACCGCTACGCGGATCTCACGCAGGAGCCGCTGTTCCCGTTCGGCCACGGCCTGAGCTACACCAGCTACCGGTATTCGAATCTCCGGCTCGCATCGTCCACCCTGGCGCGCGGGCAGTCGGCGACGGTTTCCGTCGATGTGGAGAACACCGGTGCGCGCGCCGGCGACGAGATCGTGCAGGTGTACGTGAGCGATGTTGTCACTTCGGTGACGTGGGTCGACAAGGCGCTGAAGGGTTTCGCCCGCGTGCACCTCGAACCCGGCGAGAAGAAGACGGTGCAGGTCGCGCTGCCGTATGAGGCGTTCCAGATCGTGGATGCCGAGGGACGCAACGTGGTCGAGCCCGGCGAGTTCGAGATCCGCGTCGGGGCGTCGTCGCGCGAGCGCGATCTGCTCCGGGCGACGTTGCGGGCGGAGTAAGCGGTGCGGGCGCGGATTCCGGTCGGGCTTCGGCTCGGCCGGCGTGGGGAATCGCCGTTCTCGCGAACGGCGCCACGGAAGAGGGACGCGGTGGCGCCAGATCTACGGAGGGCCAAGTCGGCGCCCAGGCCTACGGATCGGTAACCGGCGCTGCGGGCTTTTCCGGAGGCTTCGGTTCTTCGGGGATGCCGAGCATCGCCAGCCCCTCCTCGGAGATGCCGTGGGAGATTTTCAGCCCGAGGTATTTCGCGAGGTAGTGGTCGATGGGGATCCACTTGCCGTCGATTTTCACCCGCTTGGTCCAAGCGCACACGCTTACGATGGCGTTTTGCAGGTGGGCGATGCGATCGAGTGCGTCCTTGAGTTTGACGACCTGCTCGGCGAGCTGCTCCTGGGCCTCGCGGCGCTGGGTGATGTTGCGCAGGACGAGGAGGATGAACGGCTGGTTCGTGATCGGATCGACGATGCTCACACCGCGAGGCTCGATCCACACAGCGCTCTCGTCGGGACGGGCGATGCGGAAGGGGACGGTGTCGCGTGGCTGGCCGGCGGCGACTTTGGCGAGCAGTTCGTGGGCGATGGGGCGTTCGGCCTCGGGCAGGTAGTCGAAGATGCTGCGATTGCCGCTGACGGGGCGCGCGGGGATGCCGATGAGGGGGAAACAGGACTGCGAAGCCTGGAGGATGGTGCCGTCGAGGCTGAGGACGACGATGCCGTCGGGTACCGTTTCGAAGAGCGCGCGCAGCCGCGTTTCGCTGGCGCGCACCTGGAGCTCCTTGGCCTTAAGGTCGGAGACGTCCTGGAACGCGCCGATGAGAGCCTGCTGGCCGTCGAACTCGATCGGGACGATGGAGCCGAGCGAGGGGAAACGGCGGCCGTTCATGGCGATCAGTTCGATCTCACTATCGAGAATCTGTCCGTCGCGCGCGAGCGTTTGCAGGATGCGTTCGCGGTCGGTGGTGCCGTTGGCGTAGGGAACCCGCTGTGTGGAGTAGTGGGTGGGCGAGAGCCCGAGGAGTTCGATGGCGCGGCGGTTGGCAAAGAGGAAGTGCCCGGCCTCGCGGTTGGTGGCGGCGACGGCGAAGGGGGCGGCTTCGAGCAGTTGGTGAAACTTCGACTCGGAGCGTTTGATCTGCAGGGCGAGGCGTCGGTAGAACCAGACGGCCATCACCAACGTCGCGCCCAGCAGGACGAGCCCGGTGACAGCTGCCCAATGGTCGACCTCGGACGAGAAGGCCAACAACGGCAGCGCTCCCAGTGTCGATGGCAAAGCTTCGCCATCGCCAGCGCTGGTGTCGGTGGCGGGGCTCTTGTTCAACGGAGATCTGGTCCGGTTGCAGCCGGTGGTAGTGAGTGCGGCCATGTGCCGGTGGCTGTAGACCGTGTTTATCGGCTATTTGTCGTGAGAGTGAAACCGTGTTGCCCGGTCTGTCACGAGGAAGGCGCCTGATCCTGCGCGGTGGAGACGATGGGCGAGCGGGGGATGGCGGCGCGCGCCATGAACCGTGCGGGCCGGAGGGCGCTGGGGTCTTGACGGATGGCACGGGAACTCGGGACACTCGCCGCTTTGCCGTCCCTCTTGAGCCGGGCTCCAACCCAGTGACTCCTATCCTTCCCCCACAGAAGAGCCGTATGTCGGCTGGCGCGTCGTCGCGGCACGGAACCGAGGCGGCGCGCTTTGCGCTGGGCCTGATGGCGGAGCCGGGACGTGAAATCTACGGTGGGACGGCGTGGGGCAACCCCTGCGGTTACGACCACCCGATCGGTCCCTGGCCGCGGCGCGAACCGCCGCCGGAGGCCATCCGTCTGATCGCTCCGGAGGAGTTTCGCACCTGGATTCTCCACGAGGACGAACGGCTGCTGGTGCTGAACAAGCCCGGCGACGTCGTCTGCCACCCGTCGAAGGCCGGCCCGTGGTCGAGCCTGTGCGGCGCGGCGCGCGAGCACCTCGGCGGCGGGGCGGTGCACCTGGTCTTCCGGCTGGACCGCGAGACCAGCGGCGTGGTCGTGGTCGCCAAGGACGAGGCCACCGGGCGACTGCTCCAGCGGGTGACGGTGGAGCGCAGTTATGCGAAGGTCTACCACGCTATCCTCGTGGGAGAGCTTGAGGCGGAGACGCTTGTCGACCGGCCGCTGGGGCCCGACTACAGCGGCCAGCTCCGGACGAAGACCTGCGTGGTCCCTGAGGGACAGGGGAAACGCGCGGTGACGCGCTACACGCCGCTGGTCGCCGGCGGCGGGTTCACGCTCGCGCGGGTTACGACGGAGACGGGCCGCATGCACCAGATCCGCGCGCATGCGGAGTGGCTCGGGCATCCGCTGGTCGGCGACAAGATCTACGGGCCCGACCAGAACCTCTTTCTCGAGTTTCTCGACACCGGCTGGACCCCGGCGTTGGCGGCGCAGCTGCACCTGCAGCGGCAGGCGCTGCACTGCGCGGAGATCGCGCTGTCGCTGCGCGGCGAACCGCACGTTTTTGGCGCGGGGCTGCCGGAGGACTTGGCGGGTTTCGCGCTGGAGCACATTGGCGAAGCGGCGCGGCCGGCGGTGGACGGGCTGCGGGGAAGGATTTGACCGCACTCCGTGTTTCGGCCGCGTTCCACCCTTCCATTCATTCGGCTCATGGGGTAGCGGTTTTTTGTGCAAACCGTGGCGACAGAAAACACTCCGAACCGCTGGCTCATCGCCGGCATGGGCATGCTGCTGCAGCTGTGCCTCGGCTCGGTGTACGCGTGGAGCTGGTTCCAGAAACCGCTGGCGGAGGGCTACGGCTGGACCAACGCCCAGGTGGCGTGGACGTTCAGCTTCGCCATCGGCTTCCTCGGGCTCGCGGCCGCCGCGGGTGGCGTCGCTCTGCCGCGCTTCGGGCCGCGCACCTTGGCCGTCGCCGGCAGCCTGCTCTTCGGTGCCGGACACCTGCTCGCCGCGCTCGCGCTGGAGCTCCACTCGCTGCCGCTACTCTGGTTGGGCTACGGCGTGGTCGGCGGCATCGGGCTTGGGCTTGGCTACGTGACGCCGGTCGCTACCGCGGCGAAGTGGTTCCCCGACCTGAAGGGGCTGGTGACCGGCATGGTCGTGATGGGCTTCGGGTTCGGCGCGCTGCTGATGAGCAAGGTCATCGCGCCGTTGCTCATGGCTGTGTTCGACGGACGGCTGCCGCTGGTGTTTGCCGGCTCTGGAGCGATCGTCGGCGGGGCGGGGCTTGTCGCCGCTTTGTTCATGCGCAACCCGCCGGTGGCCGGTGCTGCTGCGGTGGCGGGGGCCGGGAGTGCTGTCGCCGATGCGCCGACGGACTGGCGCCGCTTCGGGCTGATGTGGCTGGTGTTCTTCTGCAACATCGCGGCGGGCATCGCCATCATCGGTTTCCAGTCGCCGCTCTTCCAGGATCTTTTGCGACAGAGGGATGCCGCGCTTGTGCCGGCCGCGCTCGCCGCCGCGGGCGCGACGCTGATCGGCGTGAGTTCGCTGTTCAACGGGCTCGGCCGGCTGTTCTGGGGCGCGCTGTCGGACCGGATCGGGCAGCTCGGGGTGTTCCGCCTGATGCTCGGCACGCAGATCGCGGCGGTTGCTACGTTGGCCTTCGTGCATGAGCCGTGGCTGTTCGGCGCGCTGATCTGCTACGTGCTGCTGTGCTACGGTGGCGGGTTCGGCGTGATGCCAGCGTTCGTGCTGAACACCTTCGGCGCGCGCCGGATGCCGGTGCTCTACGGGTGTATCCTGACGGCGTGGTCGGCGGCGGGTGTCGTCGGCCCGCAGGTGGTGGCGCAGTTGAAGGACCGGTTCGGCGCGGCGGCGTCGGGCTACGCCTTCGCCTTCGGCGCCGGGCTGCTGGCGGTGGGGTTTTTCGTCTCGCTGCTGATCCGGCCGCGTGGCGTGGCGAGGGCGTGAGCGGGCGAGTGGCGCTTGCCGGCGGCCGCGTTGCATGTGTGTGAACTTTGCGGCCGCGTCTTCACGGAAACGTCACCCCCGTGGTTTGACGGACGGTTTTGCGGTTCGTGGCGTGGACAGTGGCTGACGACATTTTTACGCGCGGCCACTTCCCACATGAAACTACGCGTTCGTTTCACCCGCCTCTTCGCCGCCGGCCCCCGCCGCTGGCTGGCCTTCTTCCATCTGCCGCTGCTCTGTCTCGGGCTCGGCGCGGCCACTGGCTACTGGTGGTACGCCGACGATCTGGCCCACCGGCTCGAAGGCGTGCAGCGCACGGTCGCCTTCGCCGGGCGCATGAGCGTCCACGCACAGGAGATGCAGACGGCGCTGCTGCTCACCGAGCGCGCGCTCGCGGCGGGCGTACCGGTGGGCGATTCGCTCTACCGGCTCCAGGTCTCCTCGGACCGGTTCAACCTGATCATCAATTCCTTCAACGAGGGCGGCGAGGTCGTCGAGCCGGACCTCGGCCGGCTCATGCTCGACGCGATCGCGTCGGGCCCGGCGCTCGACACGTTGCAGCAGCTCAACGTCGCCTGGGTCGAGTTGAAGAACCGCAGCGACCTCGTCATCCGCCGCGAGAGCCAGAGGAAGCTCGATGTTGCGATCGCGCGTTCGGCCATCGAATACTCGCTGGCGCAGCAGGAGAACCTCGCGAAGCTGACCACCGAGTTCGCCGCGCGGCTGGAGGGGGCGCAGCAGACGGCCATCGGCGAGGCGAGTTTCCGGCGCAACCTCTGCCTGACCGTCGCCACGCTCTCGTTTCTCCTCGTGCCGGCGGTCCTGCTCTTCAACCGCGCCCGCTGGGCGCGCGACGTCGCCCGCGAGTCCGCCGCTGCGTTGGAGGCCAAGCAGAAGATCCTCGAGCAGCACCAACAGGCGCTCGAGGAGAACCAGGCCGCCCTCGCCGCCGCGCAGCGTGAGACGGCGCTGCTCATGGACACCGTGCAGGAGGGCCTGCTGCTGATCGACCCTAATCCTCACGATTCGCGGGGTTGGGTGCATTTTTGGTGAAGGCGGCG
>CAZXHR010000187.1:0-212 GCA_964640465.1 uncultured Opitutaceae bacterium
GCGTGTGCCACTGCTCTGCAAGCCATAGCCTTCGTCATGAACGCATGCGGCCCAACGAAGGAAACCGTTTCAGATTGGCGCGGTGCGCCGTTGCTAGATGAATCGGTGGTCTTTGTCGGCGACGCCGCCTGCTACAATGACATCTCGCCCCTGTAGACACCGGAGCACCATGACGACACGCCACCCAACGCCGCCGTCTCGCACCACGCTCC
>CAZXHR010000187.1:222-8382 GCA_964640465.1 uncultured Opitutaceae bacterium
CGCCCTGCTGCTCCTCCTCACCGCCGTCCCCACCGCCCACGCCTACATCGGCCCCGGTGCCGGCTTCGCCGTCGGAACCACGCTATTCACGCTCTTCATCGCCATCTTCTCCGCACTCGGCGCCCTGCTGCTCTGGCCTTTCCGTTGGGTACTCCGTTCCCTGCGCCGCCGCCGCGCCCACGCCAAAGCCCGCGTCCGCCGCGTCGTCGTGCTCGGTCTCGACGGCCTCGAACCCACCCTCGTCGAGCAATACATGGCCGCGGGCAAGCTGCCGAACTTCGCCCGCCTACGCGATACAGGTACTTACCTGCATCTCGGCACCACCGCCCCGCCGCTGACACCCGTCGCCTGGTCCTCCTTCATGACCGGCTGCAACCCGGGCAAGCACCGCATCTTCGACTTCCTCACCCGCGACCCGCGCACCTATCTCCCCACCCTCTCCTCCGTCGAAATCCGTCCGCCGCGCCGTCAACTCCGCCTCGGCCGCTATCGCATCCCCCTCGGCCCGCCGCAGGTCCGCCTCCTCCGCAAAGGTCGCCCCTTCTGGAACCTCCTCGGTGACCACGGCATCTTCAGCAACATCATCCGCATGCCGATCACCTTCCCCCCGGAGAAGTTCCGCGGCGTCCTACTCTCCGCCATCAGCGTCCCCGATCTCCGAGGCTCGCAGGGCACTTTCTCGTACTACACGACCGGACCCACCACCGAGCACATCGGCGGCGAGCAAACCCAGGTGCAGCGCGACGGCAACCGCATCCGCGCCCACCTCATCGGCCCCGACGACACCATCCGCCCCGGACGCGGCCCGCTTCGCTGTCCTTTCGAGGTCCGCATCACCGGCCGCGACGCCGCCGTCCTGAAGATCGACGGCCAGTCTCACAAGCTCGTCACCGGCCGCTACACCCCGTGGGTCCGCGTGCCGTTCAAAGCCGGCCTGGGCATCACCGTCCGCGGCATCTGCGAATTCCTTCTGCTCGAGACGCACCCCGAATTCCGCCTCTACGTCACGCCGATCCAGCTTGACCCGCAGTCCCCCGCCCTGCCGCTCTCGCACCCCGCAATCTACGCGACGTATCTCGCCAAGCTCATCGGCACCTACGCTACGCTCGGCTTGGCCGAAGATACCTGGGGCCTCAGCGCCGGCGTCCTCGACGACGCCACCTTCCTGCATCAGTGCCTCGAAGCCGACGACGAACGCATGCGCATGTTCGCCGACGCCATCGACAAGGTTCGCCAGGGCTTCATCGCCTGCGTCCTCGACGGCCCCGACCGCGTCCACCACATGTTCTGGCGCTACCTCGACCCCCAGCATCCGGCCCATCCGCCCGTCGACCCCGACGCCGACATCAGCCATACGCGTCCCAACGCCATCGAGGAAATGTACGTTCGCATGGACGCCCTCGTCGGCCGCACCCTCGCCCAGTGCCGCGACCCCGGCACGCTCCTGCTCGTCATCTCCGACCACGGCTGCGCGTCGTTCCGCCGCGGCTTCGACCCCAATCGCTGGCTCGAAGAGCACGGCTACCTCAAGCTCAAACCCGACGGCCGCGGAAAGAAATACCTCACCGGTGTCGACTGGTCCCAAACCCGCGCCTATGCCGTCGGCCTCGCCGGCATCTGGCTCAACCTCCGCGGCCGCGAGGCACAGGGCATCGTCGACCCGGTCGACGCCGCCGCGCTGCGCGCCGAACTCGCCACCCAGCTCACCGGCCTGCGCGACCCCGCCGCCGACACCGTCGCCATCGAGCGCGTACTCGATGCCCACCAGATCTACCGCGGCCCCTACAAAGAAGAGGCCCCCGACCTCCTTCTCGGCTACGCCAAGGGTTACCGTGTCGCCTGGGAAGCCGCCATCGGCCAACCCACCGACCGGTCTTTCCACGACAACACCAAGGCCTGGAGCGGCGACCACTCTATCGACCCCCGCCACGTCCCCGGCGTCCTCTTCGCCAACCGCCGCATCACCGCCGACCGCCCCCACATCGCCGATCTCGCCCCCACGCTCCTCTCCCTCTTCGGCGTGCCCGTCCCCTCGCACATGGACGGCCGCCCACTCGAAGTCGCCAATGCCTGACTCGTTACCGCTGCCCCCCTTTCCAGCCGCCACCGCCACAATTACGATGCCGCAACTGTCGCGCGCTCGATCGCGCGAGGAGGATTCGTGATGTCCCGTCGCACTACCCGCGCTCTGGCCCTGGCCGTCGTCCTCTCCGGTCTCGCCGCCCTCGCCGGCTGCCCGACCTCTTACTTGCCGATCATCACGGCCCCCGGCCTGCAAGCCGTCTATGTCGTGCCTGCCGCGAACGAGCCCGCCGGCCTCGCCTTTGCTGAAGACGGCCGCGTCTTCTACACCGAAAAGGAAACCGGCCGCATCCGCGTCATCGTCGACGGCGTCCTCCAGGAAATCCCCGTCGCCCAGGTCCCCGTCAACTACGCCGGTGACCGCGGCCTCCTCGGCATCGCGCTTCACCCCGCCTTCAAATTGAACCACCGCATCTACGTCTTCTACACGCGCTCCGATACCGGCGCGAGCACCAACGTACCCAACGCCTTCGTCGACAACCGCGTCGTCTACTTTGTCGAGAGCAACAACCTCGCCGGTAGCGAGGTCTTCGTCGCGTCCCTGCCCGCAGCCGGCAATGGCACGCGCGTCGGCGGCCAGATCGCCTTCCTTGCCGACGACTCGCTGCTCGTCGCCCTCGGCGATCAAGAGAACCAGGACTACGCCCAGGACCCTGACTCGCTCCCGGGAAAGATCCTGCGCTTCAGGGACGACGGCACCATCCCCGTCGACAATCCCAGCGCCACCTCCGCCGTCTACGCCTCCGGCCTGCGCAATCCGCAGGGCCTCGCCGTGGACCCCCAGTTGGGCCGCGCCTTCGTCACCGATCGGAACCCGACGGACATCCACGAGCTGAACGAGATCGTCGCCGGCCGCAACCTCGGCTGGCCTGAAGTCATCGGCCTCGCCGACACCACAGGCGAACTGGCCTGGGCCGCCCAGCACGCCGACTACGCGGACCCCTGGATCGAGACCGGTTCCGACACCAACCCGCTTATCGGGCCGACCTTCAACCCCAGCACCCGCTACGGCCCGTCCATGCAGCTCCGCATGTTCTACGGCCTGCGCGACTCCGGCCGCATCATCGCCGCCGACCTGACTGCAGACCGCCTCGGTCTTGGTGAGCGAACCCTGTTCGCCGGGGCGTTGCCCGCCCCGCTGACCACGCTGTCCTTCTCGCCAGCCGGCGCTCTGTACGTCGCGTCCGATACAGCAATCCTCCGCATCGATGTAATCCCCTAGCCTCACCGCCCCGCTGCACAGGTGATATGCGCCGCGCAATAGCACAATCGTGCTAGGGCGCACTCCTGCATCCCCGGTTCCCGCCCCGCGCTACACACGCCCCGCCTTGCGCTGGCCGATACCACAGAAGGAGCGATTTCGCCTCACCGCGCGGGAGAGAGCTCATGACCGCCAACCTGCAGATTTCGTTGGATCGCTTGATCCTCGCGCTCTCCGACGCGCTCGACTGCACCTATCCCACCCTCGCATCGCACCAGCAGCGCACCGCTTACATCGCCACCAAGGTCGCGCACCACATGGGCATGCGAGGACAAGAGCTAATCGAAATCTTCCACGCCGCCGCGCTACATGACATCGGCCTCATCGGTACGCGCAACCGCGTGTGCGGACTGCCCGACGGTGATCCGCGCAGCGTGAGCTGGCACCAGGAGATTGGCTTCCTACTGCTGCACGACCTGCCGCTGTTCGCCCAGGCCGCCCAGCTCATCTGCTATCACCACGTGCCTTGGGAGAACGGCGCCGGCGAGCATCATGGCGGTTGGCCCGTCCCGCTCGGTAGCCACATCATCCAACTCGCCGATCGCGTCGAGCGCTGGATCGACCGCGGCACACTCGTGGTCCGCCAAGCCGATCAACTCATCCGCCGCGTCCGCGAGCTGGCTGGCGAGCTGTTCCACCCCGCCTGCGTCGACGCCTTCTGCGCCCTCGCGCAGGCCGAAGCCTTCTGGCTCGACGCCGTCTCCGAGCGCGGCGCCCACAACCTCCGCCACGAACTCGACTGGCCCGCCATCACCGTCGACACCGCCGCCCTCGGCCCCATCGCCGAAGTCTTCGCCCGCGTCGTCGACGCCGCCAGCCCCTGGACTGCCGTCCATAGCGCCGGCGTCGCCGCCACCGCCGTCGCCCTCGCCGAACGCCTGCACTTCTGCGGCCGCGAACTCGCCGCCATGCGCGTCGCCGGCTACCTGCACGACCTCGGCAAGCTGACCATCAGCGCCGACATCCTCGATAAACCCACCAAGCTCACCGTCGACGAAATGAGCGTGATGCGCACACATACGTATCACACCTATCGCATCCTCGAAGGCATTGGCGGCCTCACCCAGATCGCCGAATGGGCCGCCTTCCACCACGAGCGCCTCAACGGCCGCGGCTATCCGTTCCATCACTCCGCGGAGAATCTGTCGCTCGGCGCGCGCATCATGGCCGTCGCCGACGTCTTCACCGCCATCACCGAGGACCGCCCCTACCGTGCCGGCATGACCCGCACGCACGCCATCAACGTGCTCGACGCCGCCGTCTCCGCCGAAAGCCTCGACGGCGAAATCGTGCGCGTCCTCAAGGACTGCTTCACCGAAATCACCGCCCACCGCAGCGAAGAGCAGGCCGACTACGCCAACAAGCAGAACGAGCTGCGCGCCGCTACCCAGCGCCTCGCCGGCACGACCGAACCCGAACCGGTCGCGCTGTTGGCCGGTTGATCACACTCCAGGTTTGTTCACCGCAGAACCCCCGCGCGCCGGCACCTCGACTGACCCCGCCCTGCGCGCACTATCACCCACCCCGCAAGCCGCCGTGCGCCTCGCCCTACCTGCCGTTGCGGAGTTCGCGCTCGGCCTGCGCCCAATCCGCCGCCGGATCACCGGGCGCGCCCTTGCGAGCCTGATAGATCTCGTACGCGCGAACGCGAATCTGCTCCTCGGTCGGCCCCGCCGCGCTCACGCTCCGCGACTTGGTCGGCGCCTTCACGGTCGCCGTCGCCGTCGCAGTGCCTTCCGTGGTCGTCTTCCGCGTGCTGCGCTTAACTTCCTTGGCCATCGCAACGATCTCCATCCTGGCCGAGTGGCTCGAACTCGGGCTTGCGCTCCTCACACCCCGGACGGCGCGAAGCGACACCGTCTGGCACGAACATACGGGATCGTATTCTACCCGTTTCACAGCGCGGCGCTAAGTTTTAACTTGTCGCCTCACTGCGCTCTCTTCTATCGGCCGTAACCGCTCCCAACCATAAAGCCTCCTCGGCTCAGGGGCGTTTGCCTTGGTCCAAGCGCCTCGTTTCGCTACCCTACAAGGGAAGAGCCTCACCCGGGCGACGCCGCTAAACCGGTACAAGTCGCCCTCCAAGGAGCCCGCGTGGTCCCGTCGTACACTGCCGACCACATCACCGGGCGGCCCGGCCGCACGTCGGCCTGCTTTGCTGCACGGTCTATCCTCGCCGCTTTCGCCATCAGCGCCTCCGCCACCGCCGCTCCCCTCGACAACCGCGCCCCCGTCGACGACATCTTCTACCAGTTCATGCCCATCGCCTGGCGCGATTCCGACAGCGACTCCGCCCGCTTCGGTGACTTCGGCGGCATGACCGCCTCCCTCGACTACCTCCAGGAACTCGGCATCACCGCCATCTGGATGAATCCCGTCTTTCCCTCGCCCGCCTACCACGGCTACCAGCACGACCGCGCCGACCAGATCAACTCGCGCTTCGGCACCGAGGCCGACTTCCTCGCCTTCGTCCAGGCCGCCCACGCCCGCGGCATCAAGGTCTTCGTCGACTACGTCGCCTACGGCATCAGCGGCAACTCCTCCTGGTTCCTCAGCGCCTACGCCCAACCCGCCAGCCCCTACGACAACTGGCTCGCTTTCACCAACTCCTCCAACACCGCCTACCTCGGCGGCACCTACTCCACCTGGAACGGTGCTCCCGTCCCCTTCTGTCACTGGAACCTCAACGACCCCGGCCCCGTCGCCCTCGTCACCACCTGGGCGCAGCACTGGCTCGACCCCAACGGCGACGGCGACCCCAACGACGGCATCGACGGCTACCGCCTCGACCACGTCTGGGCCCACTACAACAGCGGCCCCAACGGCTGGGGCTACAACATCGACACCTTCTGGGTCCCCTGGAAACAGGCCCTGCAAACCGTCAACCCCGACGTCTTCACCTTCGCCGAACAAGCCGACTGGAGCAGCCGCGGCACCGATCTCCTCCCCGCGCACGACGCCGCCCTCACCAAGCCGTTCGAGTCCGCCGCACGCAGCGCCCTCGCCTCCGAAAACGCCGCCGCCCTCTACACCGAGATGGACGCCACGCTCGCCGCGCTCCCCACCGGCAAGCTCTTCCTCGGCATCCTCAGCGACCACGACGTCGACCGCCTGACCTCCGTCCTCGGCGGCAGCCTCACCAAGGCCCGCGCCGCTGCCGCCGTGCTCCTCACCCAGCCCTGCCCACCGATCCTCTACTACGGCGACGAAATCGGCATGCGCGGCACCAAGAACACCAGCTACCCCAGCGACGCCAGCGACATCCCCATGCGCGAACCCTTCAAGTGGAACGCCGTCGCTGGCCCCCCCATGAGCAACTACTTTGTCCTCAATAGCGCCGCTTACAATGGCCGTATCGAGCGCGACAACGACGGTCGCTCCGTGGAAGAACAGCGCCAGGTCGCCGGCTCGCTCCTCGAGGAATACAAGCTCCTCATCGCCACCCGCAAAGCCCACGTCGCCCTGCGCCGCGGCACCTACACGCCCGTCCCCGCCACTGACACCGCCGGCTGGGCCTTCGTGCGCCACCAAACCGCCGAAGAAACCCTGCTCGTCGCCATCAACCTCAAAGGTTCGGCCATCACCCCCACGCTCAACCTGACCGACTTCACCATCCCCGGCGGCTCAAGCCCCGTCACCGACATCCTCACCGGCGCCACTCTGCCCAACCTCACCGACGCGAACAAAACGACCTACGGCCTCACGATCCCCGCGTACGGCTACCGCCTGCTCACCGTCACCGTCGTCCCCAACACCCCCACTCTCAATAACGTCGATGGCGCCAACATCCCCACCGACCTCGGCCCCGGCGCCCTCCGCGCCACGCAGAACAACGCCACCGGCCTCGGCGACAACCTCAACGAACTCAACCAGCTTTTCGTCCGCGTCCTGCCCTCCGCCCTGCAGATCGGCCTCACCGGCAACCTCGCCGCCGACGGCACCGGCCTCGCCCTCTTCCTCGATACCACCCCCGGCGGCCAGAACACGCTCGCTACCGCCGCGCTCCCCGTGCCGCCCCACGGCCTGCCCGAAATCAGCGGCCTTGTCTTCGATAGCGGCTTCGCACCCGACTACGTCGTCTTCGTCAACGCCTGGAGCGGCACCCTCTACGTCACCTTCTACACGCTCCCCACCACCGGTATCGGCACGCGCCGCGTCGTCGGCCGCGCCAGCCTCGACACCGGCACCGGCCGACTCACCGGCGGCACCAACCCCAACAACATGCTCGTCGCCCTCAACACGACGAACACCGCCGGCGTCACGGACACCAGCGCCGCCGGCGCCGCCACCGCCACCTGCGGCTTCGAAATGCTCCTGCCCTTCGCCGACCTCGGCCTCACCGCCTCCGAGGGCACCGTCCGCGTGCTCGCCTTGGAGCTCCAGAGCGACGGCACCGTCTCCAACCAGTTCCTGCCCGGCCTCGGCGGCGGCTACGCCAATCTCGGCCAAGTCCCGATCAACCTGAACACCGTCCCCGGCGCGCAGTACGTCACCGTGCCCCTCGACCATGTCCCCGGCGACGGCGATGGCAACGGCATCGTCGACGCCACGGACCTCGCGCGCCTCCTCGACTGCCTCGCCGCTCCCGAAACCGGCGTGCTCGGCCCCGGCTGCAGCGCCTTCGACTTCGACGCCAATCTCACCATCGACCTCCGCGACCTCGCCACCTTCCAAACCTACTTCGCCCCGTAACCCGCGCCGCGCGCGTGAACCGGTAGCCGGCTCGGTGCCATGCCCGCGTTCCCGGCGCAGCCGGACGTGAACGTACGGCCTGCGTACCACTTCCGCGTCAGCAATGGCCTTCCGCCGCCGCCACC
>CAZXHR010000188.1:0-8252 GCA_964640465.1 uncultured Opitutaceae bacterium
ATGCGCGCCAGCTCGCTCGGCACCAAACTCGAGTTCGTCGCCAACGGTCCCGCCAACAACAAGGACAACCTCGACTGGATCGAGTGGACCTGGACCGTCGTGAAGGGCCTCTACGGCATCGCCGACTACGTTTCCCTCCACCGCTATTGGGATCCGTCCGACGACTACTACGTGCTCATGGGCCAGCGCGGCATCGACCTGGAGGATCGCATCGAGATCGTCGCCGGCCAGATCAAGGCCGTGCACACCATCCAGCAGAAGAAGCCGATGTACATCGCCGTCGACGAGTGGGCGCCGCCCTTCCGCAAGGGCCACCTCGCCACGCTCGCGCTCGCGCAGTACTTCAACGCCTTCATCCGCCACGCCGACACGGTGAAGATGGCCAACTACACTCTGCTCACCTCCATCCTCGGCCGCGACCCGAAGACCGACGCCACCTACAAGTCGCCGCTCTTCTACACCTTCAAGCTCTTCTCCACCCGCGCCCGCGGCACCGCGCTCTCGCCCACGGTCACCTGCGACACCTTCCGCACCAGCGACCACTACTCGAAGATCCCGTTCCTCGACGTCTCCGCCGTGTACGACGAGAAGACCAAGCAAGTCGTGATCAACGTCGTCAACCGCCACAAGGACGAGGCCATCGCCACCGATATCCGCAGTATCGTCGGCACCTTCGCACCGACGGCCTCGGTGAGCCTCGTGGCCAACGACGACATCTCCGACGCGCCCTACACCTACGAGGCGCGTGACACCTACCCGCCGAAGGTCGAGCAGATCGCCACGCAGGGCGCTTCGCTGCGCTACTCGTTCCCGGCCCACTCGTTCACCCAGATCGTCGTCGGCATCAACCGCTGAACCTTTCCACACATGAAACTTCGTTCGCTCCTCACGGTTCTTCCGCTCCTCGCCGCGCTGGCGGCCTCCGCCCAGCAGCCGGCCCCCGTTGCCACCGAGTACGGCCTCGTGCAAGGCGTCGCCGAGAACGACCTCACCGTCTATCGCGGCATTCCATTCGCCGCGCCGCCGGTCGGCGACCTCCGCTGGCGCTCGCCGCAGCCGCACGCGAAGTGGGACGGCGTACGCCCCGCCACCCAGTTCGCCGCCGATCCCTATCAAGGCGACGGCAAGGGCAACGTGAGCGAGGACTGCCTGTATCTGAACATCTGGACGCCCGCGAAGTCTGCCGGCGAGAAGCTGCCCGTCCTTGTGTGGATCTACGGCGGCGGCTTCGCCTTTGGCTCCACCTCCACGCCGGTCCACAACGGCGAGCATCTCGCGCGCAAGGGCGTCGTGCTGGTGACGGTCAACTACCGCGTCGGCTCCCTCGGTTTCCTCGCGCATCCGGAGCTCAGTGCCGAGTCGCCGCACAAGGCTTCCGGCAACTACGGCATCCAGGACCAGATCGCCGGCCTGCGCTGGGTGCAGCGCAACATCGCGGCCTTCGGCGGCGATCCCGCGAAGGTCACCATCTTCGGCGAGTCCGCCGGTGCGATTTCCGTGAGCATGCTCTGCGGCTCGCCCGAGGCGAAGGGCCTGTTCCGCGGCGCGATTTCCCAGAGCGGCGGCAACTTCGGCCCGACACGTCCGACCACCTTCCCCGGTGAAAACATGCGCGGCCTCGCCGCCGCCGAGCAGGCCGGTCTGGCCTATGCCGCAAAAGCCGGCGTCGCCTCCGTCGCCGAGCTGCGCAAGCTCACGCCCGACAAGCTGCCCGGCGGCTGGGGCGACCCGTCCGCGTGGCCGATCGTCGACGGCTGGGTGATCGTGGACGACCAGTTCAAGCTCTACGAGGCCGGCCGCTACAACGACGTCGACGTCCTCATCGGCTACAACTCCGACGAGGGCCTCAGCTTCTCCCGCGAGAAGACGGTAGAGGAGTTCGCCGCCAACGTCCGCCTGCGCTACGGCCCCTTCGCCGACAAGCTTCTCGCCGCCTATCCGACCGTTGGTGACAAGGTTGGCAAGACCGCCCGCGACCTCATGCGCGACGCCGCCTTCGGCTGGCCGACCTGGAGCTGGGCCCGCCTACAGTCCCGCACCGGCAAGTCCCGGGTCTTCCTCTACCACTTCGACCAGCACGCTGAGCATCCGGCCGGCTCCCCCGAGGCCGACCACGGCATGCCGCACGGCGTCGATGTGCCCTATGTCTTCCAGACGCTCGACCGCAACAACCCGAAGCTCACCCCCGGCGACCTCGCGATCTCCGAGACCGTCTCCACCTACTGGACCAACTTCGCGAAGTTCGGCGATCCCAACGGCGCGGGCGTGCCCGCCTGGCCGCGCTTCACCGAAGCCGAGCCGAAGGTGATGTACTTCCACAACACCGCCGCCGTCGGCCCCGTGCCGAGCGAGGCCGCGCTCAAGGTCCTCGACACCTACTTCGCCTGGCGCCGTACCCCCGAGGGAGCCGCCTGGGCGAAGTGAACCCCTGATCCGCCGCTTCCCGCCATGGCCGTACGCCCGCTCACCCGTTGTCTCGTCTCGTTTGCTGCGCTCGCTTGCGCGCCATGGCTTGGCGCGGAAGCCTCCACCGTTCCCGTCGCCACGCTCCCGTCCGCTGCGCCGATCCTCACCCCGGCCGCGCCCGCTACGCCGCGGGTCAACGGCCCCGGCGTCTTCGGTGTGCGCCCGGGCGCGCCGTTCCTCTACTCAATTCCCGCCACCGGCGAGCGGCCCATGACGTTCGCCGTCGACGGGCTGCCCGCGGGCTTGGCGCTCGACTCCACCACCGGCCGCATCACCGGCTCCATGGCCGCTGCCGGCGAATACGCGGTCACGCTGCGCGCAAAGAACGCCCTTGGTGAAGCCACGAAGAAGTTACGCATCGTCGTCGGCGACAAGATTGCGCTCACGCCGCCGATGGGCTGGAGCAGTTGGAATTGCTGGGGCGACGCCGTGAGCCAGGAACTCGTGCTCAGCTCGGCGCGCGCCATGGCCGCCAAGGGTCTGCGCGACCACGGCTGGACCTACATCAACATCGACGACGGCTGGCAGGCCCCGCGCGGCGGCAAGTTCAACGCCATCCAGGGCAACAAGAAGTTTCCCGACATGAAGGCCCTCGCCGACGAGATCCACGCGCTCGGCCTCAAGTTCGGCATCTACTCCAGCCCGTGGACCGGCACCTACGCCGGCTACGTCGGCGGTTCCACCGACAACGCCGACGGCACCTATTCCTGGGTTGTGGCCGGTGATGTCGACGAGTTCTACCACATCAACAAGAACCCGAAGGCGCCCGATGCGAAACCGACCTGGGTCAACTGGCACTTCGGCAAGTACTCGTTTGCCGAAGCCGACGCTCGCCAGTGGGCGGAGTGGGGGATCGACTACCTCAAGTACGACTGGTTCCCCAACGACGTGGCGCACGTGCAGGAGATGACCGACGCCCTCCGCGCGACCGGCCGCGACATCGTCTACAGTCTCTCCAACACCGGCATCTACGACAACGCCCCCGACTACGTGCGCCTGAGTAACCTCTGGCGCACCACCGGCGACATCGTCGACACCTGGGACAGCGTCACCCGCAACGGTTTCGCCCAGGACCGCTGGGCCGCCTACACCGGCCCGGGCCACTGGAGCGATGCCGACATGCTCGTCCTCGGAAAAGTCGGCTGGGGCCCGAATCTCCACCCGACGCGCCTCACGCCCGACGAGCAGTACTCGCACATGAGCCTCTGGTGCCTGCTCTCCGCACCGCTCATCCTCGGCTGCGACCTCGCGCAACTCGACGACTTCACCCTCGGCCTGCTCACCAATGACGAGGTGCTTGCCATCGACCAGGACCCGCTCGGCAAACAGGCGACCCAGTTCAGCAACATCGACGGCAAGGTCGTCTACGCGAAGACCCTCGAGGACGGCTCCTACGCCGTCGGTCTCTTCAACCGCGGCGAGGCCGAGACAACCATCACCCTGAAGTGGGGCCCGTGGGGCAACCTGCCGACCGAGCGCGTCGGCATGACCTTCCGCGTGCGCGACCTCTGGCGACAGCAGGACCTCGGCGAGTTCAAGGACAGCTTTGAAACCAAGGTCTCGCCCCACGGCGTCGTGCTCATCCGCCTGATCGCGGTTCCCGACCGCGCTCCCTAAACCCCGCCAACCACTCCCGCTCCATGCTCGCCCGCATTCTCCAGTCGGCCGTTCTCGCGTTGCTTCCCGTCGCCGTGGCGTTCGCCGCCCCGACGGCGCCGCTCAAGCCGCGCATCGTGGTGCTGACCGACATCGGCCCGAGCGAGATCGAGCCCGACGACCACGAATCGATGGTGCGGCTCCTGTGCTATGCCGACCGTTTCGAGGTCGAGGCCGTGATCACCGGCAGCGGCTGGAACACCAGCGGGCGCACCTACCCGCCGGAGTGGATGGACATCCTCCGCGGCACGCTCGACGCCTACGAGAAGGATGCGCCCAACCTCATGAAGCGCTCCGCGCAGACCGGCTTCCGCTCCGATGAGGAGCAACAGGAACTCGGTTACTGGCCGAGCCCCGCGTATCTCCGCTCGCGCGCGATGCTCGGCAGTCCACGCCTTGGGTTCGCAGCGCTGGGCGATGGCAACGACTCCGCCGGCAGCGAGTTCCTGATCCGCCTCGCCGCCGAGCCGGATCCGCGGCCCATCTGGGTCTGCGTCTGGGGCGGCGCGAACACCTTCGCACAGGCTGTCTGGCGGATTCAGCAGCAGGGCGACCCGGAGCGGCTGAAGACCTTCCTGCGCAAGTTCCGCGTCTACACGATCACCGACCAAGACAAGGACTGGGGCAAAGACGTCCCGTTCCCGATCAGCTCGCACCAGTGGCTGCGCCGCGAGTTCGCGCAGGACCTCGTGTTCCTCTGGGACGAGTCCGCGTGGCTCTTCCAGAACGAGACCGGCAAGGCCAACTGGGCTGTGTACGAGAAGGAGATCCAAGGCCACGGCCACCTCGGTCGCGAGTATCCGAAGTTCAAGTGGGGCGTCGAGGGCGACACGCCGTCGTTCCTCTACGTCGTGCCCAACGGCCTCAACGACCCCGAGCACCCGGGCTGGGGAGGGTGGGGCGGTTTCTTCGCCCACGGCACCGGTCCGGATGGCGTGACCAGCGCCTTCGTCAACCAGCCTGGCACGACGGCAGGTCCCGTTTCGCGCAGGTACGAGGAGCGCTTCTATCCGGCCCTCTTCAACGACTTCGTCGCCCGCATCCGCTGGGCGGAGCGCGGCACCGGCAACCGCAACCCGGTCGTCGTGATCAATGGCGACGCCACGCCCGCCGCGCTCGCGCTCACGGCCGAGGCCGGCGCGTCGCTCACGATCGACGCCTCCGCTTCCTACGACCCCGATCAGGATCGCCTGGATTTCTTCTGGTGGGTCTTGCCGGAGTCGGGCGACTACTGTGGCCCCGTGGTCGTTGCCGCTGCCGATACCAGCCGTGCGACTGTGAGTATTCCAAAGGATTCGGAGGGGAGGACGTTCCACCTTATCTGCGAGGTCACCGACAACGGTGCGCCTCGTCTCACCAGTTATCGCCGAGTTCTGGTCACGCCAGTTACCGCGCGGTCACGGTAAGTCTTGTCTGCCAGCTTGTCCACGCGCTCCCGCGTCGATCCGGCCTCAGTGTTACGTTTCGACCTTACGACTTTCGCCCCAGAACATGAATAACGTACCCCTCCGTCTCCGTCTGACCGCCGGCATCGTGTTGGCGGCGCTGCTCCTGTCCGTATCTGCGAACGCCGCCGACGAGAGCTGCTCTACCTGCGGCGGCGCCGTCACCGTCAGCGGCGACTTCACACACCGCAAAGCCGACACCACGCCTGCGGTCTCCGGCACCGGCTTCAAGCCCGAGACCTACCGTGAGGAGGTTTATGGCACCGCCTTCACTGTCACCATCGCGAACCTTCCCGCCGGCCGCTACGCCGTCGAGATCGGCGCGGTTGAAACCTTCTTCAAGACACCGGGCGAGACCGTGTTCGATGTGCGCGCAGGCGATGTTGTGCTCGCCAAGGACTTCGATCCCGTCGCCGTCGCCGGCGGGCCCTTCCTCCTCGCCACGATCAAGGGCACCGTCGAGAAACCCGACGATGCACTTCGCGGCCCGATGCGTCTGACGTTCGTCGCGAGCAAGGCCCACGCGAAGTTCCATACCATCACCATTCGCGACCAGTCCGGCGCCGTGGTTCTGGCCTTCGCCGCCAACGAGCTCGCCGATGCCTTCTCCGCGCAGGCCTCGCAGGTGCCGGAGATCAAGGAGCCCGCCATCTGGCGCGACCCGAGCAAGCCGCTCCGCGCCCGCGTCGACGACCTCATCCGCCGCATGTCGCTCGCCGAGAAGGTCGCCCAGCTCAAGAACGCCGCCCCCGCGATCGAGCGCCTCGGCCTGCCTTCCTACGACTACTGGAACGAGGCCGCGCACGGCGTCGCCAACAACTATTACGCCACCGTGTTCCCGGGCGGCGTCGGCGCCGCCGCGTCGTGGAACCCGGCGCTCTTCCGCCAAGAGGGCCAGATCATCGGCATCGAAGGCCGTGCGAAGTTCAACGACTACGCCAACCGCAACAACGGCAACTCCAAGTGGTGGGCCGGCCTGACCTACTGGGCGCCCAACGTGAACATCTTCCGCGACCCCCGCTGGGGCCGCGGCCAGGAGACCTTCGGCGAAGATCCCTTCCTCACCTCCGAGATCGCCATCCAGTTCGTGCGCGGCATGCAGGGCGACCACCCAACCTACATGACCGCCATGGCCTGCGCCAAGCACTACGCCATGCACAGCGGCCCCGAGCTCGACCGCCACCGTTTCAACGCCGTCGTCACCGAGCGCGACCTCTACGATACCTACCTCCCGCAGTTCGAGCGCCTCGTTCGCGAGGCCAAGGTCGCCGGCGTGATGAGCGCCTACAACGCCATCGACGGCGTGCCCGTCAGCGCCAGCCCCTTCTTCCTCACCGAACTCGTTCGCAAGCGCTGGGGCTTCGAAGGCTATATCGTCTCCGACTGCGACGCCATCCGCGACATCTACAACCCGCAGCAACACGCCTACGTGAAGACCGCCGAGGAGGCCGCCTCCCTCGCCGTGAAGGCCGGCTGCAACCTCTGCTGCGGCGGCGACTACAACGCCCTCGTGCGCGCCGTCCAGCAGGGCCTGATCACCGAGAAGGAGATCGACCAGGCACTCTACCACACGCTGTGGACGCGCTTCCGCCTCGGCCTCTTCGATCCGGCCGACAAGGTTCCGTTCTCCAAGTACACGCTTGCCGACAACGACCTGCCCGAGCATGGCCGCGTCGCGCTCGACCTCGCCCGCCAGTCGCTCGTGCTGCTCAAGAACAACGGGGTCCTCCCGCTCGACCGCTCGAAGTACAAGCAGATTGCCGTCATCGGCCCCAACGCCACCTCCACCTCGATGTTCGAGGGCAACTATCACGGCTCCGCCTCGCACCCGATCTCGATCCTCGACGGCATCCGCCACGTCGCCGCCGCGGAGTTCAAGGTCCTGCACGCCATGGGCAGCCCGATCACCACCAAGACCGCGATCGCTCCGTGGAGCGGTCAGGACAACACCACCACCCGCCCCGTCGCCGAGCTCAAGGCCGAGGCGCTGGCCGTGGCGGCGCAGGCCGACCTCATCATCTACGTCGGTGGCATCACCGCCGCCCAGGAGGGCGAGAGCTTCGACCGCACCGAGATCGAGCTTCCGCCCGAGCAGAGTGACCTCATCAAGGCGCTCCACGCCACCGGCAAGCCCGTCGTCATGATCAACTGCAGCGGTTCCGCCATGGCTCTGCCGTGGGAAGATGAACACCTCGCTGCGATCCTCCAGGCTTGGTATCCGGGCCAGGCGGGCGGCCGCGCCGTCGCCGACGTGCTCTTCGGCTTCGTCAACCCCTCCGGGCATCTCCCCGTCACGTTCTACCGCTCGACCGCCGACCTGCCGGCCTTCACCGACTACTCCATGCGGAACCGGACCTACCGGTACTTCATGGGCACGCCGCTCTACGCGTTCGGTCACGGCCTGAGCTACACGACCTTCGATTACTCGAACCTCCGCGTTGCAAGGGCAGGGCAGGGGGCGCTCACCGTCACTGTTGAGGTCGCCAACACCGGCACCCGCGACGGCGACGACGTCGTGCAGCTTTACGCCACGCCGCCCGCCGCTTCTCAGCCGCAGGAGATCCGCGCCCTCTGCGGTTTCACCCGCGTGAGCCTGAAGGCCGGCGAGAAGCGCACGCTCAAGATCACCGTGCCCGCCATCGCGCTACGCCGCTGGAGCGTTGCGAAGAAGGACTATGAGATCCC
>CAZXHR010000189.1:0-8246 GCA_964640465.1 uncultured Opitutaceae bacterium
GGCGCGGTGCCCTGTCCACGGGCGTGAGCCGCCCGCTGAGGCGCCGGTAGCCGACCTGGTGCGTCTTGATGAGGCAATCGCTTGCTCCGGGCTCGACGCCGAGCTTGAGCAACTCGTTGAAAATCTGGGTGTGCATTTAGGCTGGGGCTTGTTTCCGCGTGGACACGTTCCGTTGGGCAAAATGGGATGGATTTTAGGTACCGTCCGCTGCAATCCTCCTCAAGGTATCGTTTCGTAAACCGCCAATCAAAAATCCTTTAGCAATGACCAATCCGCGCGAGTTCTCCGGCGCCATCACCGCACTGGTGACGCCGTTCCGCAACGGCCAAATCGCCTACGACGACCTCGATCGCCTCGTAGACGCCCAGATCGCCGGCGGCATCAAAGGACTCGTCCCCGTCGGCACCACCGGCGAGTCGCCGACTCTCGACTACGAGGAGCACATCGAGGTCATCCGCCGCGTCGTCGCCCGCGCCGCCGGCCGCGTGCCTGTGATCGCCGGCACAGGCTCCAACTGCACCCGCGAGGCCGTCGAGCTTACGAAGAAGGCCGAGTACGCCGGCGCCGACGCCATGCTCGTCGTCGCCCCCTACTACAACAAGCCAAGCCAAGAGGGCCTGTACCGCCATTTCAGCGCCATCGCCGAAGCCACCGCCAAGCCCATCGTCCTCTACTCGATCCCGGGCCGCTGCGGCATCGAGATCGGCGTGCAGACCGTCGCCCGCCTCCGCGCCGCGTTCCCGCACATCAATCACATCAAGGAGGCCGGCGGCTCCTACGACCGCGTCGACCAGCTCCGCCAGGCCTGCGGCGACTCCGTCACCATCCTCTGCGGCGACGACGGCCTCACCCTGCCCTTCATCGCCCTCGGCGCCAAGGGCGTGATCTCAGTCGCCTCCAACCTATTCCCTGCCGAGGTCGCGCAACTCTGCACGCTCGCCCTTGCCGGGAATCGTGCCGAGGCCGTTGCGCTCCACCACCGTTTCCAGCCGCTCTTCAAGAACCTCTTCGTCGAGCCCAACCCCGTGCCGGCCAAGTACGCCATGGCCAAGCTCGGCCTCATCGCCTCGCCCGAGGTCCGCCTCCCGCTCTGCGAACTCACCGAGGCCAACCGCGCCCTCCTCGACAAGACCCTCTCAGCCATCGCCCGCTGATCCCCATGTCCCAACCTCGTATCCTCATCAACGGTTCGAAGGGCCGCATGGGCCAGGCCCTCATCGCCTGCGCCAAGGAAGCAGGCCTGCCCGTCGTCGCCACCATCGACCAGGGCGACGACCTCGCCGCCGCCATCCCCTCCTGCGACATCATCGTCGACTTCAGCCACCATTCCGTCACCGCCGGCGTGATCGACCTCTCGATCCGCCACGGCAAGTCGCTCGTCGTCGGCACCACCGGCCACTCGACCGATGAGCGCAACAAGCTCGCCGCCCGCGCCTCCGCCGCGATCCCCACCGGCTGGGCCAGCAACTACTCGGGCGGCGTCAACGTTCTCTTCCACCTCGTCGCCGAGGCCGCCCGCGTGCTCGACGACAGCTTCGACGCCGAAGTCGTCGAGATGCACCACCGTTTCAAGAAGGACGCCCCCAGCGGCACCGCCGGCACGCTCCTCGACATCCTCATGCGCGCCCGCGACCTCCAGGAATCCGATCTCCGCCACGGCCGCCATGGCATCGTCGGCGAGCGCACCAAGCGCGAGATCGGCGTCCACGCCCTGCGCGGCGGCGATGTCGTCGGCGACCACACGGTCATCTTCGCCGCCCTCGGCGAGCGCGTGGAGCTCAGCCACAAGGCCGGCGACCGCGCCATCCTCGCGCGCGGCGCGTTGCATGCCGCCCGCTGGGTGTTCGGCAAGCCCGCCGGCCTCTACGACATGCAGGACGTCCTCGACCTCCGCAAGACCGCCGCCAAATGATCGCCAGCCTCCGCGGTACCCTGCTTTCAACCACGCCACTCCATGCCGTTGTCGAGGTGGCCGGCGTCGGCTACGAGGTGAACGTCCCCCTCACGACCGCCGAGAAGCTCCCGGCCGCCGGCCAGCCAGCGTTCCTGCACACGCACGTGGTCTACCGCGAGGACTCGCAGGCCATCTACGGTTTCGCCACTTCCGCCGAGCGCGACTTTTTCCGCCTGCTCATCGAAAAAGTCAGCGGCGTCGGCCCGAAGGTCTCGCTCGCCCTGATGAGCCACCTCTCGCTCCCCGCGCTCCAAGGCGCGATCGCCGGCGGCGATGCCGAACTGCTCTCGAAGTGCCCAGGCATCGGCCGCAAGACCGCCGAGCGCATCATCCTCGACCTGAAGGACAAGCTCGGTGCCGTCTCGCAGATCATCCCCGCCGGCTCCGCCATGTCCGGCTCACCAGTCGCCGCCGCTCCATCCGCACTCACCGATGCCACCGCCGCCCTCGTCGCCCTCGGCTACAAGCCGCAGGACGCCGACAAGGCCGTCCGCAAAGCTCAGGCAGTCCTCGGTGTCGACGCCACGACCGAAGCGCTGATCAAGAAAGCGCTCAGCTAACGTCCCCGCCCACGGTCTCGAGCCAGCATTCTACACCCACGCGACGCCGCTCCCCGGAGCGGCGTCGCCGTTTTCGAGCCGCGCGATTCGACGTTTCGCCGAGGGTTTCCCCTTAATCGGCGCAGTTTTGAACCGTTACCATTGGGAAAGAACGACCTACGTGCCTTCTCCTCTCGCCAACCAGACATTCGCACGCATCCAGCAGGCGCTTCGCACCAACGAAGCGGCAAGTCTGCCTGAGGTCATCAAGCTCATCGAGGAGCTATCCAGCCGCGCCTTCACCATTTCAGTGCAGGAGCTCGCGGACCTCATCAGCCGCGACACCATGGTCACCGCCAAGGTCATCCAGGCGGCGAATACCTTCGGCTACAATCCCTTCGGCCACACCGTCACCACCGTTACGCAGGCCATCCACGTCGTCGGCTTCAACAAGATCCGCAACCTCGCCCTCTCGATGCTCCTCATCGAGAAGGCGCTCCACGGTTCCCAACCCGAAGCGCTCCGCGAATCCGCCGCCCTGGCGCTCTGTAGCGGCCTCTTCGCGCAGGCCCTCACCTCGATCCATCCCGATCAGGACTCCGAACAGGCCTTCGTCTTCGCCTGCCTCCGCCACTACGGCCGACTCCTGCTCACCACCTTCCTCTCCGAGGAATTCAAGCAGGTCCAGCAACGCCCGGTCGCCGAATCCGAGGCCGATGCCTGCCGCCGCGTCTTCGGGCTCACACCGCTCGAACTGACCCACCGCATCTTCGAGGACTCCCATCTTCCTCGTACCATCCTGCGCTGTCTTCTGGACGTTCCCCCCGCACAGCTCTCGCAGGCCGCAGCCAGCCCCGAGGATCGGCTCACTGCCATCACTCAATTCGCTGCCAACCTCGGCGAGATCGTCGTTTCCGCCCGCGTCGGCGCAGCCAGCTTCGCCGAAGTCGCCGAGCAACTCCGCTGCAGTTTCGGCACGAAACTCAACCTAACCCAGGATGCCATTGGAATCCTGATGAAGGTCGTCGACCAGAGCATCCGCAGCTTCACCAAAACCTACGGGGCCAAGTCGGTCGCCACCGGCGTCATCCAGCGCATTTCGGAGCGCGCCGCCCATTCTGCACCGCAACCCACGTTGCCCGATGTCGCCCTGGTCGCCGCCCCCCCCGCTGCCGCGCCCACATCCGCACCGGGAAATGCGGCACTGATGTCGGCCCCCCCTCCCGGCACCGCTCCGGCCGCAGGTTCCACCGCAGCAGCACAGTCCGCATCCCCCCAGGCGCAGCCTCGCCGTCCCGAAGAGCCCGATGCCATCGGAACCCTCACCGAGTGCCTCATTATGCTCACGGAGATGTCCGTCGCTACCGCTATCGACCTGCCAGCCATGGAGATGGTCGCCCTCACCGCCATCCGCGGTGCGTTCGAGTTACAGGACAGCGTGCTCTTTCGGCGCGACCCCGGAGGGCAGACCTTTACCGCCGAACTCGGCATCGGCGCCCTGCTCGACCTCGTCCGCGGACGCCCTGTCATCGACACCGCTCGACGCGACGTCTTCAGCATCTGCATCAACCGCCGCGAGGACGTCCTCATCCGCAACACCGCCGACCCGAAGATCCGCCCGTTCCTGCCGGAATGGCTGCTCGCCACCGGTTCGATCAAGGGCTTCATCCTCCTTCCGCTCCAAAACGAGACCGGCGCCATCGCCCTGATAGTCGGTACCACCTCCGGAGCCCGGCAACTCCAGCCTGGCACACGCGAACTGCAGCTTCTCAAGGCTATCCGTCAGCATCTCGTCAATGCCCGCCGCCTCGCAGGACCGTCCCCGTAAATCTCAGCAGGCGTCGCAAACTTTCGGCTTTCGTTTTGTCGCGGGCTTCCCCAACTTCCCGCGCTCGCACACGGAGAGGTGGCAGAGTGGTTGAACGCGCCGCACTCGAAATGCGGTTTAGGCTTATACCCTAACGTGGGTTCGAATCCCACCCTCTCCGCCAGCGTCTCGTTGGGACAAACGAGGACAACTCCTGCCAAAGCAGGACGTTGCGCGGACTCGGCGGAGGAGTCGGTTCGGCCAGCTTTGCCCCCGTTTTGCCACATTTGGCCAGAAATTTGTGGCAAGGTTTGTGATAGTCCCGGAAAGCGCACCTTGGCCAGCTCCGCACGCAACGGCAGCAGCGACGACTCGGCATAGACCGTGTCCGTGAGTCGCCGCTCACTGTGCCGCATCAGCTCCTGCGCAGTTCGTGGCGCCACCCCGGCGACATGCAGCATCGTGCAAAACGTTTTCCGTAGCGCGTGAATGTCGACCACGCGGCCTTGCTCGTCCTTGGCTGCGATTCCCGCCGCCGCAAGATCAGCGCGCAGGCTCTTGGCCGTGGGCACGCCCAACGGGAAAACCTTCCCGGCCTTGCTCGCATCGTCGCCGCGTTTTTCCCGCAATAGTCCGGCCAACTCGGCAGGCAACGGCAGCGAAGCCTGCCGCTTGTTCTTCGAAGTCGACGCCCGCACCGTGACGAACGGCTGCGGTGTGTCCAGGTGGAGATCGGTCCACAGCAGCGCCTTAATCTCCCCACGCCGCAATCCGGTGTAGGCCGCCAGCGCGTAGAAGAGCCGCCGCCGTCCGGCATGCGCGAGCAGCCGCCCGAACTCCTCGTCCGACAGCGCGCGCCGCACTCGCGTCTCCTTGCCCCGCGTATCCGCCCGGACGACGGCCGAAAGCGGATTCGCGCTCACGCGTCCGTTCCGCACCAGCCAGTTCATGAACGCCGAGGCCAGCCCGAGGTATTCGTTGCTGGTCTTCAGCGCGAACGACTGAGCGGCGCGCCAGCGCGAGAAGCCGTCGGCGCTGACATCGCGCAGGAGCTTCCAGCCGCATTCCGCGCAGAGCCTCCGCACCCGGTTGCGGGACAGCGCCACGTGCTTCTTCGAGCACCCCTGTGCCGTCAGATCGGCCGCGTAGTCGGCCAGATGGCTCTCGATGCCCGCCTGTGCGGCCTCGCGCAGCGGCTTCGGTGCGATCAGGCCCGCCAACTCCGCCTCCGCGTCCCGGACCAGATTCCGCAGTTTCGCCCCGGCGATGTCCTTCTGCGCCACGCGCAGAGCGACATCGTACCATTTCGGCCCGTTGCTGAGGCGATAGCGTCCGCGGTAGAATCGGCTGCCCTTGGGTTTGACGAGATGCATGGTTAGGAAGTCGCTCCTTCGACGAGTGCCCGCAGATCGCTGGCTCGCACCAGGCGCAGCCCGCGGACTTTCAGGCTGCGCAGTTTGCCGGCGCCAATCAGCCGCCGGACGGTTTTGTCCGATGACCGGAGACAGTCCGCGACCTCGTTGATTCGCAGAAGCCGGTCCCCGATCAACTCCGCCGTCTGTATCCCGTTCATCGTTTCACGCTCTCCACGTTCACGTTCATTCCCACGGCGCCGCCGTTCGACACCCGCGGCGGGCGCTCGTTCATCGCTACGAAAGCAATCCTGTCGCCGGCAGCAATCCTGAGAAGCGTCCGCCTCGGTGCTTTCGATGCATTCGCGCCGACTTTCCCGCGCCGGCGTTGTCACCCGTCCTTCGGCCGGGCTGGTTGTCGAGCCGCAGGCGCCCACACAAGGCGCGACGGCGACGCCCGGCGGAGCACTCTCCGTTGTCGCGATGGACGCACCGGTGACGGCCGGCGCGAGATCGGCATCCAGGAAGTCGAGCTGAGCAGCGCAGGAGGTTTCCATGCCGCCAGTCTCCGGCTGTCGAGCCCCGGCAACAACACCGCGCGCCTACCGAGAATGAGGCAATGCCATCACCCCAAAACACGGTAGGTCCGGCGCGCCTCCTCCGCGGTTCCGCAAGCGTGGTTCCGAGGCCTCTGCCTTCGACGAGCCTGCCCGGTTTCGCGATGACTTGCGCACTTGTTCTGGCCATAGCTGGCCATAGACGCAATACCCGCTCGAGTTCGCGCGGATGTAAGTCGTTCAAGACCGGTAACGGAAATCGGCCAGGAAATGCGGCCGGCCCGAAGTCATTAGGGCCTTGCGTCTGATACCGGAAAAAGGGGATGGACGCGGACCGCGGCTACGGCTCGTCGCCACAGCGGCTGTTGAACCTCGCGAACTCGTGAGGGTTTTGCGTCTGTAGCGAAAATGGGGACGAACTCGGCGGAAAACCGGTGCTCGTCGAAGCCAGAGACGGCGCCGGAAAGCGCCGAAAACAGGGTGGATTTGCAGGTCCGGCGGCGGGACTGCGAGCGCACCTTTGGGGCAGGTGGCTCGTCCGCCTCACCTCCGTTCGGCGGTCCCGCCGGCGCTTCCGCGCCCGGCTCCCGACCAAAAACGAGTCTACCGAAGGTCAAAAAGAGCGATGCGAAAAGGTTTCGTAGCCACCGGCGAAAAGTCGATCACTTGGCTCTCTGCTACCGACCATTTGCCTTGAGATTGCGGCGGCATTGGCGCGTAGTCCCTCTCGGAAGGATCAACAAAAACTGCGCAAGCGCACCTCCAGTCACTTAAAACGGTGAAGACCCTCGACCGCGAGAAACTTGATGTCGTCAACAAGAAGAGGAGCAACATCTTCGGTTGGCGGGGGCAATTCACACCCGATTTTGTCGAGTATTTACTTGATGAAGCGAGGGTACAGGCCTCGTGATTGATCCGTTTTGCGGCAGCGGCACGGTTCTCCAAGAATGCGCTGCCCGAAATCGCCCAGTGCACGGATTCGAAATCAATCCAGCTGCGTATGCGATGTCGCGTTTTTTCACGCTCTCTCGCTTTCCGCTCGATGAACGCGCAGCGCTGATGGCCAAGGTCGGCGGCCTATTTAGCACTGTAGCATCTGAGTTCGGAGATCTGCCGTTGTTCAATCCGGTGGAAGATTTTCGCGGACGAGCAACGAATCTCTTGGATTTCGGTCGTGAAGTGTTCGCGCGTACAGAGAGCAAGACCGAGACGCTAGTTGCGTTGCTCGCCATGTTCGAAGCAGAGGGATGCCGGTTGCCTAATCTCAATCAGGCGATCTTCGTGGCGCTCGACAGAGTGAAACGCCACATCTTGTCCTTGCCAACATCGGCGGCATGCGTCGAAGCGACATTGTGTGATGCGCGGTTGGTTCATCGTTACGTGCACGGCGAAGCGGAACTCATAGTGACAAGCCCGCCGTACATCAACGTCTTCAACTACCACCAAAATCACCGTGCGATTCTTGAACTGCTCGGGTTTGACCTCTTGCACGTCGCTGCAAGCGAATTGGGTTCGAATAGAAAGAACCGCGGAAATCGATTCCGAACGGTGGTTCAGTACGCGCTCGATATGGAGGCATGCGCAGAGAGCTTCGCATTGAGCCTGAAGTCACGTGGTCAGTTGGTGATGGTCGTTGGACGCGAATCGAGCGTGCGTGGTGTCCCGGTTCCGAACTCACGACTGGTTGCGGATATCCTAGCGAGCACTGGCGGTTTTAATCAGGAGGGCAGTTTCGAGCGGTGCTTCACGAATCGTTTTGGCGTGCCCATTTTTGAGGATGTGCTTTTGTTTCGGCGCACTGGTGGAACGTCTGTTACTGGAGGGGCTAGGCGCTTAGCGCGTACGCTTCTCGAAGAGCTAGCCCATGCTGCGAAAGGCGAGATTGAAGACGACATTCGCGACGCCATCGCTGGCTCAGACATGATCGAGCTCTCGCCAGTCTTTACCCGAAATCCACAGCTTTGACCCATGCCGAACACACCCCCCTAATCCTCACGATTCGCGGGGTTGGGTGCATTTTTGGTGAAGGCGGCGGGG
>CAZXHR010000190.1:0-8216 GCA_964640465.1 uncultured Opitutaceae bacterium
CGCCACGGGTACCGGTTTGCCGTCGTACGGGTGCACGCCGGTGGCGTAGATCTCGGTGGAGACCGTCATCGGCGTGGGCGTGAAGTCCTGGACCTGCTCGAGCTTGAAGCCGAGCTCCTTGGTCTGCACCGCGAGGTCGGCCATGTCCTCCGGTCGCGAGCCGGGGTGCGAGCTGATGAAGTAGGGGACGAGCTGGAGCTGCGGCTGGCCGACCTTCAACTTGATCCGCTCGAAGCGTTTCAGGAACTTGCGAAAGAGCGCGAAGCTCGGCTTGCGCATGATCTTCAGCACGGCGTCCGAGGTGTGCTCGGGCGCGACCTTCAGTCGGCCGGAAACGTGGTGCGCGATCAGCTCCTCCATGTAGCGCTCGTGGCTCGCCGCCACCTCGGGCGGCTTCTTCTCGTGGAGGAACAAATCGTAACGCAGCCCGCTGGTGACGAACGCGTGCTTCACGCCGGGCGTCGCGCGTACGGCGCGGTACACATCGATCAAGGCGGTGTGGTCGGTGTTGAGATTCGGGCACACGTGCGGCCACAGGCAGCTCGGGCGGATGCACGCCTCGCAGAGCCGCTGCTCCCGGCCCTTCATCCGGTACATGTTGGCCGAGGGGCCGCCGAGGTCGGTGATCGTGCCGTGGAAATCCGGCATGTGCTTCACCGCGTCGACTTCGCGCAGGATGCTCTCGCGGCTGCGGCTGGCCACGAACTTCCCCTGGTGCGCCGAGATCGTGCAGAACGAGCAGCCGCCGAAGCACCCGCGGTGGAGATTGATCGAGTGCTTGATCATCTCGTACGCCGGGATCGGGCCGCGCTTGCGGTAGCGCGGGTGCGGTAGCCGCGTGAACGGCAGCGCGAAACTGGCGTCGAGCTGCGCCTCCGTCATCGTCGGGAACGGCGGGTTGACGACGAGCGTGCGCCCGCCGACGTCCTGCAACAGCCGGCGCGCCTTCACGCGGTTCGACTCGGTCTCGACGAGCTTGAAGTTCGCCGCGTAGCGCGTCCGGTCGGCAAGGCATTCCTCGTGCGAGGCGAGGCGTAGGTCCTCCCAGTTGGCGTTTTTCGGCAGCGGCGCGCCCTCGGGCCGGAGCACTGCCGTCTGCGCGATGGTCTTGAGCGAGGAGAACGGCACGCCCTTCTCCAGCAGCCGGAGCATCTCCACCAGCGGCAGCTCGCCCATGCCGTACACGAGCAGGTCGGCTCCGCTCTCGGCGAGCACCGACGGGCGGATCGTGTCCGACCAGTAGTCGAAATGGGAAACCCGGCGCAGGCTCGCCTCGATGCCGCCGATCATCACCGGCACGTCGGGCCAGAGCTGCTTGAGGATGCGCGTGTAGGTCGTCACCGCGTAGTCCGGACGGAAGCCGGGCGCGCCGTCGGGGGTGTAGGCGTCGTCGCTGCGCAGCCGCCGGCCGGCGGTGTAGCGGTTGACCATCGAATCCATGCAGCCCGCCGTCACGCCGAAGAAGAGCCGCGGGCGGCCGAGCTTCTTGAAGTCGCGCAGGTCGTCGCGCCAGTTGGGCTGCGGTAGGATGGCGACGCGGAAGCCCTCGCGCTCGATGATGCGGCCGACGACCGCGGTGCCGAACGACGGATGGTCCACGTACGCGTCGCCGGTGACGAGGATCACGTCGACTTCGTCCCAGCCGCGCGCGTCGAGTTCGTCGCGCGTGGTCGGCAGCCAGCGCGCGGGATTCCAGGTGGGATCGCGCGGATCGGGCTTCGAGTTGTGGGCAGGCGGCGGCACGGCGCGGCCACGTTCGCCGGTGCGGCGGCGGCGCGCAAGCGCCGGGTGCTCGCCGCCGGCGACCATGTTTCTGCCTTTGGTTGGGAATTGCACGCGGGGCGTACCCTGGCGGCTGCTGGGGCGGGGGGCTTCGGCAGGTGCTGTGCCGAAGCCGCACGTGGGGGCAGCCGGCGAGCGGCACGTGATGGGGACCGGCGCGTCAGCGGCGTTCGCCGCGCAGGAGGAGGATGTCGAGCGCCCAGCGGAGCGCGACGAGAGCCACGAGGAAGAGTGCGCCCCAGCGCACCTCGGTGTGCATGAGTTGGTCGCCCTCGACGAGGAAGACGGCCAGCGCGAGTCCGAAGACGTCGAGCATGCTCCAGCGCCGCCAGGAGAGGAGTCGGCGCCAGGTGCGCCCGGTGGCCTCGCCGCGGCGCTGCTGTCGCCAGAGTTTGAGTTCCAGCGCCCAGGTCGAGAGCGGCGCGATCACGAGGAAGAACGCGGCCACGGTTCCGGCCGTCCACGCGCCGGTGGAGAGCAGTGTGCCGGACAGGCTGAGGATGCTGTAGGCGCGGTCGGTCAGCAGCCAGTCGTGGATTTTCAGGAACGGCATCGCCAGCGTGCCTGCGAGCGCGAGCCCGGCCAGCGCGAGCATCCAGCCGCCCAGGCGCGGTGCGGGTGGCGGTTCCGGGTCAGCGTGTGCGGCGAGCATGTTGCCGGTGACGATGCTGAGCATGATCGCGGCGACGAAGAGCGGGATGCCGGCGAGCGGCCTGGCGCCGACGAGGAGCTGCCCCGAGGTGAGCGTGAGGATCAGGCAGACGAGGAAGACATCGAGCATCGACCACTTGCCCAGCCGCTCGACCCAGCCCAGCGCCGCGTGGCCGCGGGGACCGAGCCGGCCTTTCGCGCAGAGGGTGGCCAGAACGCCGAGCTTGGCGAAGGGGAAGACGACGGAGAAACCGACGACCAGCACCGCCAGCACGTACAGTCCGCTACCCCACATCATGCGCACGGAGCGGATGAGCGAGTAGGGCTCGGTGCCGAGCCCCTTGCGTAGCTCCATGAACGGCAGGAGGAGCACTGCCGCGTTGCAGGCGAACGACGCGCCCAGCATCGCCCCACCCAGCAGGCGGGTGCGGCGGTCGAGTACGGTCGTTTCGTGCATTCTGCCGAGCGCAGCGCGCCGCCGCCCGCCCCGCAACCGGGAAGTGCGGCCCGTTGGGCGATGCATCGAATTCTTGCGACATATCCCGTCCGGCGCCGCCGACGGTTGTCCGGAGCGCCGGTTGTCTGCTACCAGTGTCCCGTATGGAGTCTCCTTACCCCTCCGAGACCGGCTGCTGCCCGCGCTTCGATGCGACGCCGTGGCATGACCGCGAACACCACTGGTCCGAGAAACCATTCCTGCGCTACCGGGTGCGCTGCTTCTGCTACATCCCGCTGAACTTCGGCTCCGCGATGCGGCGTTGCCTGTCCGATCTGGAGCGCGGTGCTGCGTTCACGCCGGCGCCACCGCTGGTGCTCTCCGATCACACGTCGCGCTGGAATATGGATGTCTATGTGGAGGCGACGAAGGCCGTGCCCGGCGCGGAGAATGCGACCCTGAGCGGCACGTTCCACAGCAAGGTCTTCAAGGGGCCGTTCCGCGACACCGGCAAGTGGGCCGAGGCGATGAAGGCCTGGGCCGCCGCGCAGAACCGCACCATCAAGCGGCATCTGCTCTACTACACCTACTGCCCGAAGTGCGCCAAACACTATGGCGAGAACCCCGTGGTCTACTTCGTGGAGACCTGACCGCTCCCGTTTCACCATGAGCCACATCCCCATGCTTCGTATCGTGAAGATTGTTTCATTGCTCGCCCTCCCGGCGCTCGCCGGCCGGGCGGCCCCGGCGGTTGTCCCGCTATGGGAGGGCGGCGCGCCCGGATTCGAGAGCCGGCGCAACGAGCCCGAGGAGGCGAAGGACTACTGGGTGCGCAACATCCACAGCCCCTCGCTCACGGTCTTCCTGCCTCCGGCCAACAAGGCCAACGGCTGCGCGATCGTCGTCGCGCCCGGCGGCGGCCTGCGCGAGCTGGTTTTTCACGCGGAGGGAGAACAGGCGGCGCAGTATCTCAACTCGCTCGGCGTGACGGTCTTTGTCCTCAAATACCGGTTGCCGCAGCAGGAGGGCTCGCCGTACGCGTTGCCGCATGTGCAGCAGGATGCGCAGCGCGCGGTGCGCACGGTGCGCAGCCGCGCGGCGGAGTTCGGCATCGATCCGCAGCGGATCGGCATGCTCGGGTTTTCCGCCGGTGGCGGCGTGGTGCTGTCGACCGTCTTCGACACGGGCAACGGCGACCCGCAGGCGGCCGATCCGGTCGAGCGCGCCAACAGCCGGCCGAATTTCCAGATGCTGGTCTATCCCGCCGGCATTTTCCCCGAGACATTTCCGGCCGACACGCCTCCGGCGTGGATTCTCTGCTCGATCAACGACGAGTACGGTTGCGATGCGGTGGCGTTGCAGTTGGTGGAGCGGCTCCGGGCGGCGAAGGTGCCCGTCGAACTCCACCTGCTTGCGCAGGGGAAGCACGGCTTCAACATGGGCGACCGCTCGGAGCTCGCCGCCGTGCGCCACTGGCCCGACCGCCTCGGCGACTGGCTGCTCGACAGCGGCTACCTGACGCCGAAGGTGAAATGAGGAAGCGGGCACAAAGCGGGGCGCCGCCCGCTTCCGCTTCTCTTCGCGATTTCTTGCGCCGGCTTTGACCGCGGGCGAGGGAAGGCTATCAGCTTGGGCGCGCTCATGCGCCGCTCACCATGAAACTGCGCCTCGTCATCCTCGCCTGTGCTCTCGGTCTGTTGTGCTCATCCCCGCTGGCGGCGGCCGGATTCACCTTTGGCGCAAAGCCGGTGGAGGCGTCGCTTGTGGCCGAGCGCACGGCGCTGGTGCCGGGGCGGACGGCGACGGTCGCGCTGCGGCTCGTGCACGCCGCCGGCTGGCACACGTATTGGAAGAACCCCGGCGCTGGTGGATTGCCGACGTCGATCGAGTGGACGCTGCCGCCCGGCTTCGCCGCCGGCGAGATCCGGTGGCCGGCTCCGGAAATCACCGACACCGGCGGGCTTGTCACCTATGGCTACGGCGGCGAGCAGTTGCTGCTGGTCGACATCGCCGTGCCGGCGACGGCGCAGCCGGGCGCGAGCGTGACGCTCCGCGCCAGGGCCGAGTGGCTGATGTGCAAGGAGAGCTGCGTGCCCGGCGGCGCGGAGCTCTCGCTCACGCTGCCGGTCGCCGCCGAGGCGGCCCCCGATCCGCAGTGGGCGGCGAGGATCGCCGCGGCGCGCGAGACTCTGCCGCAGCCGACCGACAGACTTGCGGCGAGGGCGCACCGGAACGGGCGCGAGCTCACGATCCGTGTCGGGCCGAGGAACGGCGTGGCGCCGGTGGCGCGGGATGTGGCTTTCCTCTCTGCGGACGGTGCGGTGGAAGCGCGTGCGGCGCAGCCGGCGCAGGCCGTGGATGGCGTCCTGAGTTTCACGGTGCACTTGGCCGACGCGGTCGGGATGCCGCGCGAGTTGGCCGGGATTCTTGTCTCCGAGGGCGGCTGGTGGAGCGGTGGACCGAGAGCGGTGGAAGTCCGGATTCCGGTGACGGATGGGCCGGTGCCGGCGGTGGGCAATGGCGCGGGCGCAGGTGCGACGCCGGGCGGTCGCCCTGAAGGGACGGCCGGGCTGGCGGGCGTGCTCGGGCTGGCGTTTTTGGGCGGGCTGATCCTCAACCTCATGCCCTGCGTCTTCCCCGTGCTGGGGATCAAGATCCTCGGCTTTGTGCAGCAGGCCGGAGCGGACCGCGCGAAGGTGCGGGCGCACGGGCTGGCGTTCGCGGCGGGCGTGCTGGCGTCGTTCTGGGCGCTGGCCGGCGTGCTCATCGCGCTGCGTGCCGGCGGGGCGCAGCTCGGCTGGGGATACCAGTTGCAGGTGCCCGGCTTCGTGTTCGCGCTGGCGATCGTGATGCTCGCGTTCGCGCTGAGCCTGAGCGGCGTGTTCGAGATCGGCGGCTCGCTGATCGGCGCCGGTGCCGGGCTGCAGGCGAAGGGCGGCTACGCGGGGTCGTTCTTCACCGGAGTGCTGGCGACGGTGGTCGCGACGCCGTGTTCGGCGCCGTTTCTCGCGCCGGCGCTCGGTGCGGCGTTGGTGTTGCCGGCGGGTGCGGCGCTGGCGGCGTTCACGGCGATCGCGCTGGGTCTGGCGCTGCCGTACCTCGTGCTGTCGTTCGCACCGACGCTGGTGAAGGTGCTGCCGCGCCCGGGGGCGTGGATGGAGACGTTCAAGCAGTTCATGGCGTTCCCGCTCTACGCGACGGCCGGCTACCTCGTGTATGTGCTGGCCGGACAGGTTGGCGACGGGCTGCTGGAGGCGATCCTCGGGCTCGTGCTGGTGGCGCTGGCGGTGTGGGCGCTCGGACGCTGGGCGGTGCCGGTGCGCGCCCGGAGTGTGCGCTGGATCGCTCGTGGCGCGGCGGTGGTGCTGGTCGTCGCCGGTGTGGCGTTGGGCTGGCCGCGGGCGAAAGCCGACTGGATCGAGTGGTCGCCGGAGACCGTGGCGAAGCTGCGCGCGGAGGGGCGGATCGTGTTTGTGGATTTCACGGCGCGGTGGTGCGTGACGTGCCAGACGAACAAGGCTGTAGTGTTCGGCTCGGCCGAGGTGAACGAGACGTTCCGACGCCTCAACGTCGCGAAGGTGCGCGGTGACTGGACCAGCCGCGATCCGCGGATCGCCGCCGAGTTGCAGCGGCATGGTCGCGCCGCGGTGCCGGTGGATCTCGTTTATCTCCCCGGCCGCGCCGAACCGATCCTGTTGCCCGAGGTGCTCACGCCCGGCGTGGTGCTCGACGCCGTGCGACGGAGGGAGTGAGCGGCCTGTTCGCCGTTCACGGCATCAACCAAGCGTAGATCATCTGCACGGTGGCGGCGGCGGTGATCGCGAGCGAGATGTACCACGAGGACTTCTTCTTGATCACGAGACAGATCGAGCCCACGGCGATGGCGATCTGGAAGAGCGAGACGGAGAGCCCCATCTTGTCGTCCTTCGCGCTGCTGCGGATGGCGGCGGCGCGGTAATCGTCGCGCTGCTTCTCGAAGCCCTTGGCCTTCTCGGAGATCTCGGCCTTCTCCTTGTCGTAACGGGCAATCTTGGACTTGAGCTTCTCGGCCTGGGCGGTGTCGCCGGCGCGGAGGGCGTCGGCCAGCTCGTTCTCGGTGATGCTCTGCTTGATGGACTTCGACTGGAAGAACGCCCACTGGTCGGAGGCCTGCGTCTGGTAGTACGTCGCCTCGTTGAGGCTGGCCATCGTGCTCGACGAGTAGCCGCCGCCCAGCTGTGAGGCGACGGCGGCGAGCACGGCGATGCCGACGATGGAGAGCGTGGCGTACTTCGTCCACGCCTCGCGCTGCTCCTGGTCTTTTACGGCCTGGCGGTCGGCGCGCAGTTCGACGAGAAACTCCTCGATTTGTCCGTTCATGGTGGGGGCAGGAAAGTGGGATGGCGCTCGGGGCGGAACTCCTCGATCAGCGCACTGTGGCGGCGGCGGGCTCTGTCGCCGCTTCCTTGACGCGGTCGAGCTCGGCCTTCACGGCGGCGAGCTCGGTGCGAAAACGCTCGTCGTGCAGCAGCGCCTGAGCGATGGCCAGCCCGAGCACGCGGCTGGCGTAGATATCGGACGGGTAGTGCACGGCGGCGACGAGCCGGTGGTAGCCGAACTCGCGGGCGGTCGCGAGGAGGGCGTCGCGATGATCTGGAAACAGTTCCGCCAGCACGAGGGCGATGACGGTGGCGCGGGTGGAGTGGCCGCTCGGATAGCTCGGGCTGCGCTCGATGGCGATCGGCTCCAGCGTGGGGTCGGTGACGAAGGGGCGCGGGCGCTGGAAGCGGTCCTTGGCAAGGCGGGTGACGGCGCGGGTGTCGCGCTCGACGGTGGCGAAGAACGCGGCGGTGCGGGGGAGGGCGGCGGGCTTGAACCAGGGGCCGATCTGCGGGGCGAAGGCGAAGACGTCGAACTCGGCGGAGGCGCGGGCGGCGTCGAGCTCCGCGGGCGTGGCGTGGCCGCGGATGTGATGCAGGAGCTCGAGCTCTGCCTGTTGCTCGGCCGAGCCGGCCTGCGCCGGGGCGGGGAGCAACTGCGCGGCGGCGGGGACGGCGTCCGGCGCGAGGAAGCGCTCGGGTTCGCCGGCGCGCAGGACGAGCGCGGTCAGGAGAGCGACGGCGAGGAGAAGCGGGCGTGCGGCGGAGCGGTTCATGAAGCCGGCGAGCTTACCGCCGCCGGCCGCCGGGACTAAGTGAAAAATGAGGCGGCTCGGGCCCTGTGCGAAGGTCGGATTTTTCAGCTCGGTGTCGGGGGCGATTCCCGCGATGAGTTTCGGAGATGGGTAACCGCTGATGGCTTCCGCCAATGGGCGGAAGCTTGGAGGTGTCCCCCGGCTGATCGCCGCGGGGATGGTGGGTGTCGGCGC
>CAZXHR010000191.1:0-8154 GCA_964640465.1 uncultured Opitutaceae bacterium
GCGCCTTCAGGCCGGGCGCCGCTTCGAAGTCCGCCGCCTCGATCGAGGCCGCCCTCGTCAACCTCGGCCAGCGCCGCTGGCTCGTTGAACCACAAGGCAACTACGGCAATACCCTCACCGGCGACGGCGCCGCCGCCGCCCGCTACATCGAGGCCCGCCTCACTCCCTTCGCCAAGGAAGTCCTCTTCAACCCGAAGACCACCGTCTGGCAGCTCAGCTACGACGGCCGCACCCGGGAGCCCGTCACCCTCCCGGCCAAGTTCCCGCTCGTCCTCCTCGAAGGCGCCGAGGGCATCGCCGTCGGCCTCTCGACCAAGATCCTCCCGCACAACTTCAACGACCTCTGCCGCGCCGCGGTGAACCACCTCCAGGGGAAACGCTTCCGCATCTTCCCCGACTTCCCCACCGGCGGCATCGCCGACTTTTCCGAATACAACGACGGCGAGCGCGGCGGCAAGGTGAAGGTCCGCGCCAAGATCGAGACCCGCTCGAAGTACCTCCTCGCCGTCACCGAACTCCCCTTCGGCACCACCACCGAGTCCCTCATCGACTCGATCCTCGCCGCCAACGCCAAGGGCAAGATCAAGATCCGCCACATCGACGACAACACCGCCGAGCACGTCGAGATCCTCATCCACCTCCCCCAGGGCGCCGATGCCGAGCAGCTCATCCAGCAGCTCTACGTCTTCACCGACTGCCAGGTCTCCATCTCCCCCACCGCCTGCGTCATCGACCGCATCAAGTCCGCCGACGGCCGCACCACCGAGAACCGCCCCGTCTTCCTCGGCGTCTCCGAGATCCTCCGCCGCTCCGTCGACCGCACCGTCGACCTCCTCCGCCAGGAGCTGGAGATCCACCTCGCCGAGCTCGAACAGCAGTGGCACTGGGACTCCCTCGAGCGCATCTTCATCGAGGAGCGCATCTACCGCCGCATCGAGAAATCGGAGACTTGGGAGAACGTCCTCGCCGAGATCCGCGAGGGCCTGAAGCCCTTCCTCAAGCTCCTCCGCCGCCCCGTCACCGACGACGACCTCGCCCGCCTCACCGAGATCCGCATCAAGCGCATCTCGAAGTACAACCGATTCCAGGCCGACGAGCAGATCAAAAAGATCGAGGTCGACATCAAGAAGGCAAAGCACGACCTCGCCCACCTCGTCGACTACGCCATCGCCTGGTTTGAGCGCCTCGCCGAGAAGTACGGCAAGGGCATCAAGCGCCGCACCACCTACGACGAGATCGAGCAGATCAGCGCCGCCGCCGTCGTCTCCGCCAACCAGCGCCTCTACGTCGACCGCGAGCAGGGCTTCATCGGCCTGAACTGGCGCCAGCACGACTACATCGCCGACTGCTCCGTCCTCGACGACGTCCTCTGCATCATGGCCGACGGCTCCCTCAAGGTCTCCCGCGTCGCCGACAAGGTCTTCATGGGGCGCGACATCGTCCACATCGCCATCGTTCATTATTAGGCGTATACCTAGTTCTACACCCTCGTCTACCAGGACAAGGAAACCGGCAAGGCCTTCATCAAGCGCTTCCAGCTCGGCGGCTTCACCCGCGACAAGCTCTACACCCTCACCGCCTCCGAAGGCTCGCACATCGTCTGGCTCGATGTCGCCCGATCCCCCGCCGCGATGCCTGCCAAGCTCCTGAGCTCCCTCGACTCCCGCCCCAAGGCCCGCGTCCGCGACTTCGAGTTCGACGCTTCCGGCCTCGCCATTTCCAGCCGCGGTGCCAAAGGTCTCACCGTCTCCAAATGGCCGGTAAAGTCCGTCAAGGTTGTCGATACTCCCCGTAGCGCTTAGCAGCCCCCACGCCGATACCGAAGCCACCGCTCGCGCCTAACGAAATTTTAACAGGTCATTGACCTAGAATTTAAAACCGTGTGCTGTATAAGGTTGTTGCGCCGGCTCCCCCGGCCTGCCCCCTATCAGGCCCCGTGTTCCGGCCTTGAACGGAATGAAGCCTAGCGCTTCCGCCTCCTCCGCCCGCGGCGACACACCCACCAATCACCTCGTCGAGCTCACCACGAGCACACTCCAGGTGGTCCGTGTTGAAGCCGGAGCGGTCGGCATGGCGCGCAACGCCGCGCTCGACAACAAGGCCAGCCTCGACCTGCTCCTCAACGAGGTCTCGGCGGACTGGCAGTCCGGCTGGACCGCCGGCGTGGGCGGCTTCCTGCCCGCCACGTCCTGGCATCTCGTCACAGAGGATCAGGTACGCGCCGCCGGCGGAGCCGCCACCCTTGGCGCCGTCGCCGCCACCCTTTCCCACGGCTTCGCCGGGGATCTCCTCGTCGCTGGCTGCACCGCCGGCAGGGGCGCCCCCGTCGAGGTCGCCGGCGAGAACCGCTGGCTGCTCGCCGTCGCCCCGCAGGAGGGGCTCGACAAGCTCCTCGCCGGCGCCGAGCGCGGCAAGCTCACCCCCAGCCCCGTCGGCCCCGGCGTCCTCGATCACATCGGCGCCATCAGCCGCTTGCTCAAAGTGACCGGCCAAAACGCCGTCGCACTCTGGGAGCTCGGCCTCGAACGCTCCCATTTCTTCCTCGTCACCGCCAACGGCGTCGAGGCCGTCGTCCCCTGCGAGGTCAAGCTGACCGATGTCTGGGAAGCCGTCCGCTCCGAGCTCAACCTCAAGTACCAGCTCGCCGCCGCCCGCCTCTTCTACGGCGACCTCTTCGACTTCACCGAAGCCGCCCCGCGCGTCGCCGGCGCGCTCTCGGGCCAGCTCTCCAGCGCCTTCAACGCGTTACCAGTTCATGGAGACAAGCCCGCCCTCGCCTGCGCCGGCCTCACCGGCACGCAGAACTGGCTCGTCAACCACCTCGCCGCCGCGATCGGCACCACCAACTGGCAGCCCGACCCCGAGACCGCCCTCGGCGAGTTCGGCCTCCACGTCAGCGGCGACCTCCTCCCCGGTCAGCTCGCCCCCGCCACCTTCGGTCTCCTCCATCGCGCCTCGGTCAACTCCAAGGGCGGCAATGCCTGGAAACCGGTCTGGCACCCGGCCGCAGCCGCCAACTTCGCCATTGCGCTCCCCGCCGCGCCGAAACCCGCGCCCGCTCCGGCCAAGCCCGTCTTCCAAGCCCCCAAGCCCGTCGTTGCGACTCCAGCACCGGCCCCGAAACCCGCGCCGATCCCCACTCCGATCCCCGCGCCCAAGCCCGCCGCCGCGGGCCCCCCTCCGATGCCGCGCCCTGCGCAGCCCACGCCGGTGGCCGAGCCTGCCCCGCCCGCACCCAAACCCTCTCAGGTAGTCCTGCCTCCGGCCAAGCCGGCCCAGTCCGCACAGCAGCAGCCTGCTAAGCCCGTTCAGCAGGCACCGGCCAAACCCGCCGAGACGCCCAAGCCCGCGCCTCAGCCCACCAAGCCCGTCCAGCAAGCGCCGGCTAAACCCGCCGAAACGCCCAAGCCGGCCCCGCAGCCTGCGGCCAAGCCCGCCGAAGCCTCAAAGCCTGCTTCGCAACCGGCAGCCAAACCCACTCTCGCCGCAGCGGCCGCCGCGAAAGCCGCAGCCGAAGCAACCGGCCAGCCCGCCGCCAAGAAAAAGGCGCCGGTCGCCCTGTTCGCCGCCATCGGCGCTGCGGTCGTCATCGGCATCGCCGCTGTCTTCTTCGTCCAGCAAAGCAACGCCAAGGCCGCCGCAGCAGCCGCCGAGAACCAGAAGCGGATCGACGAGGCCAACAAGGCCGCAGCCGCCGCTAAGGCCGCAGCCGAGAAGGCCGCAGCCGAGGCCAAAGCCGCAGCCGAGAAGGAGATCGCCCGTCTCCGTGCCGAAGCCGCAAAAGCGGAAAAGGTCGCCCACGACGAGGCCGAGAAGCGCCGCATCGCCCAGGAGACGCTCGCCCGCACACCCGGCGTCATTTCCATCAACACCCTCCCCGAAGGCGCCGAGGTCAGCATCGACGGCAGCACGCCGCAGATCACCCCGGCCACCATCACCAACGTCACGCCAGGCATACGCAAGGTCGTCATCACCATGCCCGGCTACGACACCGTCACCCAACTCGTCGAGATAAAGGGTGCCCAAAGCTTGGATATAGGCATCGTCAACCTCCAGAGCATCCTCGGCACCCTGATGCTCCGCAGCGAGCCGGCCGACGCCGAATACGCGGTCTTCCCGGCCGACAAGGTCGACGGCGCCCCGCTGCGCACCGGTCGCACCCCCGGCAGCGTCGACAAGCTTCCCCCTGGCGAGTACGTCATCAAGTTTGCCCGCCCCGGCCTCGTGTCCACCACTGAGCATGCGACCATCACCGGCAAGGAAGTGGTCGATGTGAATAGCACCTTCATCGTCGGCGGCGTCTCGCTCACCAGCAACCCCTCCGGCGCCGCCGTCCGCATGAACGGCGAGTATCTCGGTGTCACCCCGCTGGTCCGCCCCGAGCTCCAACCCACCCAAGCTTCCTTCGAGTTCACGCTTCCCAACTACGAGCCGATCAAGCTCAGCGGCGAGATCACCAACAAGGAGACCCTCCGCCTCCACGCCGAGATGCTCCATGTCGACCGCATCGCCAAGCCGGCCGAGGTGAAGACCGCTCCGAAGATCGTCTCGTCCGTCGCCCCGAATATCGCTGCAAGCCTCGGCGAGGTCAAAGGAGAGGTCGTCATCTCCGTCGTCGTCACCAAGCAGGGCACGATCCGCGACATCCGAGTCGACAAGTCCACCAATCCCGCCCTCACCGAGCCCTGCCTGAAGGCCGTCAACCAGTGGAAGTTCAGCCCCGCGATCAGCAAGGCCGGCATGCCCGTCAACATGCGGCTCTCGATCCCCTTCAAGTTCGACGTGAAGCCGCTGCCTGCGCAAGAGGAGACCAACCTCCCGCCCGGGTTCCCCCGCTGAGCCGCACCGGGATTTTCCCCTCAGCCCGCCGCGAGCCCTCGCTCCGGCGGGCTTTCTTGTGTCCGCCTGGCGCAGGCACTCCGTGCCTGCAAAAGCGCCCCGCTGCTCACCGTCCCGCCGCCAACCACCGCGCCCGCTCCGCCGGAGCGTGTTTCTCGATCGCGTAGCGCAACATCGTCCGCGGCATCCGCGCCGCATGCGCCGCGAGGAAACCGTCGAGCACCGCGCGGTCGCGTTTGCCCACCTCGCGCAGCATCCAGCCCACGGCCTTGTGCATCAGGTCGTGCGAGTCGCCCAGCAGCGCCGCGGCCAGCCGCAACGTGTCGGCATATTCACCGCACCGGATGAAGTGCAGCGTCGCCAACACCGCGATCCGTCGCTCCCACAGCAGCCCGGAGCCCGCCAGCCGGTCGAGCGTCCGCGCCCGCTCCGGTCGCCCGCGCAGCCATCCGCCCACGATCTGCGGCGCCGTGATGTCGACCAGATCCCAGTTGTTGACCCGGCCGGCCTTCGCCGCCCCAACATAGAATTCGAACAGCTCACGCCGCACCGCCGGCTCCGTCGCGCGCTCGAAACGCCGCACGGCGATCAGCAAGCCCGTCGCACGGTCCTCGTGCCACGGCGACTCGACCAGCCGCGCGATCTCGGCAAGCAGCAGTGCATCGGCACGCTTCACCGTGGCGCGTATCTGCGGCGTCTTCAGCCCGCGGAACCGATCGCCCTCGGCGTACTCGCCCGGGCCCGTCTTGAAGAAACGCATCAACACCGCCGCCTGCACCGGATCGGCCAGCCGCGCCAGCTCCGCCTGCACCGGCTCGGCCGTCGCCCAGCCGTCCGTGGCCAGCACCACCGCACGCTGTGTCCGCCGCATCATGTGCTCAGCGGAACTCGCTCCAGTCTTGGATCGCCAAGGTCCCTTCGGGGGAAGGTGCCACGCCCGGCCGTGTCCGGCTCCGATTGAAATGCAGCACATGCATGCCGAGGTCCGCCGCCGCCGCCGCATCCACCTCGAGCCGGTCGCCCACATCCAGCACCCGGTTGCCATCGCACGGACCGAGGCTGGCCATCGAAAGCGCTTCCATGCCGAGCAAGGGGTTGGGCTTCTTGAAACCATGCGTCGCACTATCGAGCACGAAGCGGAAATAGCGTCGCAGCCCGAACCGCTCGAGCTGCCGCTGCGGCAGCCCCGCGACTAGCGAGTTCGTCACCACAGCCAGCGATCGCCGCGCATACCAGTGGTCCAGCATCTCCCGCACGCCAGGCGCAGGGCGAAGCAGTTTTGCGTACTCGGTCTCCCACGCCGCGAGCAGCGCCTCCGCCGTCGCCACGCACTCATCCCGCGTGCGCTTCGCCGGCGCCTCCTGCAACGTCTGCCGCAGCCGCTCGGCCAGCACCGTCTCTCGGCCGAACTTCAGCGACTGCTCGCGGATCTTCGCATAGACCGCGCGAAATTCCTCCACAGTCGGGAAATAGCCGCGTTCGACCGCCATCTGCGGCACGCACAACAGGCTCCCCTCCTCGCCCGCCGAGTCGAAGTCGTCGATCAGTGTGTTGAAGCAGTCGAAAAAGATCCAATCGAAGTCCGGAAGCTGCATACGCGGGGTTGAAGTTGGTGCGCGAGGGAGGGCACACAGTCGCGACGCTCCCCCACGGTGGCAAGTGCGGTCTGGGTGGATAACCCCACCCTCCGGTTCGCGCGATCTCCGTGAAAATCGCTCATGCCGCCCACCCGAGCTTTCCGGCGCGCGTTTTCTCCTTAAGCTCCGCCCCTCTTCCGGCTTCCCGCTTTCCCGATTTCCCCTTTCACTCTCGTCTCCCTTTCTTCCTCAGTCTCTCCATTCTCCATTTTCACATGAGCACTCCCGCCTTCGAATACCAGGAAATGTTCCCCCTCGGGCCCGACACCACCCAGTACCGCAAGCTCGACGCCGCCCCCGACCTCGTGAAGGTCGAGAAGTTCGGCGACAAGGAGATGCTGGTCGTCAAACCCGAAGCCCTCACCCTCCTCGCCAACGAGGCCATGAAGAATTGCTCCTTCATGCTCCGCTCCGCCCACCTCGCGCAGGTGGCCGCCATCCTCGACGACAAGGAGGCCTCGCCCAACGACCGCGGCGTCGCTCTGGCCATGCTCCGCAACGCCGAGGTCGCCGCCAAGGGCATCCTCCCCTTCTGCCAGGACACCGGCACCGCCACCGTCGTCGCCAAGAAGGGCCAGCAGGTCTGGACCGGCGCCGACGACGCCGAGCACATCTCCAAGGGCATCTGGAAGACCTACACCGAGGAAAACCTCCGCTACTCCCAGACCGTCGCCCTCAACATGTACGACGAGGTCAACAGCGGTAACAACCTCCCCGCCCAGATCGACATCTACGCCGGCAAGGGCGACCACTACGACTTCCTCTTCGTCGCCAAGGGCGGCGGCTCCGCCAACAAGACCTACCTCTTCCAGGAGACCAAGGCCCTCCTCAACCCGGCCAGCCTCGAGAAGTTCGTCTTCGAGAAGATGAAGTCCCTGGGCACCGCCGCCTGCCCGCCCTACCACCTCGCCATCGTCATCGGCGGCACCTCCGCCGAGATGAACCTCAAGACCGTCAAGCTCGCGTCCACAAAGTACTACGACGCCCTCCCCACCTCCGGCAACAAGGGCGGCCGCGCCTTCCGCGACCTCGAGGCCGAGGCCCAGTTCCTCAAGCTCGCCCAGCAGTCCGGCATCGGCGCCCAGTTCGGCGGCAAGTACTTCGCCCTCGACGTCCGCGTCGTCCGCCTCCCCCGCCACGGCGCCTCCTGCCCCGTCGGCATCGGCGTCTCCTGCTCGGCCGACCGCAATATCAAGGCCCGCATCGACCGCGACGGCCTCTGGGTCGAACAACTGGAGACCAACCCCGGCCGCTTCATCCCCGAGAAGTACCGCGGCGTCTACAAGCCGCGCGGCGTGAAGATCGACCTCAACCGCCCGATGAAGGACATCCTCGCCGAGCTCACGAAGTACCCGATCACCACCGAGCTCGCCCTCACCGGCACCATCATCGTCGCCCGCGACATCGCCCATGCGAAGTTCAAGGAGCGCCTCGATAAGGGCCAGGGCCTCCCGCAGTACCTCAAGGACCACCCCGTCTACTACGCCGGCCCGGCCAAGACCCCGAAGGGCTACGCCTCCGGCTCCTTCGGCCCCACCACCGCCGGCCGCATGGACAGCTACGTCGATCTCTTCCAGTCCTTCGGCGGCTCGATGATCATGCTGGCCAAGGGCAACCGCTCGGCGGCGGTGCGCGACGCCTGCAAGACCTACGGCGGCTTCTACCTCGGCTCGATCGG
>CAZXHR010000192.1:0-8102 GCA_964640465.1 uncultured Opitutaceae bacterium
GAGCTCGAGCCCGGTGTCGACGGCCTCGTCCACGTCACCGAGATGTCCTGGACCAAGCGCATCGCCAAGCCCTCCGACATCCTCAAGGTCGGTCAGGAGATCGATGCCGTCATCCTCGGCCTCAACCGCGAGGAGCAGAAGATTTCCCTCGGCATGCGCCAGCTCGAGCCGAACCCGTGGGACATGGTCAAGCACAACTACCCCGTGGGCGCCCGCGTCCGCGGCAAGGTGCGCAACATGACCACCTACGGCGCCTTCATCGAACTCGAGGAAGGCATCGACGGCATGGTCCACGTCTCCGACATGTCCTGGACCCGCAAGGTCAACCACCCCTCCGAAGTCCTCAAGAAGGGCGACGAGGTGGATGCGGTCGTCCTCGACGTCGATCCGCAGCAGCAGCGCATCAGCCTCGGCATGAAGCAGCTCGCCGAGGATCCGTGGTCCGACATCGACCGCGTCTTCAAGATCGGCGATGTCGTCACCGGTACGATCTCCAAGATCACCTCCTTCGGCGCCTTCGTGGAGCTCAAGGACGGCATCGACGGCCTGGTGCACATCTCCCAGATCCAAGAAGAGCGCGTCGAGAAGATCAAAGACGTCCTCAAGCCCGGCCAGGAAGTCACCGCGCGCGTCGTCAAGATCGACCGCGAGGAGCGCCGACTCGGCCTCTCGATCAAGGCCGCCAACTACAGCATCGAGCAGATCCAGGCCGAGGCCTCGGCCTACGACTCGATGAAGACCGGCAACGAGCTCACCAACCTCGGCGACATCCTCGACGAGGCCACCAAGGGCTAAGCTCCGCCGCCGGCCCCTGTGGCCAGCAACCTCTCAAGGCGCCCGGTTTCGACCGGGCGCCTTTTCTTTTCGCTCTCCGGCGCAGCCCGCTGCGCCTATCCGCCGCCCGGGCTGCGGTGCATTGAGCTCCGCGACGCTTCGCGCCGGCTCAGTACCCGCGTACGTGAAGCCAGCTCCAGATGGTCGACTGCTCGTTCATCTCTTCCGGCATCGGTTGCCCGTTGGCATCGTAGAGGATCACACTGGGGATGCCGCGCTTCTTCACATCGAACTGTGCCGAGGCAGGCGAGTCGCCGTCGAGCCAGTGGACTTCCGGTCGGTTGATGGCAATGAAGACCACGGCGACATCGTCGCGCTGGGCGTGCAACTGGCGGCATTCGTCGTCGAATTTGGCGCTGAAGGTGGAGTACGGGCTGGTGAGGACAAAGACGGTGATGCGCCCCGGCACCAAGTGGGCCGTCACGTCCACGCGCTCGCCATGGGCGATGGTGGGGGGCTCGGGCGGCTTAGTCGCGGCGCCGGAGGTGGAGGCAGGCACTGTGGCCGCCTCCGCCGTTCGCTCCAGGATCGCGCTCCCGGCCGGCCCGATCTCCAGCGGCACCCGCACCAGCACGCGGCTGTCGCGGAATACGACATAGCGGATCTCGCAGGCTCCCGGCTCGGCCGGCGTCTCGACCTCGAGCGGGGAGCCGCCCAGCGTCCAGGCGCGCACGCCGACAGTGTCGTCGGAGGAACCGGCTGGGACGATGGTCAGGAAGTCGTTCTCGCCGTCCGGGCCTTTCCAGATCGCGGATACTGAAGCGCCCGCCGGCACGCGTTGCGGCACTCGGATCTGCGCCTGCGCCACGGACACCTTCAACGGCCGGCGGGCGAGGATGCGTCCGTCGGCGCCGCCCACGTAGCGGATCTCCATCTCGCCCGGCTCGGAGGGCGCGCGCAGCGCCGCAGGCGAGCCACCGGCGGTGTACACCGGCTCGCCGCGCTCGGCGGTTGAGGCGGAGGCGGCAACGATGGTGATGAAATCGTTCTCGTTGTTCGGTCCTTTCCAGATAACGGACACGCTGCTGCCGGACATCACTTTGCCTGGGGCGGTGAGCGTGGCTTCGGCGGCTACGGTCCTGAGCGCACGGCGGCCGAGCACAGCGCCGTCCTGGCCGCTCACATAGCGGATCTCGCAATGGCCCGGTTCTGCAGGTGCGGCGATCTGGCACTTGGTGACGCCGCCCGTGACCCCGAATGCGCCTCGTGTGGAGTCCGGTGCGACCTTGGGCACGATTGTGACGTAGTCGTTGGCGTTGTTGGGCCCCTTCCATGAGACATCGACCGTGCTGCCCGCCACGACCTCGTCGGGCGCGGACAGCTCGATCTTCGCCGCAGCGATCGTGATCGGGCGGCGGCCGAGCACGCGGCCTCGTTGGCCGCTCAGGTAGCGGACCTCGGCCGCACCGGGCTGCATCGGGGCGGTGACCAGCGCCGGGCGACCTTTCTCGACGGGGCAGTACTTCGCCTCGAACGCCTCGCCGGCGGTGGCAGGCACGATCGCCAGGTAGTCGCCGTCGTTGGCCGGGCCTTTCCAGATCACTTTCACCTCGGAGCCGGCGGTCGCTTCGGCCGGAGCGTCGAGCGTGACCTCGACTCCGAGCACCTTCACCGCGGCGCGGGCGAGCACGGCATGATCGCTGCCGGAGACATAGCGCACCTCGACTTCGCCTGGATCGAGTGGCGCGGTCATCGTAAGCGGCGTGCCGCGGCGGGTGTAGGTGAGGTTGCCGTCGTCGTCGGCGGCCGCGCCTTTCGGGACGACGGTGACGAAATCGCCCGAGGCGTCAGGGCCGGTCCAAGAGACGGGAAACGCCGCGCCGACGTCGACGCTCGGTGGCGCTTTCAACGTGACCGGCTTGGGAGCCGGAGGCGGGGCTGAGGGCTTGGCGGGAGGAGTCGGTACGGAAGGCGTTGCGACCGTCTCGGCGGCCACGACGGCGAGGGCGTCCTTGAGCGAAGCGGCATCCTTGGCCTGGAGGAAGCGGCCGCCGGTGGCGTTGGCGATGCAGGCGATGGATTTCGCGTCCCGCGAGGAGAGATCGAAGGCGACCGCGTGCACGACGAAGGACACGCCGGCGGCCTTGAGCCGGGCGGCGGTCTCGCAGGGGTTTCTCCCGCAGGTTTCGAGGCCGTCGGTCACGAGGATGATGCTCGCGGGCTGTTTGGTGTATTCGAGCTTCGCGGCGGCGAACTCCAGCGCGGCCGAGAGGGGGGTGCGGCCTTTGGGCTTGATCGCGTTCACCGTGGCGACGAAGGCCTTGCGGTCGAGCTTGGCCGGCGGCAGGAGCAGCTCGATGTCCTCGCAGTCCTGTGGCTTGCGGTGCGAGTAGACGACGAGGCCGAGGCGCACCTCGTCGGGCAGTCCGGCGACGAGCTCGCTCACGGCGCGTTTGGCGATGTCCATCTTCGATTCGCCGCCGATCAGCTCCTTCATGCTGCCGGAGGCGTCGAGGACGATGAGGGTTGCGGCAGGGGGCGGTGTGGCGGGCACGGAGGCCGGTTTGTCGGCGGCGGCGAGCAGGGGGAGGCAGAACAACGTGAGCAGGGCCGTCAGGGTAGTTTTCATGAAGTGGCGGTGTGCGACGGTTGAGGTAAGCGATCGGATACGTTTTCGCACCTTATTTGTTTCACCGGGCCGCCGGAGCGCGCGAGCGGGCTGCGCGGTGCGCATGGCGGGGAGGGGGAGCCAGAGCCTCCCGTTTTCCCCTATTGCCACAGCGGGGGCGACCGCGTGCGATGGCGGCATGTTCGGAATGAATTCTCCCCGCATCAAATGTGGCGTCGCCGGCGTCGGTTCGCTCGGCCAGCACCATGCCCGCATCTACGCCTCGCTGAAGGGCGCCGAGTTGACCGGCATCTTCGAGACCAACGACGCCCGTGCGGCGGAGATCTGCGGCAAGTACAACTGCAAGCGCTTCGCCTCCATCGAGGAGCTTGGCGAGGCCTGCGACGCGGTGAGCGTTGTCGTGCCGACCGACCGCCACTGCGAAGTCGCGTTGCCGCTGCTGGCCAAGGGCTGCCACCTGATGATCGAGAAACCGCTTTGCGCCAGCTTGGAGGAGGCCGAGCGCGTGCTGACTGCCGCCCGCGAGAAGGGCTGCATGGTGCAGGTTGGGCACATCGAGCATTTCAACCCGGTGATGAGCTTCCTGGAGAAGGAAGCCGACCGGCCGCAGTACATCACCACTGAGCGTCTCGCCCCGTACACGCCGCGCGGCACCGAGGTGGGCGTCGTGCTGGATCTGATGATCCACGACATCGGCATCGTGCTCGCGCTGGTGAAGTCGCCCATCGCGCGCATCGACAGCGTGGGCATCAACGTGCTCTCGAAAACCGAGGACATCGCCAACGCCCGCATCCTCTTCGAGAACGGCTGTGTTGCCAACTTCGGCGCGAGCCGCCTGAGCCTGAAGAAGAACCGCGAGATCCGCGTCTTCCAGGACAACGCCTACATCTCGCTCGATTTCATGAACCAGTCCGGCCACCTCGTGCGCAAGAGCGACATCATCGCCTACGGCATGAAGGCCAAGCTCGGCCTGGTGAAGGCGGGCGATGCGAGCTCAATCCCCGTGCACGAGATTCCGATCGAGAAGGGCGAGCCGCTCGCGCGTGAGTTGGCGTCGTTCGTCGAGAGCGTGACCAAGGCGCAGCAGCCGAAGGTTGGCGCCGCGCTGGGCAAGAGCGCGCTCGAGGTCGCCATCGCCATCACCGACCAGATCCGCAACGCGAAGAAGTGATACGCGTCCGATGGCCGCGCCCAAACAACTGCCGTTCTCGCTGCCGCCGCCGGAGGGCGGCGCAGTGGATCTGTTGATCGTCGCCGCCGAGCATTCCGGCGACCAACATGCGGCGCGGGCAGTGCGTGAACTCAAGGTCCTGCGCCCCGAGGCCCGCGTGTGCGCGGTCGGCGGGCCGGCGTTGGCGGCGAGCGGGGCGCAGTTGCTGTTCGACCTCACGGCGCACTCGGCGCTCGGGTTCGCCGCCGTCATCAAGATCCCGTTCTTCCGCCGCCTCATCGCCGACATCGTGCGCTGGGTGGGCGAGCACCGGCCGAAGGCGGTGTGCTTCGTCGATTCCTCTGGGCTGAATCTGCGCCTCGCGAAGGCGCTGTTTGCGCGCGGGCTCACGGCCAAGGCCGGCGGACCGACGAAGACGCTCTACTTCATCAGCCCGCAGATATGGGCGTCGCGCGCCGGGCGTCGCTTCGCGATGGCGGCGCATCTCGACGGGCTGGCGACGATCTTCCCGTTCGAGCCGGAGTGCTATGCTGACACCCAGCTCCCGGTGACATTTGTCGGCCACCCGTTCGTCTCCGCGGAACATGTGGCGCCCGTGCGCTACGATCCGGCCGGGCCGATCCTGCTGCTGCCCGGCAGCCGCAAGGGCGCGGTGGCGAGGATCTTCCCGGCGCTGCTCGACGCCTATCTCTGGTACCGAAACGATGGAGGCGACCGGCAGGCGTTCGTACTCTACCCCAGCGACAAGATTCTGGCGACGCTGAAGTCGTCGGAACTGCCGCCCAGCGTCCATCTGGTCAGAACCGACGAGATCGAAGGCGCGCTGCCGGCGGCGGCGGTGCTGACCTCCAGCGGCACGATGTCGCTGGAGTGTGCGCTGGCGGGAATCCCCGGTGCGGTCGTGTACCGCACCGATCCGTTCACGTACATGATCGGCCGCTGGATCGTGAAGGTGCCGTATCTCGGGATCGCGAACCTGCTGCTGCACGAGGCGATGTACCCCGAGTACATCCAGGGAGCGGCGACGCCGGCCCGGTTGGCGGCGCAGTTGGCGGCATCCCTTCGCGAGCCAGCGCGCATCGAGCAGACGCGGCTGCACGCCGAGAAACTTCGTGCACTGCTCGCGCAGCCGGCTACGAGCAGCGTCGGCAGTTGGCTTGCCGGGCACTTGGGTTGACGCGGCTGCCGAGTGGCGGTGCGGTCCGCCGGCAAGAGACGACTCTAGCGCTGTCGTGTGGACTCGGATGTGCAGTCTGGTTCGAGGCTGTGCCCGGACGGCGATGGGCGAAGATCGTTCTTTGCGGTGCTGGCATCATTAGGGACGAACTTGCTCCAGAGCGCGGCGGCACGGGTTTCGAGGATGGCGCGGGCGCGGGCGATTTCGGAGCGCCGGTGCGCGATGTTCTCGTCGGCGAGACGGGCGAGGTCGTCGAGGTTGTAGAGAAAGACGTTGGGCAGATCAGCCGCAGCGGGGGCCACATCCCGCGGCAGGGCGAGATCGATGAGGAAGAGCGGGCGCGAGGCGCGGGAGTGGATCGCGGCGGAGACCATCGGCAGGGTGAGCACCGGTTCGGGCGCGGCGGTGGAGCTGACGACGATATCGGTGCGGGCGAGCGCGGCGCCAAGCTCGGAGAAGGGCAGGACGATGCCGCCGAACTCTTGCGCGAGTGCTGCGGCCTTGGTTTCGGTGCGGTTGGCGAAGGCGATCGAGCCGGAGTCGCGGCTGCGCAGGGCCTTGGCGGTTTTCTCGGCGATGTCGCCGGCGCCGACTACGAGCACGCGACTGGTGCGCAGGTCGCCGAAGATGCGTTCGGCGAGAGCGACAGCGACGGTGGCGACACTGACCTGGCCTTCGCCGATGGCTGTCTGTGAGCGCACGAGCTTGGCAGACTGGAATGCTTTTTGGAAAACGCGGTTGAGGATCGGGCCGACGTGGCCCGCGGCGCGCGCGGCGGCATAGGCGTCCTTCACCTGTCCGAGGATTTCGGTTTCGCCGACCATCTGCGAATCGAGACCGGCGGCGACGGCGCAGAGGTGGGCGATGGCGGCGGCTCCGCGGCGTTCGATGGCGTGAGACGCGAACGTTGCGGGTTCGATTTCCTGAATCCGGCAGAATGCGGCGGCGATGCGCGCGGCGGCGGGCTCGGCAGCGACGGCGTAGATCTCGACGCGGTTGCAGGTGGCGAGGATACAGAACTCGCTCACGGCGGTTTCGGTACGCAGGGCGGCTGCGAGGGCGGCGTGTTTCTTGGGACTGAGCGCGAGACGTTCGCGCACTTCGAGGGGTGTGGTGTGGTGGCTGGCCCCGAGGAGAAGGAGATGCGGCGTGCTGGAGCTCATGGCATCCGCTCCGAAACGGGGGTGGTGACGGCCGCTGGTGCGGGTCGGCGCGACGGCACGACGATCCAGAGCGAGAGCAGCGGCACTAGGAAGAGGAGCAGGCCGAGCCAGGCGATACGCTGGGCGACCCAGCGTTGGCGGAGCCGCTGCACAAGCGCACCTGCGTAGCAGAGCCAGACGGCGCTGGTGACGGCGAGTTTCCCGGGGACGACGAGGCCGAGATGAGCGTGCCAGTGGAAAATGGCGACGCCGAGCGCGATGGTCAGCAACGCCACGCCGACGGCGAGCAGGCGGAGGTTGATGTGGTCGAGCTCGACGATGGAGGGCAGCAGGGCGAAGGCGCCGTCGAGGCGCTTGCTGCGGAGATCGCGGAGCCGAAGCAGGTACATCAGCGAAGTGAGCGCGAGCAATGCGAAGACTCCGTAGCTGAAGAGCGCGAGCGCGGCGTGGAGGGCGACGACTGGATCGGCGCCGAAGGGGCGGACGCGCGCGGCGCCGTCGAGACCGGGGATGGCGAAGGAGAGGAGCGCGAGCAGCACGGCCATCGCGGCGCTGAAGAACCCGAAGAGGCTGGTGCGGAAGCCGGTGCCGACGAAAAGGTAGAGCAGGGTACTGGACCAAGCGACGAACTGGAGGACTTCGAAGGTGTTGCCGATCGGGCAGGCATGCGTGCCCCGGCTGCGGAGAAATAGTCCCAGCGTCTGCACGAGCCAGCCGAGTGCCATCAGACTGTAGGCGGCGAAGCGGGAGTGGCGGCGGCGGAAGAGCAGCGACCAGATGCCGTAGAGCAGGCCGGCGGCGTAGAAGCCGGAGCCCACGGCGAGAGCGAAACGGTCGTTGATGAACGTCGGTTCCATCGCTGCGGAGCGTGGCATCGCAGGACGAGTTCGCAAGACCTCGCCGGTGGCGGAAAGGCGTCTTTGGAATCACTCAAGAAGGGGCTCAAATCGATGTGGGGGTGAGCCGATGAGGATGGCGTTCCCGAAAGCCCCCACCGATCTGGAACAGAGCGCAAGGGCTTCCATGAAACGGTTTCTTCAGGCTGGCGGTGAGGCGATGGCGAAGGCCGAGCTCTGTGATGCCCTGTGCCGGTGGAGATTCCCCGCCGGAACAAAGCTATTTGGGTTAGGTGTATGTCTGGCTAGTTAGGTGTATGTCTGTGTTGTTTTCGGGGTATCCAGGGCGCGG
>CAZXHR010000193.1:0-8069 GCA_964640465.1 uncultured Opitutaceae bacterium
ACGCACACCCCTTCAGGTCGGTCACCATTACGCCCTGTCTACAAGGCACCCCGTCAGGCGCTTACGTTGGGTTTACCGGCGCGCCCCGTTCAGAACCGCGCGGTAGTCGGCCACGCCATCCGCGATGGCCTGCGCCAACTTCTGCCTCCATTCCGGAGTCCCGATCTTTCGGGCCTCGGCTTCGTTCGTGATATAGCCGCCCTCGACCAGCACGCCGGGGCACTGAAGATCGCGCAAAACGGCAAACCGAGCGTGTTTCATGCCGCGATCGAACGTCTGCAACGAGCGGACGAGCGATCCGTGCATCTTGAACCCAAGCACGGCATTCCACGGATCGGAGGCATTGCCATCGTAACGTTCCTTGTCGTCGGGCAGCCGCTTGTCGCTGCTGGTGGAGCGCTGGTACTGCGGCGTGAGGATGTAGGTCTCGCTGCCCGAGATCGCTTTGTTCTCGAGCGCGTTGAAATGAATGCTGACGAAAAGGTCGGCCTTCACCTTGTTCGCGTGAGTGGGACGCAACGGAAGGGGGATGAAGGTGTCGCGACGCCGGGTGAGCACGACCTGATACCCGGCGGCTTTCAGGAGTTTCTCAAGCCGCTGCGCCACATCGAGCGCCATGGCCTTCTCGCGGAGCTTAAGCTTCGCGTTGATCGCTCCGTCGTCCTTTCCGCCGTGCCCGGGGTCGATGACAATCGTGCGCAGACGCGGCGTTTGGCCGGGGATGCGCTCCGGCGCCAGGATCGGCAGCAGAAACCGGTCGCGATCGATGCAGCTGATGTAGATGGCGCGGCGATTGGCCACCGCCGGTTCGCCCAAGAACAGCCGGAGTCCGTCGAGCTCGATCTCGCGGCTATCGGCCTCGAGCTCCACTCGGGTATCCTTGTCCGCCAGACGGATTTTGGCCTGCGGCACCACCCAAGTCTGGGTCAGGCCGGTTCGAGACGCCAAGGAGTCGACGTCGGCGTAATCGACACCATAGAGCCGCTCCACTTGGGGAGCGGCACAACAGGAAACGGCGAGAACCAAGGATACAAATCCCCCACCGACCAGCCGGCCGATCAGAGAACGTATCATGGCACGCGTGGAGGGCCTCAGACCGTAGGCTGGGGCTGGCTGGGCTTCGGAGCCGCCGGAGCCGGTGCGGCCGGCTTGGCAGCCGGTGCAACGGCATTGAGGCGAAGCTTGCGCTTATTTGCGGGCAGCGGCGACACCATGACCATGATGTTGCGGCCAGCCAGCTTGGCTTCCGAATCCGGATGTCCGACCGACGAAAGCTCGTCGATCGCCTTCTTGACGACTGCGAAGCCGATCTCGACGTGGGCCATCTCGCGGCCGCGGAACTTCAGGCGCAGTTTGACCTTGTTGCCCTCGTTCAGGAACTCCTCGGCATGGGAAAGCTTTGTCATCAGATCGTGGGGATCGATGCGAGCCGTCAGCTCGATCTCCTTGATCTTGGCCGCGCTGCTCTTCGAGGACTTGGTCTTCTTGTTCTCCTCGTAGATGTACTTACCGAAATCGAGGATGCGGCAGACCGGTGGGACTGCGTTTGGAGCCACCTCGACGAGGTCGAGGCCTATCTGCTGGGCCAGCTTGTAAGCCTGATCCGATGACATCACGCCGAGCTGCTTGCCGTCAGGGTCAATCACACGCACCTGGGCCGCCTTGATGCGGAGATTGCGCCGGATATGTGCGTAGGGGTCGTTGTTACGTCCCCGTTGCTGATAGCTTCCTGGCCGCTGGGGGCCACTGCTACCGCTGCTACTGCTACTGCCCGGATTGGAACCGGCGAAGGAAGGAGGTTTCTGCATCAACTAGTCGGATTAGTTCTACGTAGGGGGAAAATGTGTCGGCGCTTGTTTGCCCGGTCGCCCAACCGGTTTCAACCCATTTCTGGACAGGCCGTTGGGAATCCTCTCCAGAGGGTCAGTCCGGCCGCCCAAACCGTGACTGCGCCCGGGCAAGCCGCTCGGCCATCCGCATCGCCGCGGCGAAGCTGCCGCCGTCCGCCGTCCCCCGCCCTGCGATTCCGTAGGCGGTGCCATGGTCCGGGCTGGTCCGGATGTGAGGCATCCCCAAGCTGATGTTCACGCTGCGGTCAAAATCCACCGCCTTCAGCGGCGCCAGCCCCTGGTCGTGGTAAACGGCGACCGTCGCGTCGAACTCGCCCTTGAGCGCGCGCATGAAGACCGTATCGCTGGGCAACGGTTCGCTCAGCCCGGGTATGCCGCGCCGCAACCGCCGCAGCGTCGCCTTCATCCAACGCTCCTCCTCATCGCCGAGCAGCCCGTGCTCGCCGGCATGGGGATTGAGCCCGCACACCGCGATCCGCGGCCTCGCGATTCCTTCTGCGCGGCACAGCCAATCCGCGCGGCGCACCGCACGTTCGAGACGCTCCGGCGTCAGCTCGCTCGGAACGGCGCTCAGCGCCACATGCCACGTCGCCAGCGCCACGCGCAGCTTGCCGCCGGCAAAGGCCATCGTCGGCTCTCCGCCCCAGCGCGCAGCGAAAAACTCCGTTTGCCCGACAAAGCCGGGCGAGATTTTCGCCAGCCACTCTTTGCTCACCGGCCCGGTCACCACGGCATCGAACTCGCCGTCCGTGCAGCCCTGCGCCGCCACTTCCATCGCCGCCAGCGCCACGCGCGCCCCGGCCACGGTCGGCTTACCGGACTTCGCACGAAACTTCTCGTCGCCCACGGCGACGAGCTGCGCGTTGCAGCGCCCGTGCAGCCCCGCCAGCCACGATTCCGGGCCGAGCACAGTGACATGGCTCGCGCTGCGCGGCCGTGCCAGCAGCCAACGCGCGATGATCTCGGGGCCGACCCCGGCCGGATCTCCACAGGTGATGGCAAGGCGTGGTTTCATCGGTAACTAGGGCAAGTCGATATCAGGTGCCGCTGCCGTCCTCGTCGGCCGGTCCTTCGCGGCGGGCACGAGCAAACCCGCGCTTGCCGCTCGTGAAAAACTCCAGGAATCGCTTCGCCTCGACGGTGTGGAACGCCCCACCGGCGACCGCCTGCATTGCCACCTCGCGGATATTCCCCGGCGTGAAGTACACCACGCGAAACGCCTCCTTCAGCTCGCGGATCGACTCGCGAGCCACACCGCGCCGCTTCAGGCCGATCAGGTTGAACCCGATCACCTCGTTGCGCTCCGCAGCCATCGCGTACGGGGGCACATCCTGGGCGACGCGCGAGCCGCCGCTGACGATCGCACCGTCTCCGATGCGCACGAACTGGTGAACCGAGGCGTTCCCGCCGAGGAAACAATTGTCGCCCACCTGCACATGGCCGGCGAGCAGCACCGCGTTGGCGATCACCACGTTGTTGCCGACCTGGCAGTCGTGCGCCACGTGGCAGGTGGCCATGAGGAAACAGTTCTCGCCGATGGTCGTGCTGGTGCCGGCCTTCGTCGAACGGCTCACCGTCACCTGCTCGCGGATCGTCGTGCCGCTTCCGATGCGCACGCCCGACTCCGTCGCCGGGTCGAAATGCAGATCCTGCGGATCGCCGCCGACTACGGCAAACGGGTGCACCGTCACTCGCTCACCGAGCACGGTGCCCTTGCGAAGGATCGCGTAGGCGTGGATGACACAGTCGCGGCCGATCTCGACGCCGTCGTCGACGATCGCGGTGGGATGGAACTGGCTCATGTGGGGAGAATATCGAGGGCGATCAGGCGGCGGTGAACTCGCAGTTCAGCGCTTGAACAGGTCGAGCTGCGGGTCCTTCAGCAAATCGTAGTTCTTGAGCAGCCGGAGCACCTGCAGCGTGTCCGATTTCCGGTAGCTCTTGTTGACCTCCACCTTCTCGATCAGATCGATCAGCAGCGACCGGAACGACAGGATCGCATCCACGCCCCTCTCCTGGAGCATCCGCGCGCTCTCGCTCTTGAACGGGTCCGCCGAAGGCAGTCCCGGCAGCACGAGGATCTTCAGCAGATCCTTCGCATCCTCGCCCTCCTCGCTCGGGAAGTAGCGCTCCACCTCCTTGATGACCTCCTCCTGCACGAAGCGGAAGATCTCGGGGTTGCTCTTGAGCGTGTTCGGCGTGAACCGGTCCGTGTGCCAAGCTTTTACCGACACCACCGCGCGGTGCACCTTCGGCAGCTCGGTGCCGAAGAGGAAGAAGTCGGGTTTGCCAGCGCCCTTGCGCCAGGCCGGGTTCACGACCAGAAGGTCGATCTCCTCGTCGTCGGTCTTCTTGCGCGACTGTACCTGGTACTTGCGCACCTGGCGGACAAAAAATCCGTTCTGCTCGAAGTACTCGCGGACAATTTCCTCGTCGATGGCTGACATGCGTGGAGCGGAGTGTGAGGGCGGCGCCGTGCGGCGGCAAGGAGCGGTTCGACAAACGTTCAGACCGCACCCAGGTCGCGCCAGACAGCCTCGACCGGCTCGGTCGGCACATCGTCCTTGGTCTGCGCCTCGCCGATTCCGGCGAGCACCACGAAACGCAGCTTCCCCGCGCGCACCTTCTTGTCGCGCAGCATCGCGGCCATCAGAGCGCCGAGCTCCAGGGCCGGCTCCAGCCGCACCGGCGAGCGGTGCGCCGCGACGACGGCCTCGATCTTCGCCGCCTCGCCCGCGCCGAGCAGCCCGAGCCGCTCCGAAAGCCGCGCCGCCGCCACCAGCCCGAGGCCGACCGCCTCGCCGTGCAGGTAGCGCTTGTAGCCGGTCACCTGCTCGACCGCGTGGCCGAAGGTGTGGCCGAGGTTGAGCAACGCCCGCCCGCCCGTCGCCTTCGTCTCGTGCTCGTCCTCCTGCACGACCGCGGCCTTCGCCGCGCAGCACTGGCGCACGATCGACGCCGTGCGCGAATCCCCCGCGTCGACCAGCGGCTTCGCCGCCAGTTCCGCGTAGAGCGCCGCATCGCCGAGCAGCCCGTATTTCACGATCTCGGCCGCGCCAGCGGCGAACTCCCGCGGCGGCAGCGTCGCCAGAAAACCGGTATCGATGAACACCGCCCGCGGCTGGTGGAACGCCCCGGCGAGGTTCTTGCCGGCGGAGAGGTTGATCCCCGTCTTCCCGCCGACCGAACTGTCGACCATCGCCAGCAACGTCGTCGGCACCTGCACGAAATCCACGCCACGCATGTACGCCGACGCCGCGAAGCCCACCAGATCGCCGATCACGCCGCCGCCCAGTGCGACCACGATCGCCCCGCGGTCGAGCCGCTGCGTCGCCAGAAACTCAAGCACCTGGCCGAACATCGCCACCGTCTTGCTCCCCTCGCCCGCCGGCACGGTCATCGTCGGGCACTCGGGGAATGCCGCCGCCACCCACGGCGCGTGCAGCTTCGCCACGGCCGCGTCGGCCACGACCGCCACCTTGCGCCCGCGTGCCCGCCACGCGGCGACCTGCTCGCCCACCACAGGGGCCAGCCCGGTCCCGAAACGGATCGGGTAGCTGCGTTCGCCAAGCTCGACGTGAAGTTCGGTTAACATGGCGCGGATCAACGGATAAAGACATTGCGTCGTCAACCCCGCGCTCGCCGCCGGCATCGCTTCTGAGACTGTTTCTCATTTTCGGCTTTGCAGGCCTTCGCCCCTCCGCATTTTGCGAGGCAAGCTCGCCACCACACCACGGCACGCCACCGCCACCCAGCAAGACCTCTCTCCATGTATTCCGGCTCTCCCCACGAAGTCGCACCCAGCTACGACCTGCGCTCCATCGCCGCGCAGCGCAGCACCCTGCCGCCGCCCGCGACAAACGAGCCGAAACCCGAGCCGATCCGCCAATCCGCCTCCGATGGCATCACCCTGCTGTGGCCGGCCGTCACCGAAGCGTCCTTGTTGCCCCTCGCCGGCTCCATCGCTTTTCTCTTCACCCTTCCCCTGTCGGCATCCTCCACCGGTTCGATGATCGCGCGCCGGATCGCCCCGGCGTCCAAGACCGGTACCCCTGCCACCGACTTCGCCGCACGCATCGCCGACGTCGCCGTCGTCATCGATCCCACCGCCAAATCGACCTTTCTCGCAGTCGACAACCTTCCGTCCACCCGCGGCATCTGCAGCCTCTACATCTGCGAACACGCGCCCTGCCTCTCCGCGCCGCTCTCGCCCGACGCCCGGCTCGCCGTCGAGTCCATCCTGCGCTGCCCGTTCTCGGGCATCTGCCGCACCCTCGCGCTGACCGCCCGCGCCCACGACCTCGTGCTGGCCTTCCTCTCCGCCCTGCCCGACACCCCCTGCCCGCGTCACCCGGCGCTGCTGCGCTGCTGCGTCGACCGTCTCCATGACGCCGCGAAACTCCTAGACCGGATGCAGGAGGAGCCACCCTCGTTGGCCGAGCTCGCCCGCCAGGTCGGCCTCGGCGAGACCGCCCTCAAACGCGGTTTTCCCCGCATCTTCGGCACCACCGTCTTCGGCTACCTGCGCGAACGCCGTCTCGAACGCGCCCGCGAGCTCCTGATCTCCGGCGAGGCCACCGTCATGGAGGCCGCCGCCGCCGTCGGCTACAGCAACCCCAGCAACTTCGCCTCCGCCTTCCGCTCCCGTTTCGGCGTGAACCCGAAGACCTTCCAGCTCGCCGCGCGCCGCTGAGCGCGTAGCCACAGCGCGGTCACGCGGCGCCCCGATTCCTCGTGGCGCCGCTCGCGAGAGCGGCGATCCGCTCGGTCCAGAAACCACCAGCGCCACCACAGGACCGACCCCTTGGGCCGCCCATCTGGGCACACGTGGCGCTGCCCGCGAGGGCAGCGAAACCCGCCCAACATCCGCCCGTCCCACGCCTCGCCGCTTGCGCGTGTGGCGCCGCTCGCGAGAGCGGCGAACAACCCGTGCCCGCACACGCCCGAACGCCCTTCTTCTTGGCGCTAGCCGCGCGGCGCCGAGCCCCGCGCCCTTCCGCAGGCAGAAAACGCCCCGCCACAGGTGGAAAGTCGCTCCCCCGTTTTGCGATACTCGCCCCTCGTCCAAAACAAACGCCATCCGACTCATCCATGAGCATCTCTCACTCCGCTCCCTCGACCCGGCAACTTCCCCGCCTCCTAGCCCTCGCGCTCCTGCCAGCCGCACTCTGCGCGCAGACGCCTCCCGGCTCTGCCACCACCGCCACTTCCGCCCCCATCGTCCAGCCCTCGCTCACCGTCACCGGCGAATTCTGGCACAATGCCTCCGGCGGCCTCGCCACCGGCACGCGCTGGAACGCCCTCGCCGACCTCGCCGTCGAGATCGACCTCGCCCGCCTCGGCGGCCCAGCGGGCTCTGCCCTCGTCGCCCAGCTCTTCTGGATCGAGAACCGGAATACCGAGGCCGACTTCGCCGACCTCACCGGCGCCGCCAACCCCGTCTCCGGCATCAACGCCGCCGACTCCTGGCGCCTCTTCAACCTCTTCTACCGCCAGTCCTGGGCCGACGACCGTTTCGCCCTCAAGCTCGGCCAGCTCGCCATCGACGACGACTTCATGGGCTCCGACTTCGCCGGCCTCTTCGCCCACTCCGCCCTCGGCGCCATGCCCTCCCAGGTCGCCACCCCGCACGGTTCCGCCACCGGCGGCGGCTCCGCGTATCCCATCTATGCCGTCGCCGCGCCCGGTGTGCACTTCTCGGCACAACTGAACGACGCGTTCTCCGTCCAGCTCGGCGCCTACCACGGCGGCCCCGGCGCCGACGAACACGGCAACCACGGCACCGACTGGGACAACGGCCCCGGCCAGGGCATCGTCGTCTTCTACGAGGGCGCCTACACGTTCGCCCTCGCCGGCAAAGCCTCCACCCTGCGCGCCGGCGGCGCCGTCCACACCGGGCGCTTCGACAACTTCGACGCCCTCGCCACCGACGAGACCGCCCCCGAGGTCCGCGGCCTCGCCAGCTTCTATCTCGTGCACGACATCGTCCTCGCCGCCCGCGACGCCGAGCACCCGCTCCTCGGCGCCTTCTGGCGCGCCGGCCTCAGCCCCCAGCTCGACCGCAGCGTCGTCGCCCGCTACGTCGACGCCGGCCTGAACTGGTTCGCCCCCATCCCCGACCGCGCCGACGACGTCGCCGGTCTCGCCGTCTCGTACACGGAGTATGGTGACGCCTACCGCCGCCGAGATCCCGCCCTCGCCGCCGCCGAGACCGCCCTC
>CAZXHR010000194.1:0-7983 GCA_964640465.1 uncultured Opitutaceae bacterium
GCTCGTTAAGAGCGGGTTGAACCCGGCGGAATTCTTTCTTCGGCCCGTTACCAGAGCTGGATTTGCTCGGGCATTTCCTCGGCTGGAACCTCCTCTGCCGGGCTGCCGTAGATCACGAACGAGCGTTCCCATTGCGCGCGGGTCACGAAGAAGGCCCGCACCTTCCCCTCGGGCGGGATGCCTTTCTTGATCCGGTCGAGGTGCGTCTCCTGCCGGGCGAAGCTCACGCAGGGGCGCACGTAGACGCTGAACTGCACCATCTGGAAACCGTCATCCAAAAGGAACTGGCGGAAGGCGGTGGCCGACTTCCGTTGCGCCTTGCTCAGGACGGGCAAGTCGAAGGCTACGACGAGCCAGCCCATCTTGAATTTTTCCACGTCCATGGCCGGTAGGAGCGGGCGCTGCCGGAGAGCACCGCCTGGCGGAAGCTGCGGACCGAACCTTCGATCACGCCGCGAATGTCGAGTTCGAGCCCGAGGTAGTCGACGCGTTCGAGCGAGAAGCCGGTGACCCAACGGCGAAACTCGGTGGTGACGGCAAACGCTTCCTCGTGCGGCCGCTCCTTCACCCATTGGTAGATGCGCCAGTCGACGCAGGGGCGGAACGGCTCCATGAGGTCGTAGGCGAGCGGGGCGCTGCGTTCGCGGATCGCGTGAGAGATGCCGATGGTGGGATCGAGCCCGAAGCCGTAGAGCTTCTGGAGCACGGTCGAAAGCAGGACGGCGTAGCCGTAGTTCAGGAGGTCGTTGAGCCCGCCGAGTTTTCGGCCGCGGGAGAATCCCTCGATACGAAGGCCCTCGGCGACGACGTCCCAGAAGAGCTTGGCGCAACCGCCCTCCTTGCGCGCCGTACGAGCCTGCGCGGCGCGAGCGAGCTCGCGGGTGCTGGAACTTTCGGGGGCGATGCGGGCGGCGAGGGTGGCCTGATTGGCGCACTTGGCGTCGATGGTGCGATCCCAGAGCCGGCGGCGGACGTTCTCGGGCAGGGTGAGGTGGCGGCGTGTGAGCAGGGTGTCGGCCGAGCGGCAGGCGGGGAGGAGGATGCTTACAGGTTGGAAACGTTCGCAGATGATGAGCGAGACGCCGTGGCGCGCGGCTTCGAGGAAGAGGTGGCTGTGGAAGCGCGCGGAGAAACTGGTGACGACGATGGCGGCGATGTCCTCCAACGGGAGTTTCCGCGGCGGCGAGCCCGGCTCGGTCGTGCAGACGAGCTGGCCGTCGCGGCACGTCAGATCGGCCTGAGGCGCGTCGATGCTGACGATGTGGTAGGACATGGGAGTTTAGCCGGGAAAACCGGTCAGCCGGTTACTGTTTCGCAGAACAGCACCGTCGCGCAGAAGGCTTTTTAGGAGGACATTGATCCAGGTTGCCTTCGTGCCCTCGACGGAACCGAGATCAAGTGCCATCCCGCTTGTGTTGTTCTTGATCGAGTAGATTCGCCACTGCCCTGCACGGGTTCCCGTCGGTAAGGTGATGATCTGTCCGTTGCGCCAGACCTTTGGTCGCTTGCCGCCGTTGCGCTGTGTGAGCGCTTGCAGCTGTTGCCACACGCGGGCGAAGGGGAGGATGACGAAGCGCTCGGAGGGCGGGAGTTTCTCGTCGTCGAGGATGGCGACGCCGAAATTGTCGGTGATGACGCGGACGCCTTTCTGGGCGGCGAGTTTGCCGGCGCGGTCTCCGGGCTGGCGCAGTCCGAGCAGCTTGTTCTCCGGTTCGTCGCCGCGATTGAGGACGATCTCGCCCTTGGCGTTGGCTTTCCGCTGGCGCAACCAGACGCGACCATCTTCCCTCTTCACGATGCCGCGGGTGTTTTCTTCGACGCGGATGCCGCTCATGTCGGCGGGGACGTGCTGGACGACGCGGCGCTCGGCGAGGCGGGTGCGAAGCTGCTGTTTCAGCGATTCGGGTAGGTCGCGGAGGATGAAGCGCCCGGAGGCGTCGAACTCGCCGAGGTCGAGTGGTTCGAGGAGCGCCCGCTGTGCGGGGTTTGGGCGCCGCTCCAGCAAGGCGCGCCAGACCTCGCCGTTGTTGGGGACGCTGGCGGCGGCGAGGCCGAGCACGCAGGCGTCGAGGGCGTGGTGGAGGTGCGTGATCTCGCGAATCTCGGTCTTGGTTCTCGGTTCCAGGTGCTCGCGGCCATTGGCATCGACGGTCTTCTCCATGATCGCCGGCGCGGCTTGGTCCAGGCAGGCGAGCACTTGCCAAGCAGTGCGAATGCGACCGGTGACTTGCCCGGGCAATGCGACGAATGCCGGGCCGTCTTCGAGCTTCTCGAACGGCTTGCGGAGGACCTGCTGGCCGAGGCGGGAGAGTTGCGAGGTCTGGGTGAGCTGACCGGGAGTGAAGCCGCCGGCTTTCTCCTCATAGTGTTCGAGCAGGAGTTTCTCGATGCGACGCTTCTTGCGGCGGATGTCGTCGGGGTGCCCGCGGGTATCGAGGGTTTTCACGTCGGCCACGTAGCGCTTGAGCTGCTTGAGTGAGTATTGCGGCAGACCAGGCACCGGCTGGCTCTCGAACTCTTGCATGAACTGCCAGGCGGTGCGGGCGCCCTTCCATTTATTGATTTCGGAGAAGGTGACGACGAGCGAGTCGAGCGAATCGGAAGTGCGCTGAGACCGAGGGATAATGTGATCGAGGTCGACCCGTTTGGTGACGAGATCAATGGGCTCAAACTCCTGCCCGGTGTAGGGGCAGCGCCAGCCGAGGTCGTCGGCGATGCGGGCTTTGCGGATGAGCGAGGCGTTGATGCGCGACTGATATTCGGGCGGAAGCTCTTCAGCAAGGCGCTTGGAGACTCTGCCGTGGCTGCGTAGTCGCTCGTTCATCTCCTTGGCGATGTCCTGTACGGTGAGACTGGCCATGTCGCGGAGGTCGCGGTTTACTTCGAGCGTGATGCGGACGATGCGGTCGGGTTTGCCGGCGCCGTAGGCCGGATCGGCGACGAGCTGCGCGATCAACCGGCCGAGTATGAGAAGCCGGTGCCGGATGAGATGGTTGTTGGTCTGCTGGTCGAGTGTCCTGCGCTCGCGGCTGCGGCTTAGGTCAGGAGTCTCGAACAGGCATCCGCCTTCCTCGCGCGGATGGCGACCGGTCATGGCTTCGGCGGTGGCTCGGACGAGAATCGGTCGGGCGTGTGGGGCACGTCCGCCGAGCAGTTCCACTGAGTACGGAGTCTCGAGGATCTGGTCTGGGGTGGGCGGAGGAGTCTCTTTCTTGGTCGCCCGTCCGGGCTTCTTGAGAACGCAAAGGGCGACGAGGGCGGCATCGAATGGTGCCAGGTCATGTCCGATCTGCTGCGCTTCGGTTCGGAGAGTACCGAGAGTTTGGGTGCGGCCCCGGCGCCAGCGGTTGAGCGCGTGGAGTCGCACCTGTTGCGGAAGGTGCGACCAGAGCGTGGCGATCCAGCTCTTGGAGTTCACCAGTTTGAGCGCCGGATCGAACACAAGGTTCTTCTCGGCAGTGGCGTCCATAAACATCTGGTCGAGGTTGTTGCGGACGGCGCCGGTGAGTGTGCGGACGGTTTTGCGGAATTCACCGGGCGTGAAATAGCCCTCACGTGCCGCTAGCTCGGTCAATTGCCGGCGTTCGGCGACGGTGAGTCGGCGGAGGGCGGAATCGACCGGACTCGCGACGGAGATGTTGGCGAGGAGCATGGCCCAGCGGAAACGGTAGAACTCGGGGCAGTCCTTCGACGGCAGCTTGGCCTCCTTTTCGGCGAGCTTGCGTGCACTGTCGGGCGATTTGCCGGCGGCGAGATGGCGCTGCTCCAGTTCGTGGGCGTAGATCGGGCAGAGACCGATGATGCGGTTGTCGTATCGCATCCCAAGGCGTCCGAAGAGCAGGCCTCCGGTGCGCGGGGTGTAGATCGGATTGTCGAAACGGTTCGGCAGTTTGAGCCCGGGAATCTTGATCGCGCGGGCATCGTCGACGATGGCGGTGATGAAGGCGGCGTCGACGCCGGTGAGCCTGCCCACGTGGGAGGCAAGAATGCGGCGGACCTCTTCGCGGACGACAGAGCGGTCGAACGCGGCGTTCTGGCCTTTGTAGCTGACGGTGGTGCCGGCGCGCGCCGCGAGCGGGTCCTGCCTGAGCCAGGCGCAGATGGTTTCGGCCATCGTCGATGTGCCGAACTGCTTCTGCGCCTCGCTGGCTTTCTGCCGCTTCTCTTTGTTCTCCTCCTCGTCGTCGTCTTGTCCGATGGGCTCGTAGCCGCGGTTGTGGGCGTACCAGCGGAGGACATCCCAAAGCTCGGGCCAAGTGAGCGTCTTGGCTCCGTTGCTGGCGAGGACGCGGGCGGCGAGGAGCCACGGGGTGGGATGCCCGCCTGCGGCGATGTGGCGCGCGGCGATCTCCTTCTCTGGGATGGCGCCGAGGTGCGCGAGGAGTTGTTCCAGCCGACGGATGCGCTGGCGAGTGGCGCGGACATGGCGGCGTTGCTGGCGGTGGAGCCGGCGCTGGTTGGCGAGCGCGCTGTCCTTCTCGAAGAGCACGGTGCCGCAACCGAGAATGTCCGGCAGCCCGGTGGGCGGGGCGGTCAGGACTGACCAGCCGATGGAGCTGTGGCCGACATCGAAGGCGAACGCGAGGGCTTGGACGGTCGGTTTGGCGCTTGCCTGAATTTCTGGGGACGCTTTGGTGCTCATTGGATCAAGTCAAAGTCAGTGGGTGCAGCCCGATTCCCTGTCCGCTATGCGGACACACCGTGGTAAACAGCACTACTCTTCCCGGCGGCATCGAAAGATGCCGCCGGATGTGCTTCCGGGGGGGCGAACGGACGGAAGTCCATGAGGTGGAGGACGCCAACGGGGGTTGCGTCACCAGATGACAATCTCAAGTGCCACCACTGGCAAGGGCAATGGTGCCGTTGCGAAACCGGATAGTGGCGACGGCTGCCGCAGTCAGCGGAGACAACTTAGCCGGCTCAGAGCCACTTGCGGCGCTTGAGATAGAAGAAGAGCGCGACGGTGGAGACGACGGTGATGCCGACGACCACGTGGTAGGCGGATCGAGACGCGAGCAGGGGCGAGTACTTGAAGTTCATCGAGAACCAGCTGCCGATGATCATGAGCGGAATGGCGACGGCGGTGAGGCCGGTGAGCACGCGCACGCCTTCGTTGGTCTCGTGGGTGGAGCGGTTGAGGAAGAGCTTGAAGACGAAGATGAGCTGCTCGGACCAGGACTTCACCTGCTCCTCGATGCGGACGAGGTCGTCGGAGAGGTCGCGCATGTAGGGGAGGAGCTTGGGGCGGAAGAAACCGGTGCGGCCGGAGGCGAGGGCGACGGCGAGCTCGCGCTGGGGGCGGAGGATTTGACGGAGCGTGGTGAGGTCCTCACGGACGTCGACGATGCGCTGGGCGAGCGGCTCCTTGCTGCGGGCGAGGACGGCCTCCTCGATGGATTCGATCTCGCCGCGGAGTTCGTCGAGGGCGGGCTTGAAGTTGTCGACGATGAGGTCGAGGAGGGTGTGGGCGAAGCGGTCGGGTCCGCGGATGAGGATGCCCGGGGTGCGGAGAATGCGTTCGCGGCAGGTCTGGACGGCCTTGAGGGGGCGGCGGTGGAAGGTGATGAGGAAGTTCTTTCCCAGGATGAAATCGAGCTCGGTGGTGGTGAACTTCTCGGTGCGGGAGTAGTCGACGGCGTGGGCGACGATGTAGACGTAGTTCTCGTACTCCTCGAACTTGGGGAGCGGGGTGTCCTGGATGCAGTCCTCGACGGTGAGGGGGTGGACGGCGAAGAGGTCCTGCATGACGAGTCGGATCTCGTCGTCGGTGGGTTCGGCGAGATCGACCCAGAGCATGACGGCGGGGTCCTGCCGGAGGGTGGCGAGGGTCTCGGCCGGCGGGCAGTCGGCGACGAACTTGGAGTCGCGATAGACGACGCTCTGGATCATGAGGATTGCGTGCGGAGGAGAGCGATGTGTGTGGTGGTGGGGGCCGACGGGGAATCTTGCTTGGCCGAGACGATGGGAGCGGGCTGAAGGGGCGCAGGGAGCGCCCTCCTCCGCGCGCAATCCTAGATCCAGCCGCGACGGCGGCACCAGATGAACATGCCGAGGGTGGAGAGCAGCATGACGCCGAGGGAGATCCAGTAGCCGTAGGGGCTGGAGATCTCGGGCATGTGCTCGAAGTTCATGCCGTACCAAGTGCCGAAGAGGATGGGCGGCATGGTGATGGCGGTGAGGGCGGTGAGGATCTTGATGCCTTCGTTGGCCTGGCTGGCGGATTTGTTGAGGTAGAGATCGAAGGAGACGAGGAGGGCGTCGCCGAGAGTGGTGAGGGTTTCCTCCTGACGGATGAGGCTGTCGCGCAGGTCGCGGAAGTAGGGCAGCATGAGGGTGCGGACGATCTTGCTATCGCCGTGGGCGAGGCGGTTGATGACGTCGCGCTGGGGGCGGATGATCTGGCGGAGGTCGGCGAGCTCGGAACGGACGGCGAGGAGATCGGAGGTGAGGTTCTCGGCGTGCTCCTTGAGGACGCGGGCCTCGATGCGCTCGATCTTGGCGCGGACGCCGTCGAGGACAGGGGTGTAGCGTTCGACGAGCTGGTCGATGATGTCGTGGGCGAGGCGGTCTGTACCGCGGGCGATGATACCGGTGCCCTTGGTGCCGCGGTCGGCGAGCCACTGGCTGGAGCGCAGGGGCTGGCGGTGGAGGGTGCCGCGGGACTCCTTGGCGGGGAACAGATCGAGCTCGGTGGTGGCGAAGTGTTCGGTCTGCGCGAGGTCGACGGCGTGGGCGACGATGAAGAGGTAGTCCTCGTAGTCCTCGATCTTGGGGAGGCTGGAGGGGGTGACGCAGTCCTCGATGGCGAGGGGGTGGAACTGGAAGACGCCGTCGAGGACGAGCTTGATCTCGTCGTCGGTGGGGTTCTCGAGGTCGACCCAGAGGTGGAGGCCTTTGTCGGCGCGGACGAGGCGCATGGCCTCGGCTTCGAGGTCGCTGGCGACGAGTTTACCTTCGCTGAATACGAACGAGCGGATCATGCGCGGGCGGCATGGTGCGCGGCACGGCAGAGCGAGGCAAGCCGCGGGCGGAGGGGATTTCGCAGTTCCTCACGAACTGCGAGGCGAGGCGCGCAGGGGGCGAGCGGGATCGAGGTGTTTCCCGGGAGCTCAGGCGGCGCCGTAGAGGCGGGCTTCGGCCTCGGCGAGGGGACGGATGAAGTCCTCGGGGGTCTGGGCGGCCATGAGGGCTTCGCGTACGGCGGGATCCTTCAGCACGCGGCAGAGTGCGCCGACGAGGGCGAGGTAGTCGCCGGGCTGCGACTTCGGGGTGGCGACGACGAAGATGAGGCGCACGGTCTGCTGGCAGTTCTCGAAGTAGACGCCGGTCGGGCTGCGACCGACGGCGAGGACGATGGCCTGGGCGTGCTCGGTGCGGGCGTGGGGCAGAGCGATCTCGTTGCCGATGCAGGTGGGGTCGAGGCGTTCGCGAGCAAGGAGTTCGTTGTAGAAATGCTGGAAGTCCGTGATGTCGGGGTGGCCTTCGAGCAGGCGGGCGACCTCGTTGATGGCGGCGGTGCGCTTAGTCTGCTGCACTTGGAGGAGGATGCGGGAGGGATGCAGCAGTTGGGCGAGGCGGACGGGCATACGGGTATTTTCGGCTCGGGGAGAAGTTACCTGAGTGAACGCGACGGCGAATTTCCTCGCGCTCCACAGAACGATGCAAGGCCGGAGATTGGAGGACGGTGTTTTTTCGCGCGCCGGGGTGCCGGTGCGGGCAGGCCCGGTCAACCGCGTGTGCTGTTGCGGTGCTGTTGCAGCGATCGGAAACCGCGCTCGAGCACTGCGGAGAGCTCGGCGGTGCGGAAGGGTTTGAGGAGGCAGTCGTTCATGCCGGCGCTCTCGAGATGGCTGCGGGTGCAGTCGGAGGCGGTGGCGGTGAAGGCGACGATCCACGCGGCCGCGGCACGGTTGCTGTCGCGGCGGATTCGGCGGGCGATCTCGTTGCCGTCGGCGCCGGGGAGGTCGATGTCCATGAAGATGA
>CAZXHR010000195.1:0-7970 GCA_964640465.1 uncultured Opitutaceae bacterium
TGCCGGCGCCGGAGCCAAGGCGGCGGGGGCGGTGTCTTGAGCGGCCGGAGGCAGGGCGGGTGCCGCAGGCTGTTGTGCCGGTTCGGTCGAGGGTGCGACGGACTTGGCGGCGTTGAAGTCGAAGGTCTCCTGCTGGTCTTCTGGTTTCTTGCGTTTGGACATGGCGAACGAACCGGCGCGTGGGCGCCGCGAGAATGGAAACGCATGAGCAAGAAGGGCGTGGGGGCGGCGTTCAAGCCCGAGAATCGGCGATGTGCGCCCGGCCCGGATTAGCTGGAGTCGGGTGGTCCGCTGCGCCCCAGCCTTGACGCCGCCCGGCCCGCTCCGGTTTGTTGGACGGCTTCGATGCTCACGATCGCCGACATCTCCAAGTCCTACGGTACACGCGAACTGTTCTCCGACGTCTCGCTCTTCGTCGCGCGCACCGACCGCTTCGGCTTGGTCGGCGCCAACGGCGCGGGCAAGTCGACGCTGTTCAACCTCATCCTCGGCGAGGAGTCGCCCGACACCGGCACGATCACCTGGGAGCGCGGCGCGGACTTCGGCTTCCTACCGCAGGAGAGCGCACCCGCCGGCGACGAGACGATCCTGCACCTGGCCACCAGCGGCAGGAAACTCGTCCCCGACAACGATGACGACTACGACATCGATTGGACGCTCGAGCCGCGCGCCAAGAAGATCCTCGCCGGCCTCGGCTTCCGCGAGACCGACTACGAGAAACCCGCCAAGACGTTCTCCGGCGGCTGGGTCATGCGTGCGCATCTTGCCCGCCTGCTCGTGAACGAGCCGGCGCTGCTCCTGCTCGACGAGCCGACCAACCATCTCGATCTCGAGGCGCTGCTCTGGTTCCAGGATTACCTCACACGCTATCCGGGCGGCCTGCTCATCATCTCGCACGACCGCGCGTTCCTCAACGCCCTGTGCAACGGCATGCTCGAGCTGCGCGGTGGCACGCTCCACCGCTACACCGGCAACTACGACGACTTCCTCCGCGAGAAGGAGGCCCGCAAGGAGCAGCAGCTCGCGCTCTACAAGAACCAGCAGCGCGAGATCGCCCACCTGCAGAAGTTCGTCAACCGCTTCGGCGCCAAGGCCTCGATGGCCTCCCGCGCGAAGTCGAAGGAGAAGCAGATCGAGCGGCTCCAGGAGGAGGCGATCGAGGCGCCGGTCGACGAGCTCAAGCGCGTCAACTTCCGCTTCCCGCAGCCGCCGCGCTCGGGTCTGCGCGTCGTCACGCTCTCCCATGTCCAGCAGGCGTACGGCGACCACGTCGTTTACAAGGACCTTAATTTCGAGGCCGAGCGCGGCCAGCGCATCGTGCTCGTCGGCCCCAATGGCGCGGGCAAGTCCACGCTGCTGAAGATCCTCGCCGGCGTGATCCCGATCCAGGGCGGCGAACGCGAGCTGGGCAGCAGCGTCGTCGCCGGCTACTTCGCGCAGAACCGCGGAGACAACCTCAACACCAAGGCCACCGTCCTCGAAAACGTGATGGAGCTGCGCACCGAGGCCAACCAGCTTACCGAGCAGCGTGCGCGCACGATCCTGGCCGCCTTCCTCTTCCGCAAGGACGACGTCTTCAAGCCCGTCACCGTGCTTTCCGGCGGCGAGAAATCCCGCCTCGCGCTCGCCCGCCTGCTCGTCGATCCGCCCAACTTCCTGCTCATGGACGAGCCGACGACGCACTTGGACATCGCGTCGATCGACGCGCTCGTCCTCGCGCTCAAGCAGTACGAGGGCACGCTCGTGTTCATCAGCCACGACGTCTACTTCATCCGCGCCCTCGCGCAGACGGTCCTCCACGTCCACTCCGGCCGGCTCACGCCCTACGCCGGCGACTACGACTACTACCTCGACAAGTCGAAGGCCACCAATGAGCGCGCCGCGCTCACCGCCGGCTTCACCGACGGACGCCCGGTACAGGCGAGCGAAGCCGCCGCCGCGCCGGCGCCCAAGCCGGAGAAGGCGAAGAAGATCAGCCCGAACGAAGTCCGGAAGCTGCGCACCGAGGTGGGCAAACTCGAGGAGATCATCGCGCAGCTCGAAGCCCAACAGTCGAAGCTCACGGGCGAACTCGAAAGTCCGGAGACGTACACCGTCGCCGGTCGCGCACAGCAGCTCAACCGCGAGCTCACGTCGGTGACGGACCAGATCGCCGCCGCCACGAAGGAATGGGAAGCCGCTGCGCTACGTCTGGAGCAGGCCGGTGACGCCGGTTCCTGATCCGGCTGCCGGCGTGCCTATCCGGTTTGTCGTGGCGCGCGGGCATGGGAGTCGGCGCTTGCGGTTGCGAAGTTCGCCAGAACTTCGACCGCTCGATCCCGGACGAAAGCCTTGGCGGCTTTCGCTTCATGGCATCTACGTGAAGGTGCCACACTCAGTCTACTGCACAATGCCGGTGGGCTCCGGGTTGTCGCCTTTGGCGGCGTCCTGAACCGCGAGCGCGAAGGCTTCCGGGGAGTCGGGCGAGACCACGATTGTGCGAGGGCCAAAGCGCAGGACCACGCTCCGGGCGGGATCGGTGACATAGGCCCGGTAGTTGCCGAGCACGCCGTTGCGGAACCAGCCGATGAAGCAGAACAGCCCGCCGTTGCCGAATAGCCGGATCGACCCCATCATCGCGTGCGGGTTGACCTCACAGGCCGAGAGCTGTGCCAGATCGAACCGCGTCGCCCAGCCGACGCGGTGTACGAGGAGCTGCCCCTGCCGGATGCTGTAGCCGCTGACCGACAGAAACAGGCTGACGAGCAGTGTGGCGAGGAGGATGAGATGTGCCCATCGTGTCGCTGCGTTCGTGGGGGCGACATACGGTAGGATGGAGAGCACGGCCACCGCCGCCACGACGATGGAGGTCACCGTTTTGACAAGCCGGCTCCACGGGGCGCCGAAATGCTCACGGGCTGGCGTCGTCCGCAGGCTTTCGGCCGGGATGCCGAGGGCTTCGGCGATGAGGCGGAGGGTCTCCGCTGAGGCTTCGGCACCGCACTCGATGCGCTGGACTGTGCGTGCGCTCAGGTGGGCGCGCTCGGCGAGCTGCTCCTGGGTCCAGGAGCGCTTCTGGCGCTCAAGCTTGATGCGGGAGGAAGGCATTTCGTTTTCGGGATTCATAGCGCCCCGAAGGTACCTCGGAAAGCCCCGACAGCGCCACGTCACCACCCCGACAAGTACCCGACAAGGAGGCGACAAGCGGCGCACACGCACCCTGCCGCGGGATGTTTAGCCCGAAATGCGGCGCCGTTCGCGAGCCGCGACAACGGTGCGTGGTACAGGAAAACCAGATGCTGTTTCCAAGAAGAACGACGCCTTCGCTGTCCTCACGGGCAGCGCTACGAAGAAATGGCGACGGGCCCAAGATCGCCGTTCTCACGAACGGCGTTACGAGGGTGGAGCTGTGCCGGCTCCCGCGCTTGTGACCAAGGACGGAACACGGCGCGGGAGCTCCGTGCCCCATCAGGGCAGCTTGGCCTGGAGGAGCTTGCTGACGGCGCCGAAGTCGATGAGGCCGGCGTCGGGGTGCTTCTTGAGCGCGCCCATGACCTTGCCCATCTCCTTGCGCGAGGTGGCACCGGTCTCGCGGATGACCGTGTCGACGATCGCGGCGAGCTTCGCCTCGTCGAGGCCCTGCGGAAGGTACTTTTCGAGGAGCTTGATCTCGTTGGCGTTGGCCGCGGCGAGATCAGTGCGGCCGCCCTTCTCGAAGTCAGCCTTGGCCTCGGCGAGAGTCTTCACGCCCTTGCGCAGCGAGGCGACGACGAGGGCCTCGTCGATCGGCTTGTTCTGGTCCATCGCGGCGCGCTGGATGGCGGCATCGGCGGTGCGGAGGGCGAGGGCGGTGACCGAATCGCGGGCCTTCACGGCTGCGACGATGTCGGCGCGGAGCTGCTCGTAGGTTTTCGACATGGGGTCGAGCGTGTGCGCCGCGGCGGGCTAAGTCGAGACGACAGGCGGCTTGGTGTCGTGCGTGGATGGCAAAGCGCAGCCCCGCCGGCGCCAGGGTATGGCGGGCGCCGGCGAGGCTGCCGGGTGTGGGGGAAGGGTATCAGGCTTCGCCGATCGTGGTGCTCGCCGATGCGTTGTCGTCCTCAGTCGCGTTGTCGGCGTACAGCCGTTCGAAGTGCGGCGGGGGCGGCGGCGGGCGGCGCGGGCGGGACTCGGTCACGCGCGCGGTGCCTTCATCGGTGTTCAGCAGGCCGTCGCCATCGGAGTCGATGGCGGAGATGAGGGATGCGAAGTCGGGATCGGAGGCGGTCGTCGAAGCGCTGCTGTCCGAGCTGGCGGCGGTATCCGTATCGGCGGTTGTTGCGGTCTGCTTGGCCTTGTAGGCGGCGAGGAGCTCGTCGGCGCTGAGCTTGCCGTCGCCGTCGGTGTCGAGCGAAGCGACGGCGTCGGAGATCGACTGCGAGGTCGTGTCCGTTTCCTGCGGCTGTGGCGGGGGCGGTGGCGGTGGCGGGCCCTGGCGGCGGGCCTGCATCGCGGTGGTGAACTCCACCTCGGAGAGGGAGCCGTCGCCGTCGGTGTCGCCGTCGGAGACCATCTGCGCGAAGTCCGGTGTGGGCTGGGTGCCGGAGGCACCTGTGGTGGAGCGGGAGACCTTCTTGATGCGGGACTCGAAGTCGGCCTTCAGTTCGTCCGCGGTGAGCTGGCCGTCGCTATCGGAATCGATACGCGAGAAGAAGTCGGCGGCCGAGGGTTGCGAGTGGTGCGAGATCGAGGAGATCATGTTTTGGGTATACCGCCGGGATGGGTTGCGAGAGCACAGGGGACTGTGCCGGCGGTATCCCGTGAATCGGCTGTGCGGCGGCGGGGCTTGAGGCGGCCGGTCCCGCCAAACCGCGTGCTTACGCCAGGAAACGGGGATTCGGCCCCTGGCGTGGGGCAATGCGCCCGGAACGCTTGTGCGGTCGCGGCGCTACGCGATCGGCTGAGTGATGTGCCGGCCGTTGCGTTCGAACTTCACGGTCGAGTGAGCAGGCGCGCCGAGTTCGCGGAGTTTGGCGCAGGCGAAATGGAGGGCGCCGTCGAGATCGCGGAGCCGCATCTCGATGCTGATCCACTGGATGGTGCCGTCGGTGCCCTGCACGGAGCCGCCGCCGGTGACATGGCCGAGATGGGCGAGCATGAGGGCGCTATGCAGCGGGTGCTGGTACTTGCGCTGGCGGCGGTCGGCCATGAGAGGCTCCTCGATACGCACGAAGACCTTGTGCCCGGCGAACTGGTGGCTGTGCTCGGCCGGGACAGAGTCCGAGCGGAGGGCCGCGGCGAATTTCTCGAGTAGACGTTTCATACCACTGGCAGGGAACCGAGCGATGGATAGAGCACTACGGATACAATTGTGCGAGCCCGAATTGGTCCAGAGGCGAAAGACGGGTGCGGCATGGTGTACGGCGAGCTGGGAGCTTCTTGCCGGTCTGCGGAAGTCGCTTTTGATGCACGGACCATGAGCGAACTGCCCGACTGCTTCTACTGCCGCAAGGACCAGCGCCTCCACGACCTGATGATCGAGATCGCGCCGCTGGCGGCATCGACCCTCTACCTCTTCCGCGAGCAGACCCATCCGGGGCGGTGCGTCGTGGCGTATCGCGGGCACGTGAACGAGCTGTTCGAACTGCCGCAGGCGGAGCTCGCGCTGTTCATGCAGGATGTGGCGCGCGCAGCGAAGGCGATCAAGACGGCCACCGGCGCTCGGAAGATCAACTACGGCGCCTACTCCGACAAGCTGCCGCACCTCCACTTCCACCTCGTGCCGAAGTACGAGGGCGGTGCCTCCTGGGGCTCGACCTTCGAGATGATGCCGGCCAACAAGCGCCTGCTCGACGAGGCCGGCTACGTTGCGCAGATCGCCGCGATCAAGAAGGCGCTGTGAACGCCGTCCCGCAGCGGACGGTCCGCCGTTTCGCCGCGGGAATCGGTTGGCCCCGGTGCGGCCGGGGCTGCAACTTTGGCGGCCATGAACGACGCCTCCACCGGCGGGCTTTCCCGCGCGCCCGTATCCCGGCCGCTTACGGGTATCCTGATCCTGCTCCTGGCGATCGTCTGCTTCGCCTGCATGGACGCCTCGGCGAAATGGCTGGGGCGGGAGCTCGCTGCGGTGCAGATCGCGGGGATGCGGTATCTGGTGAGCCTGGTGGCGGTGGCGGCGTTTCTGAATCCGTGGACGACGCCCGGTGTGCTGCGCACGGCGCGGCCGCTCCAGCAGGTGCTGCGCGGGCTGTGCCTGATCGGCTCGACGCTGGGCTGCTTCCTCGCTGTGCGGACGCTCCCGCTCACCCAGTTTTCCGCGATCAACTTCTCGGCTCCGCTGGTCACCGCGCTACTGGCCGGGCCGATGCTCGGCGAGCGGATCGGCCCCCGGCGGCTGGTGGCGGTGTTGGTCGGGTTCGCCGGCGTGCTGGTGGTCACGCGACCGTTCGGAGGCTCGGTGTCGGCGGGGATGACGTTCGCCGCGGTGGCGGCACTCTCCAACGCGTTTTACTACATCACCACGCGGCTGCTGGCGGCGCACGACCGGCCGGAGACGACGATGGCCTATACCAGCCTGGTGGGCGCGGTGCTCGTCTCCCCGGCGTTGCTGTGGTCCTGGCAACCGCCTTCGACGCCGCTCGTGTGGGCGGTGCTGGTCGGGCTGGGACTGCTCGGGGCGGTCGGGCACTGGCTGCTGATCCTCGCACACCGGCACGCGCCGGCCTCGGCATTGGCGCCGTTCTACTACCTGCAGATCGTCGGTGCGGTGGTGTTCGGTCTGACGATCTTCGGTGATGTGCCGGATTGCTGGACGCTGATCGGCGGCGGCATCGTGATCGGCTCGGGGCTGTACCTGCTCTACCGCGAGCGGGTGCGGCACAAGCACCCCAGCGCCGACGTGGAGGCGTGAGCCTCGCGGCGGGGTTTTAGTACGCCAGGGCGAGGCTGCGGCGCAGGGCGAGTTCTGCCGCGTCGCGGAGCTGCAGGAGCGAGAACGGCTTGGCGAGCACGGGGACGGATGCCGGGCCGGAGCGCAGCGCGGACGGCAGTTCGTCGACAAAGCCGGTGATGAGCAGGATGGCGGCCTCGGGCTGGCGCTCGCGGGCCCCTCGGACGACAGTATCGCCCATGATGTCGGGCATCCGATAATCGGTTACGACGAGGTCGAAGGATTCCCGCGCGATGTGCTCCAGGGCGGCCCTGCCGGAGGACGCGGTTGTCACGGAGAAACCGAAACGGGCCAGCGCGGTCGCCATGCATCTGAGCACGGCCGGTTCGTCGTCGACGAGGAGCACCTTTGCGTTCATGAAGCCGCCCTCTTTGCAAAATCGCACGGGGCCGGGCGACAGAAAGTTGCTCGCAGCTTGTTCACAATACGGGCGGCCGAGGCGCCGCCGTTGCGCGTTTCCGGAGGAGAAAATGGATCCGGTGCGGCGCGCGAACGGGCGCCGGTAAGCGGAGTGCAAGATCTCGCGGGCCGCCCCGTGGAGTGCTGCGGCTCAGGCGCGCAGCCGGGCGAGGAGCGGCGGGAGCTCGCGGAGGTTGGCCAGCGCGTGGAAGCGCGGGCAATCGGTGGGCGCGGGGACCTTCTCGTGCGCCCAGATGAGCGGATACGGGATGTGCGCGCCGTGGCCGCCGAGCTCGAGGACGGGGAGGATGTCGGAGCGCAGGGAGTTGCCGACCATCAGGAAGTTTTCCGGATCGATGCCGTGGCGGGCGAGAATGCGGGCGTAGGTGGCGTTGTCCTTCTCGGAGACGACATCGCAGTGCGGCACGTGGGCGGCGAGGCCGGAGCGCTGGAACTTCCGCTCCTGGTGGCGGAGGTCGCCTTTGGTGATGATGATCAGCCGGTAGTCGGCGGCGAGGGTGGCGACGGTCTCGGTGGCGCCGTCGAGCAGTTCGACGGGGTGGGCAAGCATGTCCTTCGCGCCTTGGATGAGGGAACGGAGCTCCTCGGCGGGAATGGTGCCGCCGGTGATGTCGATGGCGGTCTCGATGGCGGAGAGGGCGAA
>CAZXHR010000196.1:0-7926 GCA_964640465.1 uncultured Opitutaceae bacterium
GGCGGCAAGTTCGTGCACGTGCGCGACTGCGGCATGCCGGCGGGCACGCGGATCACGGTGGCGAACCTCTTCCATCCGGTGCCGGCGCGGCGGAAGTTCCTCAAGAGCGACTCGACCGAGGCGGCGCACATCATCCAGTGCGTGCGGTTCTATGCGCTGGCGCACCCGGAGGTGGCGTTCACGCTGATCGAGGACGGGCGCACGATCTTCCAGTCGCCGCCGTGCCGCTCGCTGCTGGAGCGCGTCGCCGCGATCTTCGGACGCCAGACGGCCGAGGCGCTGCTGCCGGTCGAGGCGGCGGGCGAGGGGATGCGGCTCACCGGCCTGATCGGCAAACCCGGCGCCAGCCGCGGCTCGCGCCACGAAATGATCACGTTCGTGAACCGGCGTCCGGTCGATACGAAGACGTTGGCGTACGCGCTGATCGAGAGCTACCAGCAGCACCTGCCGAAGGGGCGGTATCCGCTGGCGTTCCTGTTTTTGGAGATCGAGCCGCAGGCGGTCGACGTGAACGTGCATCCGGCGAAGCGCGAGGTGCGGTTTCGCAACGATCCCGGCGTGCGGACGTTCGTCGTGCGCTCGCTGCTCGATGCGTTGCGCCAAGCCGCGGGCGATCTCGCGGCGGCGCTGCCGCCCGGCGCGCAACGCGTGACGCCGCTGGAGCCGCTGCCCAGCACGGTGCGGCCACCGGTGGCACCGGCGAGTGGCGACAGTGCGGCGACCAAGACGCCGCTCCCCGCCATCGTTCTCCCCTCGCCTGTGGCGACGGCAACGCCGCTGGCAAGCCAGCCGCTCGCTCGGCCGACGCCGCCGATCGCGCCGGCGCTGCTGGTTGGGCAGGCTGCCGTTGCTGCGACGCCGAGCGTGCCGGATGTGGCGTCCGTGCCCGATGCGATCCCCGGCGAGGGCCGGCCGGGCGCGTTGGCGGGGTGGCGGCACCTCGGTGCGGCGCTGGGCGGCGACTGCGAGATCTTCGAGACGCCGGCGGGCGTCGTCCTGCTGGACCGGCGCGCGGCGCTGGAGCGGGTGTTGTTCGAGCAGTTGCAGCGCGAGTTCCGCGACGGAGCGACGCTCAGCCAGCGGCTGCTCTTCGCCGTGCCGGTGGAGCTCGACCCGATCGCGGCGGCGATGCTGGCGGACCAGCTCGCGTTCCTGGAGAAGCACGGGCTGGAGGTGAGCGCGTTCGGGCGGAATTTCTTCCGGATCGAGGCGGCGCCGGCGTGGCTCGACCCGGCGGAGGCGGAGCCGTTTCTGCGCGACATCCTTGCGCGGCTGCGCGAGGGGCAGCTCGACCCGCGGCGGCCGGCGGGGGCGCGCGAAGAGCGGGCGCGGCGCGCGGCGGCGCGGGCGGGGCGTGGTGGCGCGGGGGCGGATACCGGCGCGGAGCTGGCGGCGCGCTTGATGGCCTGCGACCAGCCGTTGCTGACCCCGGGCGGGCGGCCGACGTTGATCGAGCTGAGCCGAGGGGAATTGTCGCGACGTTTCCAAAAAGACCGTTGCTAGGGAAGCAGTTCCGGGCAGGCTACCGGCCCGCAGTTTGCTTCATTGCGCAAGAAGTGCGCCGATAGGTCCGGCGCGATCCCAACGACCACCCGTATGCCTTCCTCCAAACGCAAGCCTACCCGCGCCGCCAAGGCGTCCGCGGCCTCTTCCTCCCTCGAATCGATTGCCCCGGCCGCGGTATCGGCCGCGAACGTCGAGGCGCTCAAGCAGTCGATCCTCGACCACCTGAAGTTCACCCAGGCGCGCGACCAAGGCACGGCGTCGAACCGCGACTGGTGGATTTGCACCTGCCTAGCCGTGCGCGACCGGTTGCTGGAGCGGATGATCCGCACGCAGGGCGTGCACAACAACGGCAACGTTCGCCGGATGTACTACCTTTCCCTGGAGTACCTCATGGGCCGGCTGCTCCAGAACAACCTCTACGCCGCCGGCATCTACGAGGAGACGCGCGAGGCGCTCCGCGGCATCGGCAAGGACCCGGATGTGGTGCTCGACGAGGAGCACGACATGGGCCTGGGCAACGGCGGCCTCGGGCGCCTGGCCGCCTGCTTCCTTGACTCGCTCGCCACGCTCGACCTGCCGGCCATCGGCTACGGCATCCACTACGAGTTCGGCCTCTTCCGCCAGGAGTTCGTGAACGGCCACCAGGTCGAGCATCCCGACGCCTGGATGGGGAGCGGTGCGCCGTGGGAGATCGAGCGTCCGGAATACACGGAGACGGTGCAGCTCTACGGCCACGTGGAGACGCGCTTCGACAACCTCGGCCGGCCGCACCAGCGCTGGGTCAACACCAAGCCCATGCTCGGCGTGCCGCACGACATCCCGATCGCCGGCTACGGCACCGCCACCGTCAACTTCCTGCGCCTGTGGGAATCGCGCGCCAGCCAGGACTTCGATTTGGCTGCGTTCAACAAGGGCGGCTACGTCGAGGCGGTGCGCGACAAGGCGATCGGCGAGACCGTCTCCAAGGTTCTCTACCCGAACGACAAGACCGAGAGCGGCAAGGAGCTGCGCCTGGTCCAGCAGTACTTCTTCGTCGCCTGCTCGCTGCGCGACATCATCCGTCGCTACCGCAAGGCGAACGAGGGCTGGGACAACTTCCCCGCGAAGGTGGCGATCCAGCTCAACGATACGCATCCGGCCATCGCCGTGCTCGAGCTCATGCGCATCCTCCTCGACGAGGAGGGCATGGCCTACGACCAGGCGTGGGGCATCGTGGGCCGTGTCTTCGCCTACACCAACCACACGCTGCTCCCCGAGGCGCTCGAGCGTTGGAGCGTGCCGTTGCTGCGCAAGGTCGTGCCGCGCCACCTCCAGATCGCCTTCGATATCAACCAGCGCCTCATGGACACCGTCGAAGCCCGCTGGCCCGGCGACAACGACAAGAAGCGCGTCTGCTCGCTGATTGAGGAGGGCCATATCCAGAACGTGAGGATGGCGCACCTGAGCGTCGTCGCCTCGCACTCCGTCAACGGCGTCGCCGCGCTCCATACCGAGCTGCTCAAGAAGAACCTCTTCCCGGAGTTCGACGCGCTGTACCCGGACCGTTTCAACAACAAGACCAACGGCATCACGCCGCGCCGCTGGCTGCGCTCGTGCAACCCGCGGCTCTCCGCGTTGATCGACTCGAAGATCGGCAACGGCTGGACGCGCGACCTCGACCAGCTCCGCAAACTGGAGCAGTGGGCCGACGATCCGCAGTTCCAGGCCGACTTCATGGCCGCCAAGCGCGCCAACAAGGAGGATCTCGCGAAGGTTATCCGCCACCTGTGCGACGTGGAGGTCTCGCCCGACGCGCTCTTCGACGTGCAGGTGAAACGTCTCCACGAGTACAAGCGCCAGCACCTCAACCTGCTGCACATCCTCGCCCTCTACCGCCGCCTGCTCCAGAACCCGAAGCTCGACATCGCCCCGCGCGTGTTCGTCTTCGGCGCGAAGGCCGCCCCGGGCTACGATCTTGCCAAGAACATCATCAAGGCCGCCAACTCGATGGCGAAGATGATCAACGCCGACGAGCGCATCGGCGGGAAGCTGAAGATCGCCTTCCTGCCCAACTACGGCGTGTCGCTTGCCGAGAAGATCATCCCCGCCGCCGATCTTTCCGAGCAGATCTCCACCGCCGGCAAGGAGGCCTCGGGCACGGGCAACATGAAGCTCGCACTCAACGGCGCCTGCACGATCGGCACGCTCGACGGCGCCAACGTCGAGATCCGCGAGGAGGTGGGCGACGAGAACATCTTCATCTTCGGTCTCACCGTCGAGGAGGTGGAGGCGTTGCAGGCCAAGGGCTACAACCCGTGGGAGTACTTCCACAAGAACGAGGAGCTGCGCGCCGTGCTGGACTGGCTCGGCTCCGGCTATTTCACCCCCGAGGACCCGCACTGCCTCGGTGGCCTGCGCTACAGCCTGCTCGACGGCGGCGATCCGTTCCTCGTGCTCGCTGATTACGAGTCGTACTGCGCGGCCCACGACCGTGTGGACGCCGCGTTCAGGGACAAGGCACGTTGGGCGAAGATGGCGATCCTCAACACCGCCCGCGTGGGCAAGTTCTCCAGCGACCGCACGATCGCCGAGTACAATCGCGACATCTGGCACCTCGCTCCGGCCCCGGTGCCGTGAGGGTGGCGCCGGCAGGATTTGCGCAAACGCCGCCCGTGATCCGGGCGGCGTTCTGTTTGCGGAGCGAGCGGCGCGCCGGCACTACAGTGGGACGAGCCCCTCGCGGATGGCGTAGCGCGTGAGCTCGGCGACGGAGCCGAGCTTGAGCTTCTCCATCAGGCGTGCGCGATAGGTCTCCACACTCTTGGCACCGATGCCGAGGTTGTCGGCGATTTCCTTGGTACGCAGACCGTCGGCGAGGAGCTTGAGGACCTGCAGCTCGCGCTCGGAGAGGATCGGCTGGGGCGGAGCGACATTGGGCATGAGACCGCTGCGGTAGGTGGCGACGATGTCGGTGCTGACCTCGGGGCAGAGGTAGAGCTGGCCGGCGACGACGGTATGCAGCGCGCGGATGAGCTCGTCGGTGGCGTTGTCCTTGAGGATGTAGCCGGACACGCCGGCCAGTAACGCCTCATGGACACAGGCGTGGCTATGGTCGGAGGAGAGGACGACGACCTTGATCTCGGGGAAGACGGCGAGGATGCGGCGGGCGACCTCGATGCCGCTCATGTCGGGCAGGTGGACATCGAGGAGGACGAGATCGAACCGCTGGGAGCGGACGGCGCGCAGGGCGGAGGCGCCGTCGCCAGCCTCGCCGGTCACGCGGAACTCGTGGTGGCGGGTGAGGAGCGCGCGCAGGCCGTCGCGCATCAGCCGGTGATCGTCGATGAGGAGGATGCGGGTGGGGTCTGCGGGCTCGGGCTGTGTCGGTGTGGGGCCGGGCATTGGAGTGTGACTAGTATCGGGAAAACGGTGTGCCGCAAGCGACGAGGGGCTAGCCGGCTGGCGTGTCGAGGGCGGCGAGGAGTTGGATTGCGTCGAACGGCTTGGGGAGGAGGACGTGGATGGCGGCTTTGATTTCGGGGGAGATCTGGTCGCGGGCGATGTTACCGCTCATCGCGACGATGGGCAGGTGGGGACGGCGGCGGTGGAGCTCCCGGATGAGGCTGGCGCCGTCGAGCACGGGCATGAGCAGGTCTGCGATGACGAGATCGACGCTGTTTTCGCGCTGGGCGAGCAGGACGAGCGCCTCCGCTCCGTTGGCGGCTTCGCTGATGCGGTAGTCGTGGCGGAGCAGGGTCTGCCGGATGAGGTCGCGGACGGCGGTTTCGTCGTCGACGACGAGGATGTGGCGTTGGCGGCCTTCGCTGCCGACGAGCGGGGCCGGGATCGTGCGGAGGGCCGGAGTGGGCGTTTCGGAGACGGTGGCGGCGGTATCGGGGAGGAAGACGCGGAAGACGCTGCCGATGCCAACCGTACTGGATACGTGGACGAAGCCGTCGTGGCTGCGGACGATTGCGAGGACGGTCGACAGCCCGAGGCCGGTTCCTTCGCCGACATCCTTAGTGGTGAAGAAGGGGTCGAAGAGCCTTGGAAAATTCTCCGGGGCGATGCCGGTGCCGGTGTCGCTGACGGTGAGCACCTGGAAACGGCCGGTTTGCCCGGCGGGGATGGCGTCGGCGAGCGGACGGGAGAGGTCGGCGACCGAGAGGCGGATCGTGAGTGCACCGCCGGTGGGCATGGCGTCGCGGGCGTTGATGCAGAGATTCATCAACACCTGGTGGAGCTGGGTGGCATCGGCCATGACGGACTGCACGTGTGCCGGCAGCTCGCAGTGCAGGACGATGTCCTTGGGAAGCGTTTCGCGGAGGATGCGGACGAGGTCGACGACAAGGGTGTCGAGGCGTAGGGGAACGCGGCGGGCGGCGCTGCCGCGGCCGAAGTCGAGGAGTTGTTTGATGATCTCGGCGCCGCGGCGGACGCTGCCCTCGATGGTATCGACGAGGGCCACGGCCTCGGGGTCGGAGAGCGCAGGGCGCAGGAGGCGCGGGGCCATCAGGACGGGCTGGAGGATGTTGTTGAGGTCGTGGGCGATCCCGCTGGCCAGTCGGCCGACGGCCTCGAGGCGCTGTGCGCGGAGCAGTTGCGCCTCGAGCTGCTTGCGGCCGGTGATGTCGTTGGCCAGGAGGACGATGCCGCGGACGTTGCCCTCGGGACCGTGGTCGGGCGTGAAGAAGCCGTGTATCCAGCGGCGTCCGGCGGCGCGTAAGGACAGCTCCTTCTCGAAGACGGCGGTCTCGCCTGCGAGGGCGCGGTCGAAGAGCGGGCGGAGTTCGGCCCAAGCCTCGGGCCCGAAGTGTTCGGACAGGGGGCAGAGAAGGATCGCGGCGATGGGGTCGCCGAACCAGAGGTGGAACGTCTCGTTGAGGAGGCGGTAGCGGCCGTCGGTGCCGATGTAGGCGATGAGGGCGGGGACGGTGTCGATGATGAGGCGGAGCTGGTGCTCGCTGAGGCGCAGGGATTCCTCGGCGAGGTGGCGCTCGGTGATGTCGGTTATAAGACCGTCGACGGCGATGAGGGCCCCGGCGGCATCGCGGCGGGGCACGAGAGTGTTGCGTACCCAGCGCACGGAGCCGTCGCGGTGGATGATGCGGTGCTCGATGGTGGAGGCTTGCTCGCCTTCGGTGGACTGGCGGATGTGGCGCTCCACCTCGGCGCGGTCGTCCGTGGCGATCATGCGGTACCAGAGGTATGGGTCGGCGGCGTAGTCGTGGGGCTCGTAGCCGGTGATCTTGACACAGCCTGGCCCGTGGACGGTCGTGCCCGGCTGGCCGTTGGCGTAGGGCACGGTGAAGACGTAGTCGGTGGCGGCGGCCAGGAGACTGCGGTAGCGTTCCTCGCTGACTTGGAGGGCGTGGTCGGCTTGCTTGCGGGCAGTGATGTCGGAGAAGAGCCCGAAGGCGCCGCGGTATTCGCCATCGGGAGTGCGAAGGGGGGCGCCGGCGACGAGTGTCCAGAGCACGGAGCCGTCTTTCCGGAGAAAACGGCGCTCGTAACGGCCGGCCTGCCCCGAGCGGCGGCGGACGATCTGTCTGGCATGGTCGGCGAGTTCCTCGGGGTGGATGAAGTCGGTGATGAGGCGGCCATGGATCTCCGCCGGCGTGTAGCCGAGCATGTCGGCCATGCGCTGGTTGACGAAGGTGATGTGCTGCTCGGCATCGACGGTCCAGATGCCGTCGTTGGCACAGAGGACGATGTGGCGGAAGATGCTGCCTTGTTCCTGCGCCGGCAGCGGGAGAGCAGGCGATTCCGCGCGCGGCGATGGCTCGACGAACAGAAGGCGCGGAGCGAGGGGCTCGGCTTCCGGTATGGGAGCAGTCAGCGTGAGAAGGACGGAGCGGCCTTGCGCCTCGCCGCCGAGAAGATGGCAAGCGAGGGGAGGCCCACCTCCGGAGAGGAGGGATTGGAACGCCTCGCGCTCGGACTCGGGGAGGAGATGCTCGAACGGTTGGCCGACGAATTCCTCGGGGGCGCGGCCGATCAGGGGGGCGAATGCGGGATTGGCGCGGCGGATCACACTGGTCCCCACCTCAAGCTCGATGGCTGGCAGCGCCTGCTGGGCGAAGAGGAATTCGGGGAGCGTGGGGCCGGTTGTGGGCATGGCAATCGGGTGGCGGCGGCCCATGAATGGTATTGGGATGCTGGCAACGGGCAATCGGCCGGAGCAGTTCGCGGGCGGGCCGGTTGCTCGGGATGCAAAACAGGCTTTCGTAAGCGCTGGTGCTCACTCATCCGCGGCGGTTGTTCGTCCGGCCGGTGCCGTCGCCGGATATCCTCATCTCGGCCGGGCGGGAGAACAAAGGACGATCATGAAACCAACTCTTCGATTGATTGCCTGTGTGGTGATATCCGCGGCGGTTGGAACCGTTTGCTTGGCGCGTGGCGGTGGGGGCGGCGGCGGGGGCGGCTATGGTGGCGGAGGGG
>CAZXHR010000197.1:0-7823 GCA_964640465.1 uncultured Opitutaceae bacterium
CGAGCCCTCGAGCGATCTGGGGATGGAAGGCCCTCTCCGGGATTTGCCTCTCGTTCCCGCTCGTTTTTCTCGGATGGATCCGAGTCCTCGGATGAAGCCTTCGTTCTCTTCGTTACCTTCTGTCGTCTCCGATTCTCCGAACCGCTGAACCCAAACTGCCATGTTCGTCCTCGATACCATCACCCATCGACTGAAGGCCGGTTGCGCGACCATGGCGTACCCGGACGGGCCGGCGCCGGCGTTGCCGGATCGGCATGGCGGGGCGCTGCGCGTCGACGGCGCGAAGTGCGCGGCGGGTTGTACGGCGTGTGTGCCGGTGTGCCCGACACAGGCGATTGCGCGCTTGGCCGGCAAGCCGGTGGCGCTCGATCTCGGGCGCTGTCTGTTCTGCGGCGAGTGCGTGGCGGCGTGCCCGAGCAAGGCCATCGTGCAGACTCGCGACCACCGGTTGGCGGTCCGGCGGCGCGAGGATCTCGTGCTGGGCGCTCCGGGGCAGGAAGAGCTGCGGTTGGCCGCGGCGCTCGACGCGCAGATGAAGAAGCTTCTCGGCCGCTCGCTGCGGCTGCGTCAGGTGAGCGCCGGCGGTTGCGGCGCGTGCGAGGCCGACATCAACGTGCTCGGCACCATCGGCTGGGACCTCGGCCGCTTCGGCATCCAGTATGTGGCGTCGCCGCGGCATGCGGACGGTCTGATCATCACCGGGCCGGTGTCGAAGGGCATGGAGTTGGCGCTCAAGAAGACGTGGGACGCGGTGCCCGGGCCGAAGATCGCCATCGCCGTGGGCGCGTGCGCGATCTCCGGCGGGCCGTTCGTCGGCCACGAGGAGACGTGCCAGGGGGCAGACTCGGTGGTGCCGATCGATCTCTACATTCCCGGCTGTCCGCCGCACCCGATCACGATTCTCGACGGACTGCTCCGCATCATCGGCCGCCTCGAAGGCAAGGCCGCCGGCGAAGCGCCTGCCGGGAAAGTGACGGCGCGGTGAGAATTCCGGAGTGGGGAAACCGCTAATGGACTTCGCCGATGGGCGAACGTGGAAGGGCGTTGCACGACAACGCCCCTACGAGATGCGCCTGCAGCAAGAATGATCCGCAGGCTTACCGGCAATCGCAGTGGGTGACCTCGAGGTTGAAGTGGACGAGCTCCTCGTGGATGCGGATGCGTTCGCGGTACTCGGCGGTGGTGCGGCCGGTGTGCGAGGCGATGGTGGCGAAGACGGCGTACTGGCCCATCCCGACGCGCAGCAGGTGCAGGTCGGTGAGGCGCGAATCGCCATCGGACTCGACGGCTTCGCGGACTTCGGCGGCGACGGGATTGTCCATCTCGCGGTCAAGGAGAACGGTGCTGGTGTCGCGCACGAGGCTGAGCGCCCAGCGGGCGATCAAGACGGCGCCGGCGAGGCCGACTGCGGCGTCGAGCCAGTTCCAGCCGAGGTACTTGCCGCCGAGCAGGGCGGCGATGGCGAAGACGGAGGTGAGGGCGTCGGCGAGAACGTTGAGGTAGGCGGCGCGGAGGTTGAGATCGTGGTGTTGCCCACCGCCGTGCCCGTGGCCGGAGCCGTGGGTGTGGCCGGCGTGCTCGGCGCCGCGGTCGTGGGAGTCGCCGTGCCCGAGGAGCCAGGCACCGAAGAAGTTGAAGAGCAGGCCGAACGCGGCGACGAGCATCGCCTGGTCGAATGCGATTGTTTCCGGATGGAGGAGCCGAGTGACGGACTCCCAAGCGACGAATACGGCGACTCCGCCCAGAAGCAGCGCGCTGGTGAAGCCGCCCAGCGCGCTGACTTTGCCTGGGCCGAAGGCAAAGCGCGGGTCGTGCGCGTGGCGGCGGGCGTAGCGGTAGGTGAAGACGGTGATGCCGAACGCGGCGGCGTGCGTGCCCATGTGCCAGCCGTCGGCCAGCAGCGCCATCGAGCCGTAGAGGTGGCCGGCGACGATCTCGATCACCATGACGACGACGGTGAGCGCGAGCACGATGGCGGTGCGGCGCTCGCCCTCGGCGTGGCCGAGGCGGAAGTCGTGCGAGGGGCGGTTTTCGGCGAGGCAGGTCATGGCGTTTGCTGGATGCGGAATGGGATGGGCGGAAACGGTCGTCCGGCCGAGATCAGGTTCGGCGAACTGGGAGTGCGGCGCAAGGCGCGCCGCGCGGCCCGTCTTGCGGCATTGCCAAGCGGCGGAAAACGGGGTGCGGTCGCAGCGGCGAGGGGAGGGCCGCAATCGTTACCCGATGAAAACGAAACTCCCTCTTCTCACCGCGCTCCTCACCTGTATCGCACCGGCGGTTCTCCCGGCCGGACCTGCCGTGTCCAGACCGGCGGTCGTGCCGCTGCCGGCGATCGAAACGGCGCAGACGGTCCGCCCCGGCGCCGCGGCGCTGCCCGAGCGCACGGAGCTGCCCGACCCGCTGGTCCTGCCGGACGGCCGCCGCATCGCGACCGCGGCCGAGTGGGAGCGGCGCCGCGCCGAGGTGAAGGATCTGCTCCAGTGGTACTCGACCGGCCTGATGCCGCCGGCGCCCGGCGATGTCGCCGGCGAGGTGATCGAAAGCCGGAGACTGCTCGACGGCGCGGTGGAATTTCGCGTGGTGCGGCTGCGTTTCGGCGCAGAGCGCCGGCTCGGCTTCGACATCGCGCTGTTCGTGCCCGCGGACCGGAGCGGACCGTGCCCGACGATCGTCTTTCCCTCGATGAGCCCGGTGCCGGGGATCGTCGCGCAGCCGTTGCAGCCGCGTCGCCCCGAGCAGGGACAGGGGCTCGACGCGCTCGCGCTGCCGCTGGGAATCCCGGAGGCGGCGTCCGCGGCCGCGTCGCCCGCGGCGCCCGATCCCGAGGCGTACGCGGCGGGTCGCCGCGAACTGTTCCGCCGCGGCTACGCGCTGGCGACCTACAACTACCAGGACACCGGCGAGGACACCATCGCGCGGCTGGCAGACGGGGCCTGGGCGTACCGCGCGTCGCGTTTCTTCCCCGCCCATCCGCGCCACGACTGGGGGCTGCTCGCCGCCTGGGCGTGGGGCGTCTCCCGCTGCATCGACTATCTGGAAACGCAGGACTTCGCCGACAAGGCGCGGCTGATCGCCACGGGCCACTCGCGGCTCGGCAAGGCGGTGCTGGTCGCCGGGGCGTTCGACGAGCGGATCGCGCTCTCGGCGCCCGCCGGCTCGGCCGGGGCGGTGTTGGCGCGCTGCGCCGGTGCGGGTTCGGGCGCGGCGGCGGCGAGGGGCTGGACGAGATGGCGCTGAAGTACCCCAACTGGTTCTCGCCGCACCTGCGCGAGTTCGGGCCGCATGCCGGCCGGCTGCCGTTCGATCAGCACTGGTTTGTCGCCCTCACGGCGCCGCGGGCTTTCCTCGCGCTCGACGCCGAGGCGGACCGGATCTGCTTGCCGGCGGCGGTGCGCGACTCGCTGCGCGCCGCCGCGCCCGTGTATGCGCTCACCGGCGCCGAGGGCCGGATCGGGCTGCACTATTCCGCCCACGGCCACGCGTACGCCGACGAGGAGTGGGCGGCGCTGCTCGATTTCGCCGACTGGCAACTGCGCGGGCTCAAGCCTGCCCGCGAGTTCGCCGTGCCCGCCGCGGACCGGCCACCGCTCGCGCTCGACGTGCGTGCGCTCGGCGCCGCCGGCGACGGACGCGGCGACGACACCGCGGTTTTCCAGAAGGCGTTCAACCGCTGCCATGCCGCCGGAGGCGGCGAGGTGCTCGTGCCCGCCGGCGAGTACCGCATCGGCACGGTCGAGCTGTTCTCGCGCACGACGCTGCGGCTGGCCGAGGGCGCGCGGCTTGTCGGCAGCGCCTCGCTCGCGGACTATCCGCTGACGCGCGTGCGCTGGGAGGGCCAATGGGAGCGCGGGCACAGCGCGCTCATCGTGGCGAACGCCGCGGATCATATCGCGATTGTGGGGACCGGGAACATCGCCGGTGCGCCCGAGATCGGGCGCCAGCGCGACCCGCGCGCGCCGGCGCTCATCGAGTTCGTGCGCTGCGCCGACGTGCGGCTGGAGGGCTTTTCGACGAGCTACGCCAACATGTGGTCGATCCACCCGGTGCGCTGCCGCGGCGTCGTTGCGCGCGGGCTGCGCATCCGCAGCGGCGGCGGCAACGGCGACGGGATCGATGTCGATTCCTGCCGCGATGTGCGGATCGAGCGCTGCGACATCATGACCGGCGACGATCCGATCGCGCTCAAGTCCGGCCGCGGGCTCGAGGGCTGGCTGGCCGCGGAGCCAGCGGAGAACGTCACGATCGCCGACTGCACGCTCGGCGACTCGAACTGGGCGTGCATCGGGATCGGCAGCGAGATGTCCGGCGGCGTGCGCAATGTGCGGATCGAGCGCTGCACGTTCGTGCACAGCAAGACCAGCGCGATCTACATCAAGGGCCGGCCCGGCCGCGGCGGCACGATCGAGAACATCGTGGGCGAGGATCTCACGGTGCTCAGTGCCACCGGCGCGTTCCTGCGCCTCAACCTTGCCACGAGCGGCAAGGTCGGCCCCGATCCGGTTCCCGGAGACGAGGGCATCCCGCTCGGGCGCGACATCCGGTTTTCCCGCGTGAGGCTCAACAACTGCGGCGCCGTGCTCGAGGCGACGGAGATCCCGGCGGAGCGGCCCGTCGAGCGGCTGGTGCTGGAGGACATCTCCGGCACGGCGGCCAAGGGGCTGGCGCTGGCGAACCTGCGCGATGTGGAGCTGCGGGGTATCGCTGTCGCCGTGGCCCAAGGACCGTTGGTGACGAGCGCGAACGTGACCGGCAGCGGACTGGAGCCCGAGCCCGCCACGAAGGCCGAGTAGCCGCGGCGGCATCAGGCGCCGCCGCGAGGACGCACCGACCCCGGAACGGGGCCGGCGAGCCGGGACGCGACCATGCGGCGAGGTTTGCCGCTGCTGCCGCAGAACACGGATGCGGAGCCGCTGCAGGCGCAGGCCGGCGCGGGCGTCGCGCGCGATGCGGAGCGGCGGCGCCGGAGCGCGGGCCAGAAGCTGCCGAGCGCCGCGGCGACGGCGGCCAGGACGAGGAGACGGTCGAGCCAGGGAGGCATAGGATTGCGGAATGCGGATTTCGGATTGCGGATTGGTCACCTGGGCGTGGTTGCGGGCGCGATCGGGCGGCGGCGTGGTCAACTCAACCCGAGGAGCCGGCCGCCCTGGTACACGAGGAGGGCGCCGCCCCAGGCCAGCGCGGACATGTAGGCGAGCTGGAAGAGAGGCCATTTCCACGAGGCGGTCTCGCGGCGGACGACGGTGGTGGTGGCCAGGCACTGCATCGCGAGGACGTAGAAGACCATCAGGCCGAAGATCACCAGCGGCGTGTACACGGGCGAGCTGTCGGGGTGCGTCTCGGCGAGCATGCGGTCGCGCATGGAGGCCGTATCCTCCTCGCCGTTCTCGACGGAGTAGATGATGGACATCGTGCCGACGAAGACCTCGCGCGCGGCGAACGAGCTGAGGATGCCCACGCCGATCTTCCAGTCGTAGCCGAGCGGCTTGAGCGCGGGCTCGATGGCGTGGCCGAGCCGGCCGGCGTACGAGGCGGCGAGCGCCTCGGCGGGCGTGGCGTCGGGGTTGGCGGGCTTCGGGTAGGTCGAGAGCGCCCAGATGACGACGGAGATGGCGAGGATGACGGTGCCGGCGCGCCTGAGGAACATCAGGCCGCGTTCCGCCATGCGCACGGCGGTGGCGCGCAGGGAGGGCCGGTGGTAGGGCGGCATCTCCAGCAGGAGGAGAGAACGCTGTTCGCGGAAGAGCGTTCGGCGGAAGAGCCAGGCCATCGCGAACGCCGCGCCCAGGCCGAGCGCGTAGAGGGCGAGCATCATGCCGGCCTTCTCCCAGGCTCCCCCGGAGGGCAGCAGCAGCGCGATGAGCAGCGCGTACACGGGCAGGCGGGCGGAGCAGCTCACCAATGGTGCCACAAGTATGGTGACAAGGCGGTCGCGCGGGCTGTCGATCGTGCGCGCGGCCATCACGCCCGGGATCGCGCAGGCGAAGGAGCTGAGCATCGGAACGAAGGACTTTCCGTGCAGGCCGACCTTGCTCATCAACCGGTCGACGATGAACGCTGCGCGCGCCATGTAGCCGGTGTCCTCGAGCAGCCCGAGGAAGAAGAAGAGGATCAGGATCTGGGGGATGAAGATGACCACTCCTCCCACTCCGGCGATGGCGCCGTCGACGACGAGGTCGCGGAAATCGCCTGCGGGGATCGCCGAGGCGGCCCAGCCGGAGACAAGTTCCTGGCCGGCTTCGACCCAGCCCATCGGGATCTCGGCGAGGCGGAAGATGGTGAAGAACATGAGCGCCATCACGCCCAGGAAGAAGACCCAGCCCCAGAGGCGATGCGTGAGCCAGTAGTCGAGCCGGTCGGTGAGACGGGCGCGCGGTGAGCCCGAGCTGCGCTGGGCGGCGGAGGCCAGTTCCGTGGTCCAGTCGTAGCGCGCCTGAACGGCGGCGGAGATGCGGTCGACGCCGGCGCGTTCGAGCTGTGCCCGGGCTGTGGCGACACTGGCGAGAAGCGAACCGGGCAGCGCGGCGGTGGCGGTGCCCTCGGCGGCGGATAGCAGGAGCAACGCCTCGCCGAGGGCGGCACGCGAGGCGACCTCGCGTTCGCGCACCAGCTCTTCGCCGAGCGTGTGCGCAGCGCGTTCGAGGGGCTCGGGCAACGGGGCGCGGCGCGGCGCGGCGCCGCCGAAGTGGGCGGCGATGGCGTGCTTGAGCTCGACGAGCCCCTTCTTCTGCGAGGCGACGATGGGCACAACGGGACAGCCGAGGCGAGCGGCCAGCGCGGCGGTGTCGGTGACGAGTCCGTTGCGCTCGGCCAGGTCCATCATGTTGAGCGCGACAACCAGCGGGAGGCCGAACTCGGCGAGCTGGGCGACGAGGTAGAGGTTGCGCTCGAGGTTGGAGGCGTCGACGACGCACAGCACGAGGTCGGGGGCGGCGGTGTCGCCGCGGCGGCCCAGGAGGATGTCGCGGGCGACGGCCTCGTCGGGCGAGCGGGTCTGGAGCGAGTAGGTGCCGGGCAGGTCGAGCAGGTCGACGGGCTCGCCGTGGGCGCCGAAGAAGCGTCCGACCTTTTTCTCGACGGTGATACCGGGATAGTTGCCGACTTTCTGGCGCAGGCCGGTGAGGGCGTTGAAGAGGGAGGTCTTGCCGCTGTTGGGATTGCCGGCGATGGCGATGGTGCGCACGGCGGTGCGGGGCGACGCGGTTGCCGCGACGGAATCCGGAGCGGCGGGAGCGGGTGCGGGGGCGGACATGGGCGGGCTTTCAGCCGAGTCGTTGAACGAGCAGGCCGGCGGCCTCGCTGCGGCGGATGGCGAGCTGGTAACCGCGGACGCGGATTTCGAGCGGGTCGCCGAGCGGCGCGTAGCGCAGGACGGTGCACTCGGTGCCGACGGTGAGGCCCATTTCGAGGAGGCGTTGGCGGATGTCCGGCGGCAGCTCGACGGCGGCGATGCGGACGCGCGTGCCGACTGGCTGGTCGGAGAGGACGGCGGGGACGGAGGGCATGGGATTGCGGATTGCGGAATGCGGAATGGCGAAGCGGTGGAGCGCGATGCAGGCTGGCGGTTCTCGGGCGTGTGGGAATTCGCCGGGAAACGGTTCCGGCGTGTGACCTCAGAGGGCGACTTCGGCGCGGAGGGCGAGGACGGTGGCGGGGTGGCGGCGGCCGTCGTCGGCGGGGAGCGGGTTGAAGTGGCGCTGGACGATGGCCTGGAGGGCGAGGTGTTCGGTGAGCTGGGCGCGGCGGGCGAGGTCGGCGGCGGTCTCGGCGGCGGCGCGGGCGGGGGCGCGGGGGGGGGCGGCGGCGGGGGCGGCGGGGGGCGCGCG
>CAZXHR010000198.1:0-7801 GCA_964640465.1 uncultured Opitutaceae bacterium
GGGCCGCCGACGGCGAGGCCGTGGCTGCGCGGGTCGCGGCGGATGTGGCGGGCCTCCTTGCGGGCGATGGCCCAGCGGCGGCGGAGGTTCATCGGCGGAACGGAAGACCGGTCGGGCCACGGAGGGCACGGAGGGGGGAGGAGGACACGGAGCGATCGAGCCACGGCCAAGCAGACAGACGGAGGAGTTGACCACAGATGGACGCAGATGAACACCGATCCGAACAGCGGGAACGGCGCAGAGGTCGGAGGCGGTTGACCGCGAGAAACCTGGCGCGGCCGCGGCATGTTCCGGCGTAGTGCGGCGCTTCAGCCCGCACCGGCGGACGTTGCGGCGGTATCCGATGTTTGCAAACGTCGGACGGGTCGCCCTGAAGGGACGACCTACGCGCAGGCGTGGTGGCGGAGCCGTTCGCGTTCATCGGCGGAACTCCTGTTGGGCGCCGGCGGCGCGGTCGCGGGCCTCGATGAGGGAGACGAAGACATCCTCCAAGGTGGGCACGATGCGCTCGACGCGGGCGACGGCGATGCGCTCGGCGGCGAGCGCATCGCGGATGGCGGCGATGGCCGGCTCGGCCTCGGCGGCGACGGCGTGCAGGCCCTTGCCGAAGAGCGCGGTCTCCTTCACGGCCGGGACGCGCGCGAGGACGGCCATGGCGTCGTGGGGGCGCTCGCAGTCGATCTCCAGCACGGCGTCGGTCATGTGGGTGGTCTTCAGGTCCCGCGGGCGGCCGAGGGCGATGAGCTCGCCGCGGTAGACGATGCCGAGCCGGTCGCAGTACTCGGACTCCTCCATGTAGTGGGTCGTCACGAACACGGTGACGCCCTGGCCGGCGAGGGTGTTGATGAGATCCCAGAACTGGCGGCGGCTGTTGGGGTCGACGCCGGAGGTGGGCTCGTCGAGGAAGAGGATGGGCGGCTCGTGGAGCACGGCGCAGCCGAGGGCGAGGCGCTGTTTCCAGCCGCCGGAGAGGGTCGACGTGCGCGAGGCGCGGTGGGCGGTGAGGCCGGCCATGTCGAGCACCCAGGCCTTGCGCGCGGCCTTCTTCGCGGCGGGGATGCGGTAGATGCCGCTGTAGAAGTCGATGTTCTCCTCGACGGTGAGCTCGTCGTAGAGGGAGAACTTCTGGCTCATGTAGCCGATGCGGGTCTTGATGAGCTCGGTCTGCGTGCGGATGTCGAACCCGGCCACGCGGCCGGTGCCTCCGCTGGGCGTGAGCAGGCCGCAGAGCATGCGGATGGTGGTGGACTTGCCCGCGCCGTTGGGGCCGAGGAAACCGAAGATCTCGCCGCGCGTGACCGAAAACGAGATACCCGCGACCGCGCGGAACGTGCCGAAGCGTTTCTCGAGGTTCTGCACCTCGACGACGGGCTCGGCGGCGGTCGGGCCGGAGGCGGGTGCGGTGGGTGCGTGGGACATGGCGTGGCGGACCGGGGAGCTTGTCACGTAATACGTGACAAGCTCCGAGGACGGGAGAGGTGAAGCGCGCGGCGGGGACCTGCGGCCGCGAGCGAAGGTGCTGGCTGGTGCGCCCGCCGGGAGCGGGGGCAACCGTTGTCACGTATTACGTGACAAGTCTCCGGAGGGTTCAGGGGGAGCGCTGCGGGCCGGAGCGGTTGGGCGACGGGGATGGGCATGGGCGTGGCGGCGGGCGCTTGTCACGTATTACGTGACAACGACTGCGGTGGCTCGGCGCCGGGGGCGGGCTGGCCGATGACGGCGACGAAGACGTCTTCTAGGGATGGCTCGACGGGATGGAGCGAGAGCAGCTCGAAGCCGGCGGAGGCGACGAGACGGCGGGTGTCGGCCTCGGCGGCGGCGGGCTCGCGGGTGGCGACGTGGACGCGGTCGCCGAAGAGACCGACGCTGGCGGAGCGGAGGTTTTCGCGGAGGAGCAGCGCGGTGCGGCGCGGGGCGGAGGTGCGGACCTCGAGGAGGGTGCCGGGCATGAGACGCTTCACATCGTTGGGCGTGCCCATACCGAGGAGACGGCCCTCGTGGAGGAGCGCGAGGCGGTTGCAGCGCTCGGCCTCGTCGAGGTAGGCGGTGGAGACGAAGAGCGTCACACCGTCGCGAACGAGCTGGTAGAGGATGCGCCAGAAATCGCGGCGGGAGACGGGATCGACGCCGTTGGTGGGCTCGTCGAGGAAGAGGACGCGCGGTGTGTGGATGAGCGCGCAGGCCAGCCCGAGCTTCTGTTTCATGCCGCCGGAGAGGTTGCCGGCGAGGCGGTGCTTGAACGGCGTGAGATTGCTGAAGCCGAGGAGCCGCTCGGTGCGGGCGGCGAGCTCGCGGCGGGGCACGCCGTAGATGTCGGCGTAGAAGGCGATGTTCTCGGCGACGGAGAGATCGGGATACAGGCCGAAGCGCTGGCTCATGTAGCCGATGTGGTCCTTCAGGCGGGCGGCATCGCGGACGACATCGCAGCCGGCGACGGTGGCGGTGCCGGCGGTGGGCGGGAGGATGCCGGTGAGCATCCGCATCGTCGTCGTTTTCCCGGCACCGTCGGGCCCGACGAGTCCGAAGATCTCGCCCTCCGCCACCTCGAGGTCGAGCCCGGCCACGGCGACGAGTTCGCCGAAGGTGCGGCGGAGGCCTTGGGTGCGGAGGGCGGGCATGTGAGGAGAACGCAGAATGAAGAAGGCAGAATGGAGAAGGCGGAGGACGGACGACGGAGGGCGGTTCAGCGGAGCGTGACGTCGGCGGGCATGCCGGGCTTGAGCTCGTCCTGGGGGTTGGCGAGGTCGACCTTGATGCGGAAGACGAGCTTCACGCGCTCCTTCTCGGTCTGGACGGTCTTCGGCGTGAACTCCGCCTCGGAGGAGATGAAGCCGACGGTGCCCTGGTAGACCTTGCCGGGGAAGGTGTCGGTGCGGACCTCGGCGGGCTGGCCGTGGCGGAGGCGGCCGAGGTCGGTCTGGCTCACGTAGGCGCGGACCCATACGTGCGCAAGGTCGGCGACGGTGACAACGGGCGTGCCGGCGGCGACGAACTCGCCGGGCTCGATGTTGTGGGAGAGGACGACGCCGGCGAAGGGCGCGGCGAGGCGGGTGTTCTCAAGCTGGGTCTCGGCGAGGGCGAGGGCGGCACGGGCCGACTCGACGCGTGCCCGCGCGGCGGTGACGGCGTCCCGGCGCGGGCCCTCCTCGGCGAGCTTGAGCGCCTCGGCGGCCTGGTCGGCGCGCGCGACGGCGACGGCGCAGGCGGCCTCGGCGGTCTCGAGATCGCGGGCGGCGGTGACGTCCTTGCTGCGGAGCTCCTGCTGGCGGGCGAGCTCGAGGCGCGCACGGTCGCGGTCGGCCTCGGCGCTGCGCAGCGCGGCCTTCGCCGTGGCGATCTCCTGGGGACGCGAGCCGGCGACGAGGTCGGCGAGGGTGGCCTCGGCGGTGGCGAGCTCGGCGCAGCGAAGGGCGACGGTCTCCTTCTGCTCGACGTCGTCGAGCAGGGCGACGGGCTGGCCGGCAGCGACACGCTCGCCCTCGGAGACGAGGCGGGAGGCGACGCGGCCGGGGACCTTGAAGCCGACCTGGGCGTCGACGGCCTCGATGTTGCCCGAGAGGCGGACTGCTGCGTCGGTGGTGGGCGAGCGGTGACAGCCGGTGGCGAACAGGAGCGATCCGGTGGCGAGGAACGCGAGTGCGACGGAGCGCATGGTGAGGTTAGCGGGAAGGACCGTTTTCATAGGCTTTGCGGCCGGCGGGGGTGAGAATGCCGTTGAAGAGGATGGTGAGCATCTGGTCGATGACCTCGCGGGGCTCGAGCTTGAGGCGGTCGAGCGAGTCGGGCCGCAGGAGGTGGCGGGCGGTGGCGAGCATCATCTCGGAGACGAAGGACGGATCGAGATCGCGGCGGACGAGCCCCTCCGCGGCGCCATCGGCGAGCAGCTTGCCCCAGACCTGGGGAAGGATCTCCGCGCGGACCGACTCCATCCGCGCATAGAGGGCGGGATGGTGGCGCTCGAGGTCGCGCAGAAAGGCCGGGGAGATCTCGCTCATCTGGCGGACGATGAAAGCCATCATGCGATGGGCGCGGTCCATGACGGGGATGCTGGCATCCTCGACGATGGCATGCATCCCGGTGCGAATCTCCCGGATCTTCGACTCCATGATCGCCGACACGATCAACTCCTTGCCCGGGAAGTGGGCGTAGAGGGTCTTCTTGCTCATGCCCAGCTCGCCGGCGAGGTCGTCCATCGTGGTGCGGCTGTAGCCGAGGGCGGTGAACTGGCGACGGGCGGCGGCGGTGATGCGGGCGATCACCGAATCGGGCGGAGGGATCGAGGCGGGCGGCTGGGAGGACTGGCGCTTGGCGGTCATAAACCGCGGAAACTAGAAAGGAGTTCTGAGTTTCCTGGCAAGCCGTATCTGTTCATTCGCATCGGTCGCCGCGAACGGGCAGCAAAAAGGCCGGGCGTGGAAGCCCGGCCTGAAAGGGAGTCGTTCAGCGGATCAGAAGCGCTGCTCGCGACGGTCGTCGCGATCGCCACGCTCGCCGCGGAAACCGCCACGCTCGCCGCGGAAACCGCCGCGGCTGCCGCCGCCGAAACCGCGGCGCTCGCCGCCGCCGAAGCCGCCGCTGCGCGGGGGGCGATCTTCCTTCGGGCGGGCTTCATTGACTGTGAGGGCACGGCCTTCGAGCGAGAAGCCGTTGAGGGCCTGGATGGCCTTCTGGCCTTCCTCGGGCGTCGCCATGGAGACGAACGCGAAGCCGCGGGAACGACCGGTAAACTTGTCCGAGATGAGTTCCACGGACTCGACGGTGCCCTGCTGGGCGAACAGGTTCTGGAGATCCTGGGAGGTCGTGGAGAACGGGACGTTCCCGACGTACAGTTTGGTGCTCATTGAATGATCTGACTCTGACTGCATTGGCCGGCTGCTTTCCTCACTGTGCCCGAACAGCCGGGTTTCAAATCATCACCGAGCTCGCGCCCACTTGACGACTATCCAGATACGGAAACTGACAACCTGCGGGCGTTTCCCTCTCACCGGCGCAGGGGGTGAGGCAAGTCGATTTCCCCGGTGAAGACGGGGGTGGGCGGGAGCGGGATGTCGCATAATTGCGAGTCCAGAACCCGGACACGACCGGCGGCCTCGCGACGATCGTTGTATTCTAAGAAAGGACTGCACCAGCGGTGCCGTGGCTTCCCTGGCGGCCCCCGGCTTTTGGGGGCGGTTTACGGCGCGGCAAGCACGATTTTTACCTCTGAAAACCGGCGGTTTTCACTCTGAAAATCCTATTGCCATGCCGAGGGCGGCCGGTATCAACAGCACTCGTATGGCTAAAAAGTCTCCCCGTAAACCCAACGCAGCTTTCATGAAACCCGTTCAGCCCAACGAAGCCCTCGCGGCCGTTGTCGGCTCGAACCCCCTGCCTCGTACCGAGCTCACCAAGAAGCTCTGGGCCTACATCAAGAAGAACGGCCTCCAGGACAAGAAGGTGAAGACCCAGATCAATGCCGACGACAAGCTGAAGGTCATCTTCGGCGGCAAGAAGGCCGTCAGCATGTTCGAGATGACCAAGCTCGTCTCCAACAACCTCGTCAAGTAACCAGACACTCTCCCGCCCGCCAAGCGCCGGTCGAGCTTTTGCTCCCGGCGCTTTTTTGTGCCCGTGCATAGCGATCGGGCCCAGGGGCCGGAATGGTAAACCGCGGGCGTCGAATCTGGCGCTGCCCCTCGGGCGACGGGGTTGCGGCATCCGCTTCCCCGGGGGCGAATGAGCCGCGGACTGTCCGCGAACCTTGTCCGGTATCGCTCCTGCTCGCGTGAATTCCGCGGAGCCCATCCCGAGCGTTGACGAGCCCGGGTCGGAGCCGGTATGCCATACGGCTTTAATCGTCCCAAAGTCTTTCAATCAACCACTCCCAACCGTGATTAAGCCACTGCAACCCAAGTGCGTCGCCATGGACGCCAACGAAGCCGCAGCGTCGGTCGCGTATCGCCTCAACGAGGTGTTCGCGATCTACCCCATCACCCCGTCGTCGCCCATGGGTGAGTTCTGCGACGAGTGGTCGGCCAAGAAGAAGACCAACCTCTGGGGACAGGTGCCCGAGGTGATGGAGATGCAGTCCGAGGCCGGCGCTGCGGGCGCGGTCCACGGTTCGCTCCAAGCCGGTTCGCTTTCCAGCTCGTTCACCTGCTCCCAAGGCCTGCTCCTGTACATCCCGAACCTGTACAATATCGCGGGCGAGCTCCTGCCGTTCGTGCGCCACGTTTCGGCCCGCGCGTTGGCCACCCACGCGCTCTCGATCTTCGGCGACCAGAGCGACGTCATGGCCTGCCGCCAGACCGGCTTCGCGATGCTCTGCGGCAACACCCCGCAGGAGGCGCACGACCTCGCCGCCGTCGCCCACACCGCGACCCTCGAGGGCCGCGTGCCGTTCATCAACTTCTTCGACGGCTTCCGCACCTCGCACGAGATCCAGAAGGTCAATGTCCTCTCCGACGATGACCTGCGCAGCCTCCTCAGCGAGGAGGCCGTGGCCGCCTTCCGCGAGCGCGCCCTCACCCCGGACCGCCCGATGATCCGCGGTACCGCGCAGAATCCCGACGTCTTCTTCCAGGCCCGCGAGGCGGCCAACAACTTCTACACCGCCCTCCCGGCCCTCGTGCAGAAGAAGATGGACCAGCTTGCCGAGATCACCGGCCGCCAGTACCACCTCTTCGACTACTACGGCGATCCGAAGGCCGAGCGCGTGATCATCATCATGGGATCCGGTTTCGAGGCCGTCTGCGAGACGATCGACTATCTCAACAAGAAGGGCCAGAAGGTCGGCGCTCTCTCCGTCCGCCTCTACCGCCCGTTCTCCATCGAGCACTTCATCAAAGCCCTGCCGGCCACCGTGAAGGAGATCGCCGTCCTCGACCGCGTGAAGGAGTCCGGCGCCATCGGCGAGCCGCTCTATCTCGACGTCGTCGCCGCGCTCGCCGAGTCCGGCCGCAAGGTCGAGAAGATCATCGGCGGCCGCTACGGCCTCGGCTCCAAGGAGTTCACCCCCGCGATGGTCGTCGCCGTCTACAACGAGCTCGCGAAGACCGCCCCGAAGAAGCACTTCTCCGTCGGCATCGTCGATGACGTCTCCGGCACCTCCATCGACTTCGACAACGAGCTCGACATCGAGACCGACGACGTGACCCGCTCCGTCTTCTTCGGCCTCGGCGCCGACGGCACCGTCTCCGCCAACAAGAACTCGATCAAGATCATCGGCGAGGGCACCGACTTCTTCGCCCAGGGCTACTTCGTGTACGACTCGAAGAAGTCCGGCGCGATGACGACCTCGCACCTGCGCTTCGGCCCGAAGCCGATCCGCTCCACGTATCTCATCCGCCAGGCCAACTTCGTCGCCTGCCACCAGCAGCAGTTCCTTGACAAGGTGGACATGACGACGATCGCCCGCCCCGGCGCCACCTTCCTCATCAACTCCCACGGCACGCCCGCCGAGGTCTGGGATCACCTCCCGTTGGAGATGCAGGAGGCCGTCATCGCCAAGAAGCTCAAGCTCTACACGATCGACGCCTACAAGGTTGCCAAGGACAGCGGCATGACCGGCCAGATCAACACCGTCATGCAGACGGCGTTCTTCGCCCTCGCCGGCATCCTCCCGAAGGAGGAGGCCATCGCCTCAATCAAGAAGGCCATCCAGAAGTCCTACGGCAAGAAGGGCGAGGATGTCGTTAAGAAGAACTGGACCGCGGTCGACAACTCCGTCGCCGCCCTCCACGAGATCCCCGTCCCGGCCGCCCCCCCCCCCCAGCGCCGCCGCCCCCCGGTCGGCCCGGGCGAGGCGCCGGACTTTGGGCAG
>CAZXHR010000199.1:0-7742 GCA_964640465.1 uncultured Opitutaceae bacterium
CGCCGCCCGCGGGCGCTGGCGAGGCGGCGCGCGCCACCCCGCGCGAGCGCGCCGCGCGGACGAGCGAAAAGGACAGCCACGAAGGCAGCGCGCCTTCTCCTCGGGCGTCTATTAAAAAGCGGTTTTCGCCGTCCCTTTCCGCATTTTCCGCCACGCAAAAGATTCCCGGATGCCCGGGCGCTCCCAGAATCGCCAGCGGCGGCGGCGCTCCCGCGGGCGGCGGAGACTCTGGCGCCTCCTCCAGGGGCGCGATCCCCGGGCCGGTTGGAGCCGCGTTCCCGTCCTCAAGAAGTTCAGCGTCGCGCAGAAACCGCTGGAAATCCTCTGGCTCGAACGGGGCGGCGAGGCAGAGCGCCAGGCGCGCCGGAGCGCCCGGCTCACTCTCGCGCACAATGCGCGCCGCGCCGACGCCTTCGCGCCAGACCCACGCGCGCCCGCCCTCCTGCGCCACGGCGGCTTCCACCAGCGCAAGCGGCAGGCGTTCGAGCCGCCGCGCGGTCTCGGCGCCTTCGAAGATCGCCGGATCGAGAATCCACTGGCCCGAGGGAATCCTCGCCGCCGCAAGGAAAACGGCCACGCCCCCCGAGGTTTCGGCGTGAATCAGGCGGCTGGCCCGGTGAATGGAAGGGCGTAGCGCGAGCGGGGGCGTTTCGCCGCCGAGCAACGCGAGCGATGTGGTTGCGCGGGAAGCCCCCCCGGCGCTCGCGGCGCCCCCCACCGCGGCGGGCGCGGAAGGCGCTTCGGCGGGCTGCAGCGCCCTGCGGAATTCATGGACGAATTCCCGCACTGAGCGGAAGCGATCCGCGGGATTTGGCGCCAGCGCCTTGCGCAAGATCGCGTCCACTTCGCGCGGAATCGAGGGATTCAGGCTCGAAGGCGTCTCGAACGCTCCCACGGGCAAGGCGTTGGTGAGCATTTCGTAAGCGATTACGGCGAGCGCGTATTGATCGGCGCGCGGGTCCACGCGGCTTCCGTCGCGCAGTTGCTCGGGGGCGACGTATTGCGGCGTGCCGATCATCGCGCCTTGCTCGGTCAGATCGCCAAGGCGGCGCAGCAGGCCCGAGATTCCGAAATCCGTGACCTTCACCTCGCCGTGATCGGTCAGCATGATATTGCCGGGCTTGAGATCGCGATGCACCAGCCCCTGATCGTGGCAATACTGGATGGCTTCGCCCGTCCGCGTAAGGATTTCGCGCGCCTCGCCCGCGCCGAGCGGCTCCGCCTCCAGGCGGTCTTTCAGCGTCCAGCCCAGAATGTATTCCATCACCAGATACGAAATGTTTCCGCTCCGTCCGCGATCGAGAATCTGCACGATATTGGGATGCGTGAGCGCGGCGAGCATCCGCGATTCGCGCTCGAACCGCAGCACGAGGTCCGGGTTGGCCGAGTAGGCGGGCGGCAGCACCTTGATCGCGACGAGGCGGTTGGTGGAATTCTGCACGGCGCTGTAAACCGAGGCCATGCCTCCCTTGCCGAGCCGCCGGCCCAGCGTGTAGCCGGGAATCTGAAGATATTCGAGTCCGCTCGACGTGGCGCCGCCCGGATCGGATTTCGCCGCGGCCTGGCGGTCGAGATAAAACGTCTCGCCGCAATTCGGGCAGGTGACCAGGAACCGCCCCGCCACATCTTTCGCCGGCGGAAGCGGAACGCTGGCCGAGCAATTGGGGCAGGGTTGCGACGCAGGGCGCATGAAATCCATCGGGTCCGCTCGCGCGCGGAGTTTTATTTGGTCAGGCTTTCGATCCGCCTCTGGTTGTCCACGCGAATATCCGTGGAGATCGCGCCGGGATTTTCCTGTTCGAGAATTTGCAGAATCCGGCTTTGTGTCAGCGCCTTGGCGCGTGACTCCGGCGTGTTGATTTCAACCAGGATATCCGCGAGCAGATGGCGGGCGCGGAACTGAAACGGGCTGCGTTCGAGCGTGGATTCGAGAATTTCCACCGCCTTTTCAAGCAAGCCCGCCGCGCGGTAGTTTTCCACCGCCTGGATCAGGTAATTCTCCCGAGCCGGCTCTTTCTGGAACAACTGGTAATAGGCGCGCCCGGCCTCGGCGCGCTCCCCGGCGTTTTCAAACAACGTGGCGGCGTTGCGCTCGGCCAGGTCGCGAAACGCCGCTTCCTGTTCGCGCTGGCCCGGCTCCTGCGTGGCGAAGGTCAGCGGCAGGTCGCGGATGTGGTCGAACACGCGCGCCGCCTCCAGGGTGCGCGGGCGCTGTTCTTCCGGCGTGCGCGCCAGGGGCGCGCAGCCCGGGCGCTATCGCGTGTCGTGCCCACGCTGGGGAGGAAGAACCCTCTGCGGAACGAGCAGCTGTCCCACGACCCCGAGGTCGTGGCTGCAGCCGCTGTGGACCCCCTCAACCACTGCGTCACGACGGTGCGCTGGGCGGCCAAGACGTTCGCCGCCATGCCGGCGACGATCGCGGCTGCCGACCGGGTCCGGCTTCCGTTGCTCCTCCTTTACGCCGATGACGACGCCATCGCCGACCCACGTGCCGCGGAGGCGCTCTTCGAGCGCGCGGCCAGCTCAGACAAGTCGAAGCGCTGCTACGCGGGCCTCTACCACGAGATCTTCAACGAGGTCGGCAGACCAGCGGTGTTCGCCGACCTCGCCGCGTGGCTCGACGAGCGGGTCCCCGCGCGTGTCACGGCCGATGCGTCGGCGCACGTCAGCCCCTGAGCACCTCGTCGACCCAGCCGGAGCCGGCGATGGCCGCCGGGAAGCCGCACGTGGTGATCGCGAGCAGGGCGACCTGACGCACTTCGTCGGCGGTCGCCCCGGCGGCCAGCGCCTTACGGGCATTCGACTTCACCGCGCCCTCGGCGGAAGCGCCTATGGCCAGCCCGAGCTTCACGAGGCGCGCCGTGCGCTTGTCCAGCGGGCCCGATTCGTCGACCGCGCCGCCCAGTGCGTCGACGGCGGTCGCCACACCCGGGAACTCGCTGCGGAACTTGAGATAGACGTCCGGCAGATACTCGTCAGTCATGGGTGCGTCCTCTCCTGGGTCGTGTCCGGTCGCGAGGCTGTCTTCCCGCTCCTCGCGAACTCACACCTCGAGGCGCGTGATCGTTGACGGGTTCTCGCAGGAGGGGGGCGTCCTCTCGCCGAGCCAGAAGGCCGCTCACGACCGTGCCGGCCACGCTGACCTGGGCTCCCGAAGCTGCTCTCCGGCGCCAGGGGCCTGTTGTCAGGGGATGCGCACGGCGTACTGCCAGCCCGCCAGCGGCGTGTAGCTGACGACGTCGCCGGTGTGCGGCGAATGGATGACGGTGCCGTTGCCGGCGTACATGCCCACGTGGTACGAGACCGGCACGCCCGTGAAGACGAGATCGCCAGGGAGCAGGGCGCTCATGGAGACTCTGGCGCCCATGTTCTGCTGATAGCCGGAGTAGTGCGGCAGGGAGATGCCGATCTGCGCGTAGCAGTACATGACAAAGCCCGAGCAGTCGAAGCCGGTGCTCGGGCTGGCACCGCCGTACTTGTAGGGCACGCCGAGGTAGTGGCGGGCGATGGCGATGACTTCGGGGTGGCCGTTGCCCGTCGGCACCGTCGTGGGCGTGCTGGGAGCGTCCGTCGTGCCGGTGGCGGTGGTGGGTGACGACGCGGTGGCCGCGGCTGCTGTCGCCGCCTGCGCGGCTGCGGCGGCCCTGGCGGCGGCCGCCGCCGCGATGGCCGCCTCGCGCTTCTCGATGCGCCTGACGGTCGCCCGCTCCTTCTCGTAGAGCTGCTCCTGGCTGGCGATCGTCGACTCGATGGCCGCCCTCTTGTCGCGGACCTGGGCGACGTACTCGCGCGCGTCCGCGCGGGCCGCCACGAAGGCGCGACGCTGCGTGCGCACGCGCGCTACCGACCGCTCCACGCTGTCGACGAGCTGCGAGTCGCCGGCGGCGATCTCGCTCCAGTCGCGAAGCACCGACGTGAGATCTGCGAAGCTGGCGGCGGAGAAGGCGATGTCGACGACGTCCGCGGTGCCCTGCTTGTAGATGGTCACCACGCGGTCGGCGAGCGTGGCGCGCGCCCCCGCGAGCTGCAGGCGCGCGAGCTTGAGCTCTCGCGTGGCCTTGCCGACCCGGCGCTTCGCCTTTGTCAGCTTGATGGTGGCGAGGTTGTACTGCTCGATGGTCTGTTCGAGGGAGACGCGCAGGTCCTCGAGCTGCGCCTTGACCTCGGCCATCCTCGCCTTGGCCTGCGCCTTCTGCTGAGCGAGGGGCTTCGCCGACGCCGCGGCGGCGACCGCGAGCGTGCCCGCAGCGAGGAGAGAGGCGATGAGGATGGGGAGGAGACCGAAGGTGACGGCTCGCTTGCTGAGGCGCGGGCGGCACATGGCCGGGCAGCATACGCCATGTGCCGCACAGCCGGCAACCGCAGGAGCGGCCGGGAGTGCTTCTGCGCGCGCGAGACGCTCAGGCGCCACTCGAGTCGCGCGTGCCTCTCGCGAGCCGCGTGCGCCACGCCCGCGCGCTACGCTCACATGCGCCCCCCTGGCCGCGTGCCGCGACGTGCGCCCCGACCGGCACGCTGCCGTACCGCGCCCCGTGTCCGCGTGCCGCGTGGTGTGACCCCGACCAGCAGGCTCCCGAGCCTCGCGCCGACGTATTTCGCGCTCCCGGCTCTTGCGCCCGCGCTGCGGGCGGCTCAGCGGAACAGCGGCAGCAGGTCCTTGAACTCGGGCGTGCCGGCGAGCCGCAGCATCTGGTAGACGGCCGCCTCGACGCAGGTGACGACCGCGCCGGCCTGGCGCATCTGCTCAAGCGCCAAACGCTTGTGCTCGGCGTTGCGCGAGCAGACGCCGTCGGCGACGACGTGGACCTGGAAGCCGGCGTCGAGGAGGTCCAGGCACGTGGCCAGCAGGCAGACGTGCGTCTCCATGCCGCAGAGGATCACCTGCCGCCGGCCGTGCCGTTCGAGCTCAGCGGCGAACGGCGGCTCGCTGCAGCACGAGAAGTGGAGCTTGGCGATCGGCTCGTAGGCGTCTTCGAGCGCCTCCACGAGCACGGGCTCCGTGGGGCCTATGCCGCGTGGATACTGCTCGGTGACGACGATCGGCACGCCGAGGCGACGGGCCGACAGGATGAGCCGGCGAGCCGCTTCGACGACCGGCTCGCGTTCGGCCATGGCGGCGGCGAGCCGTTCCTGGACGTCGATGATGCAGAGTACGGCCTTCTTGCGGTCGAGGAGATGGGGGCTGGGCATGTCTGGCCTCGCAGTGGCGCGCTGACGGTTCGCGGCAACGATAGCGTGCGAGGCGCGCCTGCGGCCACCCTGCCGCAAGCGGCCGGCTACGCCTCGAACGTGTCGTCGCCGACCAGGGCCCGGACCTTGAGCATGTCGAAGACCTGGGCGACGACCGGCGGGACGTTGCGTGCGCCTATGGTCACGCCGCGCGCCTGGAGGTCGAGGCAGAGCCGCACGAAGATGCCGGTACCTGACGAATCGATGAACTCGACGCCGCCGAAGTCCATCACCACCTTGGTCGAGCTCTGGCTTGCTTCCTCCACGAGCGTGCGCAGCTTGTCCGCGCAGTCGAGGTCCATCTCGCCCGACAAGTAGATGGTGGGGCTGGCCTCCTGTTCAAGACGGGCGTTCAACATGTCTGGCGGACCTCCGGGCTCTGGGGGTGCTGGTCGAGGATCAGCGTGGTACCGGACGGGCCGGTGCTCAAGCATACGTCATCTATGTGGTCGAGGATGATGTGGTAGCCATAGCCCATGGAGGCCTGGCTGTCGCTTGACGGCCCCAGCCAATTGAGGAAGCTGAGCCCGGGACCGGTGTCTGCCACGATCAGCCGGGCCCGGCCGTCCAGCTCGCCGAACGAGATGGTGCCGTGGCCACCGCCATGGATGAGCGCATTGGTGGTGGCCTCCGAGAGGCAGAGCACGGTCTCGTCGCGGCGCACGGGCGGGAAGCCCATCTTGTCGAGCTCGTCGGCGATATCTGACCGTATGGTGGCGAGAGTCGCCGAGTCGGCGACCGGGCGGCTGGCGAGCGAGGAGCTGCGCGCGAGCTCTGCGGCCAGCTCCTCCTGGTCGAGGAACCGCAACCGGCCGCAGGCGACGGCGGCGGCCAGGTTGTTGAGTATCTCCATGAGGCTGCGCCGGTGGTCGCCGTGGTGGCGCCGGCGAGCCTCTGCGTGGATGCTGAGGATCTCGCAGCGGTCGACCTGCGGCACGAAGCAGAGCTCGTCGGCCGCCATCTCGTCGGCTCCAGGGACGGCCTCGGCGACGAAGGTCTGCCGTGCCATCGCCTCGCGGGCCAGACCGATGAGCTCCGTCTCGGGAAGCGGGAACTCCGGATCGCCCACGACCACGCGCAGCGTTGGCTCGTCTCTGTGGTAGCGGAAGACCTTGAACGTGGGCGGACGTGTCCTGGAGGCGTTGTTCACGCTCACTTCGCTCCGTGCCGGGGGTCAGGCGTCAGGAGATGCGCGCCAGCAGAAGCGTGGCGTCGTCGCCGGGCGGCTCGCCGTGCCGGAAAGTATCGACCGCATCCCAGACAGTCGACAGGATAGCAGGCAGCACCTCGTCGCGACACTCCAGGAGCGTCTGCGCCAGGCGCTCCACGCCGAACTGCTCGCCGTCGGCCCGGCGCGCCTCGGTGATGCCGTCGGTGTAGAAGGCGAGAAGGTCGCCTGGAGCCGCGGGCACGCTCTCGGCGCTGAAACCGACCCCCTGGCGTATGCCGAGCATCGGACCTTGTGAGGCGATCTGGCGGACTCCGTCGGCGGTCACAAGCAGTACCGGCGTGTGACCGCCGCCGGCGAACTCCAGGCGGCGCTCGCTGGGGTCCCAGAGGGCGTATGCCAGGGTGAGGAAGTAGGTGAGGTGCTGGCCCTCGAGATCCCGGGCGAGGGCGTCGTTCACCTGTGCCAGCACCTCGGCCGGCTCGCCGCCCGTCTCGGCGGCGTCGTGGAGCACGGAGCGGGCCATGGCCATGAGCAGCGCGGCGCCCAGGCCCTTGCCCATCACGTCGCCGCAGACCAGTGCCAGCCGCCCGTCCTCGTAGGAGACGAAGTCGTAGTAGTCGCCGCCCATCTCGCCGAGGAAGCTGATGCGTTTGGCGACTTCCAGGCCGTCCACTTCCGGAGCCGCCTCCGGCAGCAGGTCCGTCTGGATGCGCCGGGCGCGGTCGATCTCCGCCGCCACCTTGAGCTGGGCCGCGCGCAGCTGTTCGTGCAGCTCTGCCGATGCCATGAGCTCCTCCCGGAACCCGGCCACCTCGGCGCTGTGGGACACCCGCTCGCGAGCGCGCACCACGTAGACCTCGTAGGAGTAGTAGATGAGGTACAGGGGGGGTATGCCGAGCACCAGCCCGGGAAGGCCGAGCACGGTGTAAAGCCACGCGATGAACAGGCCCAGCGACGCGCCGGTGAGGTAGCCCATCCACGCCCAACGGTAGTTCTCGACCCAGATGCTGACGGGGTTGTGTCCGGCCTCGAGACCTATGACTCCGGCGAGCAGCGCGGTGTTGATGAGGAAGTCGACCACCGCGTAGGCGAAGGCGGGCACGATCTTGTCCACGAAACGCGGCGTGTCCGGCAGTAACAGGAGGTACAGGCCACCGGCGACGAACGTCGACACGATGTAGTTGGCGATGTTGAACAGCACTTTGCGCGGGTCGCGCGTGAACCACACGGCTGAGGCGCCCGAGATCGCCGCCACGACGATCGCCGGCCAGAGGCCGAAGACCATGAGCGCGGCGAGCACGAAGACGAAGAGTTTGTAGTGGGCGGTGTTGTAGCCGGAGAA
>CAZXHR010000200.1:0-7636 GCA_964640465.1 uncultured Opitutaceae bacterium
GCCTTCTTAACATCCCCACTTCTCCCTCATCTTCTGCTTCTTCCAATGGTTTTTCCGGCTCCATCTACACCTCTATATTAGATCGTCGATACAAGATAACGCCGTCCCGATGTGCCGAGACCGTTAGTTCTCCCAGTAGTTGCCAGTGGACTTGTCGGGGACGAAATATCCCGTCTTCACGCCTGCCCCAGCCGCTTCGGCCAGTTCAGCTTCTGCGGTTTCGTCCGGCAGCTCCTCAAGCGGAGCAAAACGCTCGGAGTTGAAGCCCAACTCCTGCTGACCCTTATGCAACGGATCGGGAGGATTGACCAATTCCTCAAGAAGAAGTCCAACGGTCGCAGAGTCGCCCGCTTTCACGACCTTCTCTCGTCCGAGAAAGACCTCCCGGATTGTATACGTCACTCCCTTAACCGGGAGTTGCTTGTAGATGGCTTTCACGACCGCGGGGAAGCGGTCGTTGATACAGACGACTTTCTGGCCCTTCATCATGATGGAGGGACGATCCGCATGCTTCGCGGCGACCTCAACCTGTTTTACATGCGTCGAGCGCCTCCGCCAATGTGCCGATGATCTCCTCGACCGGCTCCGCTCCGACCGAGAGTCTGAGCAATTCAGGGTTGATCCCGTGAAACCCCAACAAAGTTCGCCCCTCGGGCCGCATCACCAGATCGTAGTGCGCAAGGTATATGAACGGGCAAAACAACGAGTTCCGAAGCCCGAAGCTCGCCCCCTTGGGCAATCGTACACGATCGTAAACCCCCGCAAACGCCCCGGCCTCCAGCTCGAACGAAATCATACAGCCCACCGCATCGGCCCCGCGCGCCACCCGGAGAAAATTCTCCCGCGATTCCGGAGCGAGTGCCCAATGGACACGCCTCACCTCGGGCCGCGATGCAAGAAACGCCGCCACTCGCGCTGTGTTCGCATTGATCATCCTCACAACGCGCTCTGTATCCTCTATCTCATACGCCAACCGTAACAGGTCGCGATGGTAAAGTGGAGAGAACCGGGTGGCGACGGCCGAGCGCAGCATCTCCGCATCGCCGCAGTTGGGATTCACAGCAGCCACTCCGGCCAGCAAGTCACCCTCGGCTGCGGCGTACTTCGTCAGGCTCGCCAGCGCGATATCAGCATAGGCCAACACGTCGACGTTCCACGGCGAAGCGATGCTGGCATCAACGAGCAGTCGCACGCCATGCTCACGCGCCAACGCGGCTAACGCCGGTAAGTCGCAGCATTGCACCAGAGGATTGGTCGGTACTTCCGTAATGATACCCGCCACGCACCCACGCCTTTCCTCAAGGAGTCGGCGCAGCCCGCTCAGATCGTGGACCGAAGGAACCACGATATAATCCACATCCGGGTTCCTGGTGAACTTCCGGAGGATCGACATCGTATCCGCATACAGCCACCCGAGCTGAATCCACGCCGTTCGCCCCCTCGGAGCCTGCACTTCATTCACGGCCTCGAACGCGGAATAGACGGCATTCATGCCGCTTGCGGTGATAAACAGGTCCTCGGCCCTCGCCTCGCTGAAGACTCTGCACAGCTCGCGCTTCACCGAGGCGGACGCTCCCGCCTCGCGCCCCTCCGCACGCATGGGCGCCGGCACGAGTCCGGCCGCAGCGAGCAGATCCTCCGCCTGCCGCGACGACACATAACCTCCGCAATGCTGCAAAAACGCCTTCGCGCGCGCGTCTCGCTCCGGTTCGGCCACATACGTCACCGCCGTCAGCGCACCCTCGCTCACGATCCGAGCATCGCCGCCCAGCCAATCGCGAAGCCGCTCCGCCAGCCACGGCGTCGCCACCAGCCACACAGCCTGGCCCTCCAACCCCTGCCTCCGCGCAAATTCCGTCGTCAGAGTGCGGACATACGGATGCAGCACGAAACGCGGATAGCCAGTCGGGACCAGTCGCATTACCGCCGGATCTTTCGTCTCATAACCGATGACATCGGCGATCGTGGGCAGACTCACCGAGATGGCATGTGGGCGGTCCGGTATGGGGTGACCGAGCGAGAGATGGTGGAAGCGGGACATCGATCAGTTTGCTTGGCGAGCAAGTGTCGCCCACTGATAGAAGCCAGCCTATTCCGGCAAAGCACCCGGGCAACGCTCAGCCCCCTCGTCGTCCTCCCCGCATTTGCATCCATTCGCACCGCCCATCCGGCCCGCATCACGCGCTATTACGCGAACCACCGACTTCCCGGCCTTCGCCTTTGACCCCGCGCCATTCTTCGGCGATCCCTATCGCACCGCGCTTGGGAAGCGACCATGCCCTCTTCCTCGAAAACCAGTACGCCTAACACCGGCGATCCCGTCCGCCAGTTCTCCCTCTATGTGGAAAACAAGTGCGGCGCACTGCACGATCTCGTCGCGCTTCTGGCGGGACACAGCGTCCACGTTCTCGCCCTGTCCGTCATCGACATCACCGAGTCCTCCATCGTCCGCTTCGTTGTCGACGACCCCGACAAAGCCTACGACATTCTCCGGCAGCACGGTTACTACATCAACGAGAGCGAGGTCCTCGGCATCGAGCTCGACAGCGAAGCCGATCTCGGCGGTGTCCTCGCCGCGCTCCTCGAAGCCGAGGTCAACATCCACTACCTCTTCCCCTTCCTCGTGCGTCCTAACGGCAAATATGGTCTGATCATGCACATCGAGGACCGCGAGCTCGCAACCCAATCCCTCTCGATCCGAGGCCACCGCATCCTGAGCCAGCGGGACCTCTCGCGCTGATTCCCCGCAACTGGCCGAGGTTCCGATCCCTGTGTCGTCTCGCGGCGAGCCACGGACGCCCGGAAAATTGCCCTCGCCTCCCCCCGTGGCGGCGCGCTACGCCCAATTCCCGTGGGCTTCTTCGCTTCCCTCTTCGGCCAGAACAAAACCCCCGCTCCGCGCCCTGCCGCATTGTCGAGGTCGACCGGCGCCGCCCGCGCCGAGCACACTACCGCCGGCACTCCGTCGCAACCAGTCGAGGCCAACTCGGCCACCCAGCCGGACCCGACCGCCGTCCCACTCGACCGGCCCATTGCCGCGTCCGCTGTCCCCGAGATGCTCGCCGCCGCCCGCGCCCACCTCGACAACAAGGATCTCCCCGCCGCGCTCCAGCTCTACGAGCAGATCGCCGCCGCCGACATCGACCTCGCCGAGCCCCTCACCCGCATCTCCGGTGACCTCGGCGCCACCGGCCACATCGACGCCCTCATCGAGTTTCTCTCCCCGCGCTACTCGCCTGAGCTCCATGGTCTCCAGCCCGGGATCAACCTCCTCCAGGCCTTCCTCCACCGCCGCAACCCCGGCGCCGCCCAGCAGCTCCTCGACCTCCTCATCCCGCTCGTCACCACCTACTCGATGCGCGATCGCCTCGACGGTTTTCGCTGCGCCATCGAAAAGCTTCGCGCCGAGTTCCCGGCCGAGCCGCCAGCCGCTCCGGCCGACGGCGCAACGAACATCAACCTGATCAACATCAGCAAGCCCATCTGGACCTACGGCCTGCCCGAAGGCGAGAACCTCCTCCCAACTAAAAACCCCCGAACCCGCACCCTTGCCATCCTCCCCATCGCCCTCGTCGGCGACGGCGTCTCCCCCGGCAAGGTCGCGCCCGCCGATCATCCCCTCGCCGCCACGGTCCGCGGCCTCACCTTTGCTCTCGCCGAGGCCTGCTGGTTCGTCCCCGCGTATCGTGCCCTTGGTGTCACCGGTCTCGATCCCGACAAAAACCTCCTAATCCTTCCCCAGGCCTTCCGCAGCGGGCAGGTCCGTCAGCTTTTTCCGAGAGAGAAGGAACCTGTCGACTACGCCATCACCGGCACCATCCAGGCGGCCCCCGGTGGCGCGGTGGCCGCCACCGAGTTCTCCATCTGGAACATCCAGAAGGACAAGCTCCTGAAAACCCTCCGTCTCGACGGGGCCGACTCCATTGCCCGAGCTTGGCCGCTGCTCCTCGGCTACATCGAAGCCGCCAAACCGGGCACCGCCCCCCTGCCCTACGTGCTCCCGGCCGATCCCGTGGCCCACGCCGTCGCCCTCGACCACGTGCTGCACTTCTTCCTCGCCGAGAAAGGCGTTCTCCCCCGCGAGAAACTCGTCCCGCACATCCCGCGCCTGGCCGCCCTCGCCACTTATGCGAGCACCCATGCCGAAGGCACCGTGCCGCGCCTCGCCCTCGTCGCCGCGCTCCACCACTGCCAAGCTCTCAGCCTTGAGATTCCCCCCGAAGTCGCCGCCACCGCCGAAGAACTCTCGAAGCACTGAGCCCCGAGCTACCCCAGGTGCTTGCCCCACCCCGTCGCCCGCCTCCGGGCCCGCTTCGCGTCTCCGCGCTTAAGCCCGCCACCCTCGGGCCGATGTGTCCTTCACCGCTGCCAGTAACCGGCGCGGACCCACAGTGACATTGTCGACCGCCCCTCGCCCGATCCACAATCGTGTGTGCAGCCGCTTGGCGCCTATGCTGGCGACCGGTGTCTTCTGCGTGGGCGTATGGCTCATCGGACCAGCCTTCGCATCCCTTTTGTCGCGCAATAACAGCGCCATCTCGCACACCACGCTGCTCACCGCACTCGACACTGTCAGTGTCAGCCTCTGGCTCGAGGCCCACCCCTCAAGCCTCGCCACCACGCCCAATCCGATCACTCCGGAGCGTGCGATCGCCGATCTGCGCCAGACCGTCCAACAAGCCGCCATCCCCGTCACCGTCCGAAGCAGCTATCTGGTCTCCCTCGATGCCATCGAGGCAGCCCGCAACAGCGCCCGCAGCCACCGCCCGCCACCGGCCGCCACCAGCGACACCTCGCCCTCCGCCACCGACACCGCGCTCGTCTATCTCCACCAGCTTCAGGCCGCACAGCTTCAGGAGCTCGCCCAGTCCGCCGCACAACGCTCCTTCGCTCTGCGCACCGCCACACTGCGCCTCGCCTGCGGCTTCGCCCTGATCGCCGCCGCCGGCGGCTTCCTCGTCTGGCGGTTTACCACCCTCCGCGCCGCCTCCGCGACTGCGCCAGCCCCAACCGAGCCCACGCCACAGCCCGTCCCGGCGCCGCCACCGGCGGAGCTGCTCCAAGCTCGTGCCACAGCCGACGGCCTGCAGCAGGCCCTCCGAGACCTCACTGCCGTTGCCATCACCGACGACCGCGGCCTCATCCTCGAAGTCAACGACCGCTTCTGCCAACTCTCCGGCTTCTCCCGCGACCTCCTCCTCGGCCGCACCCATCGCATCCTCAACAGCGGTCGCCATCCTCCAGAGTTCTTCCGCGAACTCTGGGAGACCATCACCGCCGGCCGCCTCTGGCGCGGCAAAATCGTCAACAAAAACAAGGACGGCCACCCCTACGAGGTCCTCGCCACCATCGTCCCCTTCATCGACGCCGCCGGCGCCCGCCGTTACGCCGCCTTCAGCGTCGAGCTCGGTGCCACCTCCGCCCCCACCGTCGCCAGCGGCCAGCTCCAGATCGCCGTCCAAGCCGCCGGCTTCGGCATCTGGGAACTCGATGTCGCCAGCCGCACCCTCAAGTGGGACCAGCGCATGTTCGAGATCTACGGGCTGCCTCCCGAAGGCGGCATCTCCTACGACGTCTGGCGCAACACCATCGTTCAGGAAGACCGCGCCGCCACCGAGGAACAGCTCCACACCTCCATTGCCGACGGCTCCGAGTTCGATACCGAGTTCCGCATCCAGCAACCCGACGGCTCCGTCCGCCACATCCGCGCCATCGCCTACGTCGGCACCGGCGACCGCGGCACCGCCGCCCGCGTCTTCGGCGTCAATTGGGACAACACCTCCGAGAAGGAGATGGCCGCCTACCTCCGCGCCGCCGCCGAGAACGCCGAGAGCCTCAACCAGCAGCTCGAGTCCGCCATTGAACGCGCCAACACCCTCGCCCAGGAGACCGCCCTGGCCACCGTCGCCAAGTCCGAATTCCTGGCCAACATGTCCCACGAGATCCGCACACCCCTCAACGCCATCATCGGCATGAGCGGCCTGCTCCTCGACACCCAGCTCAGCATCGAGCAGCGCGAACTCGCCGAGACCATCTCCACCTCCGGCGACTCCCTCCTCAGCCTCATCAACGACATCCTCGACTTCTCCAAGATCGAATCCGGCAAGCTCGAGCTCGAGCAACGCCCCTTCGACCTGCGCGAATGCCTCGAGAACGCCCTCGATGTCCTCGGCGCCAAGGCCGCCGAGAAGCACCTCGACCTCGTCGGTTGGGTCGGCCCCGGCGTCCCCCCCGTCATGGTCGGCGACAGCACCCGCCTCCGCCAAGTCCTCATCAACCTCATCGGCAACGCCATCAAGTTCACCGCCACCGGCGACATCCTCGTCTCCATCGAGCACCTCGGCCCCGCCGATGGCGGCCTCCACCGCCTCCACTTCGCCGTCCGCGACACCGGCATCGGCATCCCCGCCGACCGCATGGACCGCCTCTTCAAGAGCTTCAGCCAGGTCGACACGTCGACGACTCGCCAATACGGCGGCAGCGGCCTCGGCCTCGCCATCTGCAAGAAGATCGTCGAGCTCATGCACGGCCGCATCTGGGTCGAGAGCGAGTCCGGCAAGGGCAGCACCTTCCAGTTCGAGGTCCCCGTCGCCGCCGGCGCCGGCACCCCCGAGCAGCTCAACCTCCACACCGCCCAAGCCGAGCTCTCCGGCAAACGCCTCCTCCTCGTCGAACCCAACGCCACCAGCCGCCGCATCCTCGGCGCCCTCGCCGCCGGCTGGGGCCTCTCGCTACGCTCCGCCGCCTCCGCCACCGAAGCCCTCCAGTGGCTCAGCCACGGCGAGATCTTCGACCTCGCCCTCGTCGAGCTCCACCTCGCCGAGACCGACGGCCTCTCCTTCGTCAGCTCCGTCCGCGCCCTCCAGCACTCCAACAAGCTCCCCGTCGCCATCCTCGCGCCCCTCGGCAGCCTCGGCCACACCCCGCCCGAGCTCGGCATCGCCACCATCGTCACCAAGCCCGTCAAGGCCAACGCCCTCCTCGACGCCCTCCGCGCCCTCGCCACCGGTTCCGCCCTCCAACGCACCGCCCGCACCTCCGCCTCCGGCGCCGAGATGCTCGCCCACGACTACCCGCTGGACATCCTCCTCGCCGAGGACAACCCCACCAACCAGCGCATGGCCACCCTCATGCTCGGCCGCATGGGCTACCGCGTCGACATCGCCAACAACGGCCTCGAGGTCCTCACCGCCCTCGAAAAACACCCCTACAACGCCATCCTCCTCGACGTCCAGATGCCCGAGATGGATGGCCTCACCTGCGCCGGCGAGATCAAGATGCGCTACCCCAAGAACCAGCATCCCTATCTCATCGCGATGACCGCCAACGCCATGACCGGCGACCGCGAGACCTGCATCGCCGCCGGCATGGACGACTACGTCTCCAAGCCCGTCCGCCCCCACGAACTCAAGCGCGCCCTCGTCGGCGCCGCCGAAGCCCTCAGCGCCCGTAATGCCGATCAACCCGTCTCGCCCGTGCGACCGGCCGCAGCAGCAGAGGCCCCAGTTTCACCAACCCCCGTCACCCTCGCGCCCAGCCCGCGCACCCCCCCGCCCCCCCCCCCGCCCCCTTGCCACCCCGCCCCCTCCCCGCCCGCCCCCCAGCCCACCCCCCCGCCCCCCCCCAGCCCCCCCCC
>CAZXHR010000201.1:0-7541 GCA_964640465.1 uncultured Opitutaceae bacterium
GGCTCGGTGGCGCTGCTCATGGGCAGCGAGCAGTACGGGCTGAGCGACTTCTGGCTGAAGGAGGCCGACGCCCGCATCCGCATTCCCATGGCCGGCCAGGCCGACTCGCTCAACGTGGCGATGGCCACGATCATCACGCTCTTCGAGGCGGTGCGGCAGAGAGGGAAGTGAGGAAGCGCATTATGCCGAAACAACCCCGGCGAGGGAGCGCTTGCGCGTAGGGCGGTGCTTTAGCCCGGCCCGGCAGGCACTGTGCTTGCGTCAGGCATGGTTGCGGCATCCGCCGGGTCGCCCTGAAGGGACGACCTACGGCCGAAGGATCGGCTTTGGGGGAGCCGCGTGACCCGATGTGCTCCGAGGGTGTGCTCAAGGTCGATTCGAGCGCGCGGACCGGTGCTGGAGAACCGATCCGGTCAGGCCCCGAGAAAGAGCTTCACGGCCCGAGGGTGACGGTGCCGGCGAGGGGGTAGAGTTTGCCCTGTTCGGAGTCCAAGGCCCAAGCGGCCACGGTGGTCGTGCCGGAGCGGCGGACGAGGCGGGCTGCGGGGGTGCGGAGCATCCAGCCGCAGGTGTTGGCCGCGGCGCCGAGTTCGGCGGCTTTGTCCGGGCGCGGTGCGCCGGTGAGCGCTGCGTTGGCGATGATCGGCTCGCCGTTTTCTCCAGCCACGCTGATGACGATGGCATCGGCCGGGCGCACGGGATCGGGCAGGACGGCCCAGCCGACGATGGCGATCTCGCCGGGTGCGATCTCCCAGACTCGCTCGAGCCGCCCTGTCTTCTCCGCCGGCGGCGGGTGGGGCGCGGCGAGTGGCTTGACCTCGGGCGAACGGAAGAGGCGCGGGCGCAGGTAGCCGATGGCGTCGAGACCGGCGACATTGCGGCGGGCGACCGTGGCATCGGGGAAGACGTAGTCGGTGACGAGCGGGTGGCCGGGAAGAATTTCCGAGAGCAGGGCCGTAGCACGGACTTGGCAGCGGTTGACGCGGACTACTTCGCTCGTGCGCAGGGCAGGCTCGATGGCGGCCAGGGCGAATAGGACGAGCACGGTACCGCCGATGCTGGCGGCGAGGAGCGGGGCGCCGAGCTCGGCGGGTTTGGCCGAATCCGCCGAGCGGCGGAACAACTGCCACGGCCGCAGTGCGGCGACGAGCGGGATGAGGGCGAGGGACAGATGGAGCGCGAAGGTCACGTAGCGGGAGCTGGTCGCCTGCTCGGGGCCGATGCCGGCGCGGGCGCAGGCGGCGACAAGTCCGCTGCCGACGGTGAAGCCGGCGATGGCGAACCACGGCAACGTGCGCCGGCACAGCGCGGTGTCGCGTTCGCGAAGCCAGGCCTGGAGGAACCGGGCCGCGCAGGCGGCGAGCAGGAGATAGAGCGCGGCGCCGGCGGCGGTGGCCGTGACGACGGGCCGGGTGGCGAGGGTCGAGGCGAAGGGGGCGCCGGCGAAGGCGAGCAGGTAATGGAGCTTCGCCGACAGCGTGGAGTCGTAGGGATGGAGTCCGCGGTGGTTGGGCGGATTCATGCCGACGAAGTAGAGCGCGGCGGCGATGCCGATGGCGGCGAGGAGGATCAGGACGTGGTACCGGCGGGCGAGGAACTCGCGCCACGTGGGCGCCCAGAGCAGGACGCCGCCGGCCAAGCCCCAAGCGAGCATGCCGTTGCCGGAGGTCCAGGTGGCCAGCGCGGCGAGGGCTACGACGAGGGCGAGCCGGGTGCCGTCGCGCAGCGGCGTTGCCGCGGCGGAGATCGCCAGCGCGACCCAGAGCATGGGCATGAAATTCTGGATGCCGATGCCCCAGAGCCAGTTTTCCCATTGGGCGGGGGAGAAGAGCAGAAGGTTGGCGAGGAACCAGACGAAGAGCGGCGCCGCGGTTTCCTTCGTGGCGGCTTCGGGGGCCGCGGCGGGGTGGTATGTCCGGCGCAGGAGGCGGAGGAGGACGAGCGAGGTGGCGACGACGATCGCCCAGCCGGCGAGCATCTCGGCGACGGCGTTGCCGCCGGTGAGGTGACCGAGGGCGAGGAAGAACAGGCGCGGGATGAGGATGCGGTGCTCGTTGTGCTGGGCGGCGAGATCGGCGAAGGCGAGCTGGCCGGCGTGTGCCTTGATGTGCATGCCGGCGAGGTCGTCGTCGAACTGGTCCCAGAAGGGGATGTCGACGCCGAAGTGGAGGATCTGCCAGAGCGGGAGAAGGGCGGGCGAGAGCGCGAGCAGCAGGATGAGGCGGCGCGCGAGGGGACTGTTCATCGGGGCGAGCTTGGGCGGGGGCGCGGCGAGGGCCAAGCTCGCGGGCGGGTGGTGGGGGACGGGGGCGGTCCGGCCGGGCTGGGCGGTGGCGGCGGACTCGGCGGTGGCGCGGCGGGGGTGGCGGGCTAGAACCGCGGGCCATGTCGGCACCTGTTTCGAAGAAGCATCTCCACGTTGTCTGCGCGCTGATCGAGCGCGATGGGCGCGTGCTTGTCGCGCAGCGGCCGGCGGAGAAAGCACAGGGGCTGCTATGGGAGTTTCCTGGCGGAAAGCTTGAGGACGGTGAATCGGCGGAGGCGGCGCTGGTGCGCGAGATCCGCGAGGAGCTGTGCGTGGGGATTGCGCTGGGCGAGCGGCTGGCGGACGCGCGCCACGACTACGGGAAATTTGCGATCACGCTGACGCCGTTCCGGGCGACGCTGTGCGAGGCGGGGGCGGAGCCGCGGGCGACCGAGCATGTGGCGCTGCGCTGGTGCGCGCCGGAGGAGCTGCGCGGGCTGGAGTGGGCGCCGGCGGATGTGCCGATCGTCGAGGAGTATCTGCGGCTGCGGCGGGGCTGAATGCGGATCGCCGCTCTGGCGAGCGGCGCCACAGATATGAATGCTGGCAGGTAGCGCAGATCGCGCTGCGGGCCGGATCGCTGCCCACGCGGGCAGCGCCACGGACGGGGAAGGCGGACTCGCCGCTCTGGCGAACGGCGCCACAGATGGAGATGGCGGCGACGGATGGAGCGCGGGGCCTGACGCGTTGGCGATGGGGCGTCGCCCAAGGGGCGGACGTTTCGGAGAAACGTCCCTACCGCGGCCCTCCGGTCGCAGTGTGCTCGCGGATTGCTGCCCTAGCGGGCAGCGCCACCAGTTTGGAAGAAACGAAAACGGCGGGCTCGGGAGGAGCCCGCCGCAAGCGGTGTGGAGGGGATGCGGAGCGCGGCGCGGGGCCGCGGGCGGTCACTTCCAATTCAGGAGGAACTTGGTGTAGTAGGTGGTATCGAGCTTCTTTTTGTCGGGCTTGGGCTCACTGACGTAGTCGTTGGCGACGCCGAGGCGGACCTTCCACTGGCTCGCGGCGAGCGGGATTTCGAAGAAGGAGTCATGCTGGATGCGGTAGTTGGCGAAATCCTCGAGGGAGGGCAGGAAGGTGATCTTGTTGCCGATGCGCCAGTTCTTGGCGGAGTAGCTGTGGATGAGGCCGAGATCGATGGCGGGGGTGCTGATGTTCTCGCCGATGCTGTAGGATTCGTAGCGGTAGGCGAGACCGGCGCGGAAGGTGAGTTCGTGGTTGGGCTCGCGGATAGCGGAGTAGCCGAGACCGGCGGCGGTGTTGGAGTAGAAGTCGAGATCCTTGATCTTGTCGGTGCCGATCTCCTCGCGGGCGTACCAGGAGAGGCGGGGGGTGAAGTAGGCGGAGTAGTCGACGCCGGCCTTGGCGTTGTCGGCGGAGGTCTTGTCCTCGGTCACAGGGGGCGTGCCGGTGGTGACTTCCTGAGTGGCGCGGGCGTAGGCGGCGTAGAACTGGAGCTTGTCCTCGGGGCCGGCGAGGGTGGCGACGAAGCCGAAAGCGGTGGCGAGGCTGTTGGTGTTGCCTTGGGTGCCCATGACGTCGACTGAGGCCTCGAAGGCCCACGCGCGCTTGGCGGCTGCAGCGGCCTTGGCCTCGGGGCTGTCGGCCGGGTCGATCCAGACGGCTTCGACGGCGTCGACCTTGCCGGTGCCCCAGGCGCCGGGGCCGGCGACGCGGACTTCGCCGCCGGCGGCGGTGGAGACGGAGCCTTGGATGGTATTGCCGCCCTGGTAGCGGAGGAAGACGGGGGCGTCGGTGGAGAGGCTGGCGATGTTGGACTGGTTGATCTTCAGCACGCCGGCGAAGGCAGTCTCGATCTCGACGACGCCGCCGGAGGCGCGGAGGATCTTGCCCTGGATGGTGGAGCCGTCCTTGGTGCCGACGGTGTCGGCGGCGAGTTGCGGGGCGAGGATCAGGCTGGCAGCGAGGCCGAGGGTGGCGAGCAGAGGGCGCGATGGGTGCATGATGTGCGGCGTGTTGTGGTAGGGAAACGGAGCCGGTAAAGAACGTCGCTCCAAGTCCGGCGCAAGCCGGGAAGCGTAGTGGCGCCGGGCTTGACGACCGTGTTACGCGAGGGCGGGGCGGAGCTGCGACCGGTGCGGAATACTGCGGCTTGCGCTCAGGTCCGGAGCCAAGTGGCCGATAGAGGTGCAGTTATCGTGACTCCGCCCGTTATCAGCCCTACGACTCCTAGCGTGAAAGTTGGCAAACCAGACATCATCCGCGTCGGCCAGCAGCTGCCGGCATCTCCTCGGATCTTCTCGCGGCTTGCGGCCGTGCTGAAGGATCTCAATACCGGCGTCGAGCAGGTGGTGGGACTCGTGAAGATGGACCCCGGCCTGAGCGCCCAGGTGATCCGCCTGAGCAACAGCGTGCTCTTCGGTTTTGCCGAGCCGAGCAGTTCGCTCGAGGAGTCGATCAACCGCGTGGGGTTCCGCGAGGTGTACCGGCTCGTCGGCCTGGCGGCGACCAACCAGCTTTTCCCGAAGGAGCTTTCGCTCTACGCCGTGCGCGGCGATCTGGTGTGGGAGAACTCGCTGGCCTCGGCGTTGGCGATGGAGCGGCTGGCGCGCAAGCAGGGCTCGGATGACGAGCAGGCGGCGTACACGATCGGCCTGCTGCGCTCGTCCGGTAAGGTGATTTTCAACCGCCTAGCGACACAACCCGGCCAGCGGATCTCCCCGTATCCCGGTGCCGAGGTGGAGCCCCACCTGGGCGACTGGGAGCGCAACGTCTTCGGTATCGACAACACGGAGGCCGCGGCGGAGCTGATGGAGCACTGGAAGTTTGACCCGACTATCCGCATGGCGATCCGGCACCATTACGATCCGTTGCAGTCGCCCGAGGCGCCGCCGGAGGCGGCGTTGCTCAACTGCGCCGGCTGGGTCGTGCACCAGCTCGGCAAGAGTCTGCCCGGTGAGGCCGCCTACTGGCGGCGGGAGCCGGCGAAGCTTGAGAAGGCGATGATCCTGGCCGAGGTCGTCGACGCCGTCGTCGAGGAAGTGCGCGAGGAGCTCGATGTGCTGAAGTCCGCCGTCGCGTTCGGCTGAGCATCTATTCCGTAGACTGCGGAAGAGAGCGCAGGGGAAAGAGCACCGGTCGAAGAGAGCGGTGCAACAAGCAATGCGGATGCACGATTTGCCCGCCGGGTGAAGGCCGTCGGGCGGCTGTCAGCAGATCAACTCCTTCGTGCTGTGCCCCTTTCGTTGCGCTCCGCCGGCTCCAACTGCGCGTCTCTTGGGTTGAGTTGCCAAGCCGTTGCTGCGCTCCGCGCGCGATGCTCGGCAGATCGGGTGTTTTCCCGGGGCGCCAGCAGGTGTGCGCCCAAAAGGCGCTACAGTTCGGCCGCCGCGGAGCGATAGCGTTGTTCTCCCCACATGGTTTCCGCTTCGGTCTGCAAACGCTTCGAGATGCAGTCATTGGTGGTCTACGCCGCCAAGCTGCCGCCTGCACCGCAGGTGTTCGGACGGCTGGTGGCGGCGATCGACGATGGCGATTGCAGTCTCGATCGGATGGCGGAATTGGTCCGGCTCGACGCCACGATCACCGCGCAACTGTTGCGCGTGGCCAACAGCGTGCTGTTCGGATTCCGAACCCAGGCAACGAGTGCGGAGGAGGCCGTCCTGCGGGTGGGGCTCAAGGAGCTGCATCGCATCGTCGGCCTGTGCGCGGCGGCGGCGGCCTTCCAGTCCGATATGGCCGTCTATGCCACGAACTCCGGCCGGCTGTGGACCAACGCAGTGACGACGGCCGTGGCGATGGAGCGACTGTGCCAGGCCACCGGCGGCGATGCGGCGCTGGGCTACACCGCCGGCTTGATCCGCTCGATCGGGAAGATGGTGCTCGCGCGCCATGCGGCGGGCGCCATCGCGCCGTATCCCGACGACGGCACGCCGTTGCCCGAGTGGGAGACGCGCGTGTTCGGGTGTCAGCATGCGCAGATCGGGGCGGCGCTGTGCGATTTGTGGCGTTTTCCGAAACCGATCGGCGGCGCGATCCGCGATCACCTCTGGCCGGCGAACAACCCCATGTGCGCCGTGACGGGCTATCTGCTCAACCTCGCCGGACGGATTGCCACCGGGCTCGATTGCGGGCTGCCGGGCGAGGCGATGCTTTGGAACGACCAGACGGCTTGCTTCGAGAAGACCGGGCTGGATGAGGCACGCGTGGTTGCGATCGTGGAGGAAACGCGACTCGAGGTCGCCCGGATGAAGGGCGTGCTGGAAGTCATCCGACCACGCTGAGCGGCGGAACGGCAGCTCGCCAAGACACGGAGGCTGGCGCCCCCGAGCTTTCTTCGTGCCTTGTCCCTCCGATTGCTGGGCGGCTGCGCCGAGCCCGACTGTGCAGTTCTGGGATTTCGGCTACTCCATCCCCTCGCTGGCGGGAGTGGGCTGGTCGTTCTCACGTGCCAGCGTGAGCAGCATGGAGAACGGCTCGACCGCCTGCACGGCGTGCGGTTGTCCGGGTGGCAGGTGGAGCAGGTCGCCGGCGGCGAGGGTGCGTTTCTCTTTTCCGAGCGTCCACTCGGCGCGGCCGGAGAGCATCTGGATGACGGCGCGCGCTGGTGTGGCGTGCTCGGTGAGCTCCTGCCCGGCGGCGAAACCGAAGAGCACCACACGGGTGCGACCGGCATCGAGCAGGGTCCGGCTGACGATGCCGCTGTCCGAGAATTGGGTGGCGGCGTCGAGGGAGAGGTATCCGGCTCGGTCCGTGGCGAGGAGGGTGCGGGCGCTCATGCGATGCGGAAGATAGTGGAGGCGGCGGCGCCGTCACGTCGCGGCACACATTTCCACCGGGGCGGGGAGGTGTCGGGGCGTGCCAGAGACGATTTTGCATGCCAGAGGCGGCGGGTGCTGCTAGCTGCGTGGCGATGAACGAGGTTTTATTCAGCGGTTCGCTCTTCGGCACGATGGTGACCATCACGGCGTGGAAGCTGGTGGGCTACGTGGGCACGACGATGTTCGCAGGGCGCTGGTTCGTGCAATGGTGGGCGGCGCGGCGGGCGGGCCGCGTGGTCGTGCCACGGCTTTTCTGGTACATGAGCGTGGTCGGTAGCCTGATGACGCTCTCCTACTTCGTGTGGGGCAAGAACGACTCGGTGGGCATCCTAGGTAACCTCTTCCCCTCGTTCGTGGCGATCTACAACCTGTGGCTCGACATCAGCCACCGCGGCTGGAACCGCGACAAGGCGCAGCCGGCGCAGGCGTAAACGTACAGCGGTTGTGCCCGGCGG